>NZ_CP012945.1:1846181-2164862 GCF_001402915.1 Devosia sp. A16
CTGGGGCGTCGGATCTTCGATAACCTGCGCAAGGTCATCATCTACATTGCTGCAGTGCACGTCCCCATCGCCGGACTGGGCTTTCTTCCCGTGGTCCTCGGCCTGCCCGTCATCATCTGGCCGCTCCATGTCGTGGTCCTGGAAATGGTCGTCGACTCGATGTCCTCGCTCGCCTTCGAGGACACGCCGCCGGAGCCCGACATCATGTGCCGTCCGCCGCGCCGGCGCAGCGAGAGCGTCGCCGCGCTGCCGCAGCTGTTCTATGGCCTCGCACAAGGCACGGCGGTGCTCGTCGCGGCGTTCGGCATCTATGCGGGCGCCCTGGCTATCGGAGTCGACACCGATGTCGCGCGAGCCATGACGATCGTGACCACCATCATCGGCAACCTCGGACTGGTGCTCAGCAACTCGAGCCAGCACTCGCTGTTCACCGGTACCCTGCCCCGCCCGCAGCCATTGTTCGTACCCATTGCCGGCGCTACGCTGACCCTGATCGTGCTGGCCCTCTACGTTCCGGCGCTGCGCGGGATCTTCTATTTCGGCCTGCCTTCCGTGATCGAGCTGGCTGTCGCCGCCGCCGCTGCCCTGAGCGCCTTCGTCCTCGTAGAGGCCGGCAAACTGCTGGCGCCGGTACGGCGGATCGTCGGCGCCTTCTGAGCCCTGGAGGTTTGAAATGCGTGCCATGCGGTTGCACAAGGTCGGCAGTCCCCTGGTGCTCGACGACATCCCCATCCCCACCCCGGCGCCGGACGAGCTGCTGATCAGGGTCACCGCCTGCGGCGTCTGCCGCACCGACCTGCACATCGTCGACGGCGACCTGCCGGCGCATCGGCTGCCCCTTGTGCCGGGGCACGAGATCGTCGGGCTCGTGGCGGCCGGTGCGGCGGGCTTCGCCGTCGGCGACCGGGTCGGCGTGCCCTGGCTTGGCGGCACCTGTGGGCAGTGCAGGTTCTGCCGCGCCGGACAGGAGAACCTCTGCGACCGGCCGCAATTCACTGGCTATGACCGCGATGGCGGCTATGCGGAATACTGCGTCGCCCGCGCTGCCAACTGCGTGCCCCTGCCGCCCGCCGGGGACGACTCCCACCTTGCCCCCCTGCTCTGCGCCGGGCTGATCGGCTTTCGCTCCTACCGGCGGGCCGGCGAGCCGCAGCGCCTGGGTCTGATGGGCTTCGGCGCGGCGGCCCACATCATCACCCAGTTGGCCCATGCCGACGGCGTCGCGGTCTACGCTTTCACCAGGCCCGGCGATACCGGCGGCCAGTCCTTCGCCCGCGGTCTTGGCGCCGTCTGGGCCGGTGGGACCAACGAGCACCCCGCCGAAAAGCTCGATGCGGTCATCATCTTCGCGCCGGCAGGCGAGCTCGTACCGCTTTCGCTGCGGCTGGTGCGCAAGGGCGGCCGGGTCGTCTGCGCCGGCATCCACATGAGCGACATCCCGACATTTCCCTATGCCGACCTGTGGGGCGAGCGGGAGATCGCCTCGGTGGCAAACCTGACCACGGCGGACGCCACCGAGTTCTTTGCCCGCCTCGCATCGCTGAGACTGGAGACGACGGTGACACGCTATCGTCTGGACGACGCCAACCGGGCTCTGGCGGACCTCAGGTCCGGCTCCATCAAGGGCGCCGCGGTGCTGTCGCCCTGATGGCCTGAAGGAGCCCCTTCCGATGCTTGACCTCGATCAAGAGGCCCGCGGCGGTCGACTGACATTCTCGGCCGACTGCGGAAGGAGAAGTAGCATGCGCGTCAAGGACAAGGTTGCCGTCGTCACAGGAGCGGGCTCCGGCATGGGGCTGGCCATTGCCAGGCTGTTGGTCGAACAGGGCGCCAAAGTCCTCGCCGCCGATTGGCACGGCGAGGCGGTGGCAACGGCCGCGGCCGCGATCGGTGGCAGCATCGTGCCGATGACCGTCGACGTGTCGGACGAAGCCCAGTGTTCGGGGATGATCGACCGCGCGATCGCTGAATTCGGCCGCCTCGACATCCTGGTGAACAATGCCGGCGTGATGGACCTGTTCGCTTCTGTCGCAGATGTCGATAATCAGACCTGGCGCCGAGTGCTCGCAGTCAACCTCGACGGGCCGATGTTCGCCATGCGCCGCGCCGTGCCCTTGATGCTCGGACAGGGCGGCGGCGCCATCGTCAACATCGCGTCGGTTGCTGGCCTGGGTGGAGGGTCTGCGGGCGCGGCCTACACCGCGTCGAAGCATGGGCTGATCGGCCTGACGCGGAGTACGGCATTCCAATATGCGAAATCCGGCCTCCGCTGCAACGTGGTGGCCTCCGGCGGGGTGTCGACCAACATCATGCAAAGCGTCGATCAAGCCCGTCTCGATCAGGCGGCGCTTGCCCGGCTCGGCGCCTATCACGCTGTCAACCCGGGTATGCTGGAGCCGATCGATATCGCCAACGTCGTGCTGTTCCTCGCCTCCGACGAGGCCCGCCACATCAACGGCGCCGTGCTGCCCGCCGACATGGGATGGACCAGCGCTTGAGCCGGATGCGACGCCCGTGGGGTCGGCAGGCAGGATAAAGGATTCTCTTATGACCAGGATGAAGATCCATACCGAAGATCATCAGGTCGGTCGTGTCGGCTGGCTCAGGGCCGCAGTGCTCGGCGCCAATGATGGAATCGTCTCGACCGCAAGCCTGATCATCGGGGTTGCGGCAGCCTCGGGGGACAAGAGTGCCATTCTCGTCGCGGGGGTGGCTGGGCTGGTCGCCGGCGCCATGTCGATGGCGGCTGGGGAGTATGTTTCGGTGAGCTCGCAGTCCGATACCGAGACAGCCAGCCTGGCCAAGGAAGCCTGGGAACTTGCCAACCAACCCGCTGCGGAGCATGCCGAGCTCACCGCGATCTACGTGGCGCGCGGGCTCGACGAGCCCCTCGCCGCGCAAGTCGCCAACCAGCTGATGGCCAAGGATGCCCTCGGTGCTCACGCCCGCGACGAGCTTGGGCTGTCGGAGGTCTCCACCGCGCGCCCGGTACAGGCAGCGCTTACCTCGGCCGTGACCTTTTCGGTGGGGGCGGCGTTGCCGCTGCTTGCCGTGCTGGTGGCGCCGAGCGCCTGGCTGATCTGGGCGGTCGCCCTTGCTTCACTGGTGTTTCTGGGGGCACTCGGCGCCATCGGCGCTGCCGCGGGCGGGGCTTCGCCGTGGAAGCCGACCGCCCGGGTCGTGTTCTGGGGCGCCCTCGCCATGCTGATCACGGCCGCCATCGGCGCCCTTTTCGGCACGGTCGTCTAGGGCCAAGGCCTCGCCCCGTTCAGTCAGGCGTCGTAGCCCTCCAGAGGGTCATCATCCTCCTCCTCGTCGTCTTCGCGATGGCGCGACGGCTTGGCCTTGGCGGCAACGAGGTCCTCGGCGGTGCAGAGCACCGTGCCGTTGATGCGGCGGCCATCCGGCAACATGAAGGTGCCCTCGGCCTCACTGCCCACTCCGGCGGCGCGGCAGTGGTCGTAGATGAGGTCGGGCGTGAGCTGGCCGCGGATGTCGGCCGCGGCGGCCGGCAGCGCGCCGAGCAGACAGATCCCGCATGCCGTTGCAGCGAGCCTAGCGATAGTTCTGGTCATGGTAGCTCCTCCTTTCAGGGGCCGGGGTGGTCGGTCGATCAACGTCGGTCGGATCGATGCCGCGCTCGGCGAACAGCACCTCGAGGTCGAGTGTCGATGCGAGTTCGCTACCGCGTTCGGGACCGAGGACCATCAGGGCGGTTGCCCAGGCATCCGCCTGCATTGCGGTCGCGGCGCGTACGGTTACTGAAGCCGGGCCGTTGCGGAGCGGAACCTGCCGCCGCGGGTCGATAGTGTGGCTGTAGCGGTCACCGCGGAATTCGACCGCATGCCGGTAGTCGCCCGAGGTGGCAAGCGCCGCTCCGGTGATCTCGACCACCCCGTCGGCGGCGCGACGCCCGAACTCGGGACGCTCCACGGCAACGCGCCAGCCGGAGCCATCCGGTTTGGGCGCTCCGGCCCGCAACTCGCCGTCGATCGCAACCAGATAGCGCTGGATACCGTGACTCTCGAGCACGCGGGCCAGTTCGTCCACGCCATAGCCCTTGGCGATGCCGGAAAGGTCGAGCCTCATCGGGCTATGCTTGCGCACGCGTCTGCCGACAAGATCCAGTTCGATGGCAAGATGCGCCGGCACGCGCCCTACGACACCCGCGGCCGCGATGGCGTCGGGGTCCGGCGCGCCTGTACCGGGACCGAAGCCCCATGCAGAGACGAGCTCGCCGACGCCGATATCGAAGGCGCCGCCGGAAACCTGTCCCACCTGCAGGGCTGCCGCCAATACGGTCGTCAGTTGTTCGGGCACGTCGATCCAGGTCCCGACCGGGGCGCCATTGAGCAGCATCAGGTTGGACCCCGGCTTCCAGGTGGACATCTGGGCGTCGACAGCATCGACACTCTGCTGCAACGCCTCATGCAGCTCGGCCAGCGGTCGATCCGGCCTGCCGAAGAACACTGCCGAGTAGCGGGTTCCCATTGTAGGCCCGTTGAGAGTCAGGCGGACCAGCCCGGTTTCAGTAAGCATCTTCAAGATAAAGTCCCCGCCGTTTGAGGGTGTCGACGGAAAGGCCCAGCGGCGCGAGGCAGGCGTCCATCGCCTCGCGGACGCCGCTCGCCATGTCGCGGCCGCCACAGACCATGATCTGAGCGCCTCGCTCGACCAGCTCGCGGACCCGTGCCCCTTCCTCGAGCAGGCGATCCTGCACGTAGCCGCCGCCCAGCACGCGCGAGAACGCGGTCGTGAGCGAGGTGAGGCGCCCTTCGGCCAGCGCTTCCTGCATCTCGTCGCGATAGAGGAAATCCGATCCCGGATCGCGGGCGCCGAAGAACAGGTGAACGGGGCGATGCCGGTTGCGGCGAACGAACCCGGCGAGCGGGGCGACGCCTGCCCCCGCCCCGACGAGGATCAGTGGTCGACGGCTGCGGTTGGGCCGGAAATCGGGGTTGCGCCGGATAAAGGCCTCCACCGTGTCACCCGGCACGAGCGCATGCAGAAACTCCGAGCAAAGGCCGCTCGCCTGTTTGCGGACACAGATTTCGAGCACGCCCTCCGACGAGGCGCTGGCTATCGAATAGTAGCGCGGCACATCGCTGCCCGGTGGCAGTATGCCGACGAGATCCCCCGCTTCGAAACGGGGCAGCTTCTGGCGTCCGAGCCTGAGCCTGCGACTGCGCTCCGGCATGGTGAACCGCAGCATCGCGACCGGGGCCTGCACCTCGGCCCCGAACAACGCACGCTCATCCAGCACGAACTGGCTGGTGCGCGGGCGGGGTGGCACGTGGGAGAGCGCGAGCGCAAGGCCGAGCCGCTCGCCCAGGATATTGCCCCAGGCGGCGAAATCGGCAGGGGACTGGCGGTCAATGCCATAGACCGGCAGAAACGGCTCGAGCCCGCGCTCGGCCAGCGCGGCCTCGACACTGGCGGCATAGCCGCAGAACTGTGGAAAGCTCTGGTCGCCGAAACCCAACACGGCGAAGGCAGGCCGCGAACTGAACGATCCGAGCCGCGTCAGAAACTGACGCGCCGAGGCAGGCGCCGTTCCGTCACCGTAGGTGGCGGTGAGAACAAGCAGGCGGGCCGCCCCGGGATAGGAGCGGCGAAGATCGTTCATGCCGGCAAGGTGCACGCGGTGGCCGCAGGCAACGAGCCCCTCATGGAGGTTGGCGGCGAAGCCCCAGGTGCTGCCGGACTCGCTGCCGACCAGGATGATGGTATCGGCATCCCGCCACGACGCATTGTGCACAACGCGCGGCATGCTGCGGCGACGCAACCACCAGATCGCCGAACCGGTGAGTGCCAGGGCCGGCGCGGTGAGGGCGCCCACACCGAGCAGCACCGCCAGCACCGCAGCCCCCTGGCCGGTATGGAGCATGTAGATCAGCTCGTAAGCCTGCTGCCACACGCTGTTGGGCGTGAACGAGAGCAGCGCGCCCGTCGACTGGTCGACATAGCCCTCGCCGGAGCTGGTGGTGACGGTGAACACATCGCCGGGATCGTTCGCGGCGGGAAAGACCAGTTCGCGCAAGTCACTGAGCGGAATGCCCGCCAGCCCATCGAGCGAGGCAATGGGAGCCGGGGTTCCGCCGCTACCGCTCGGCGCGAAGGAGAACTCCGCGCCGGAGCTGGGGAGCAACTCGAAATAGGCCGCCGACATATAGATACCGGTGGACGCGGTGAGGAGGAGCGCCAGTACTGCAGCCCGGGCGAGGCTGGTGTGCAGTCGTTGCGCTCCGCTACCGCGAGGTGTCGCCAGAAGCTGCCGCCAGCCGCCCATCTTGCGGACCAGCAAGCCGATGCCACTCACGGAAAGAACCAGGATGGCGAGCGCGCCGACGCCGGCGATGCCGTGGCCGGCCGGGCCGAGGAAGAGCGAACGGTGCAGCTCGGAGATGAAGGAGAATATCGGTGAAGGGGCATAGGCGCCGACCACGGTCCCGTTCGAGGGATCCACGATCACGGCGCTGCGGCTCGCGCCCTCGCGGCCATAGGCAACGAGCTGGCCCGACGCCAGCCGCACCAGCCGCTCGAGCCCCGGTACCGCATCGTTTACCCGCGCTGCAACGGCGGCGACGCTGGGCGTACCGACGCTCGGTGCGGCGCCGATTGTCTCCAGCACCGGCTGCAGCGACAGCACGAAGCCGGTGATTGCCATGAAGGTGACCAGAGCCAGGCCCAGGAGGCCGGCCAGAGCGTGCAAGCGGCGCATCTGTCTTGCCTACATGCTGATCGACAGCTTGCTGACGTAGCCGGTGCCATCGACCGTGCCTGGCGCCGATGTCACGGCGATCACGGCGTCGTCGGAGTATTGGCCGCCATCCTCGATTGCCGTATCCACGTGCACCTGGTAGCCGGCATCGATCAGCGTGTCGGCCAGACTGGCGTGCACGGTCAGCGTTTCGCCGCCACCGACGCTGGCACCGGTGATGCCGTCGAGGTTGAGCGAACCGGCCTGCGATACGCCCTGGGCCCAGCCGCGCAGCGCGCCATAGTACCTGGTCTTGTGCCCCGAAACCCAGAGCGTCGACTGATAAGCCCCGGACGGATCGGTGAGATAGACCGCCAGGTAGGCGGGACGTCCCGAGTAGCGCACCATCTGCGCCTCGATGGTCACATCCCGGGCCCAGGCCGTGGCCGGCGCCACCAGCGCGGTCGCCAGCATCAGCATCGCGGCAAGCTTCTTCATCTGCCGAACTCCATAATATGCAAACTCTGCTGGAGGTTCGAACATGCCAACCTGACGTCAGGCTGAAGCCGCTGCGATTTCTCGTTCAGCTTGGCGTAAGGTTGCGCGCCTAGGTGCAGCCAAGGAGCTCGGGACGCCTTGCGCATATTGCTGATCGAGGACGACCACGTACTGGGCGCGGCCATCCGCGACTACCTGCTATCGGCCGGCCATGCCGCCGATTGGATGCAGCGGATCGACGATGCGCGGCATGCCCTCGGTGGCGTCCCCTATGAACTGGTCGTGCTCGACCTTGGCCTGCCCGATGGCCGTGGGCTCGACCTGCTGCGCGAACTGCGCACTGCCGGCAATGCCGTGCCGGTGATCATCGCCACCGCGCAGGATCAGATCGCCGTCCGCGTCGAAGGCCTCAATGCCGGAGCCGATGATTATCTGGTCAAGCCATTCGATCTGGCCGAAATGGCCGCTCGCATCGCTGCTGTCGTCCGCCGCTATGGCGGCAGCCCCATACCCACCCTCGTCGCCGCGGGGGTCGCTGTCGACCTCGCGCACCGCCGGGTCAGCGTCAATGGCAAGCCGGTCGGCCTCACGGCCCGCGAATGGGCAGTCCTGGAGCGGCTGCTTGCGCGCCGCGGCGCGATCGTCACCAGATCGGAAATTGAGGATTCGCTCTACGCTTTCGGCGCTGAAATCGAAAGCAACGCCGTGGAGGTCTACATCAGCCGATTGCGCAAGAAGCTGGGACGGGAGTTCGTCCACACCAACCGTGGGCTCGGCTACCAGGTGCAGCAATGAGCCGCCGCCCGTCTATCGCGCTGCAACTGGCGCTCGGCCTCAGCGCCGGCATGGCGCTGCTGTGGGTCGGCGCGGCCAGCATCTCGGCTGCAGTCATGCAGCGCGAACTCAACGAAGCCTATGACGACAGCCTGCGCGAGAGCGCGCTGCGACTGCTGCCCCTGGCCGTGCACGATCTGCGGGAGCGCGACCACGGCATCGAACGATTGATCGTCGGTGCCGAGCAGGAAGACGGTGATGGCGATGATGACGACCACCCCCGGAGCGGCGTCGCGCACGACGCGAGCTTCACTTATCTCGTGCGCGACGGGGACGGGGCTCTGGTGCTCCGCGACGAGCATGCGCCCGACGACATCGCCGTCAGCAGTCCGGCCGGTTTTGGCGAAATGAACGGGCAGCGGACCTTCACGCTCTCCGATCCCAGGTCGGGCTACTCGATCGTCATCATCGAGTTGAGCGATCGCCGCATCACCGCATTTCGCGACAGCATCGCGGCGCTCGGCCTGCCGCTATTGGCCCTCATCCCACTGATCGCGGGGGGCGTGTGGCTGGCCATGCGGCTGGCCTTGCGCCCGCTTCAGGCCCTCCGGCGGGACATCGCCCAACGCGATAGTCGCAACCTCGAACCGCTGCGCTCCGACCGGCACCCGGTCGAACTCGCGCCGATTGCCGAAGCGGTCGGCGCTTTGCTGGAGCGATTGAAAGCGGCGCTCGATGCCGAACGGGCCTTTGCCGCCCGCAGCGCCCACGAACTCCGGACCCCGCTCGCCGGTGCCCTGGCCCAGACGCAGCAGCTGGCCGAGGAACTTGCCAACAAGCCGGGGATCGAGCGCGTCCGGGAGATCGAGGCGGCCCTCAAACGGCTGTCGCAGTTGTCAGAAAAACTGCTGCAGCTGGCCCGGATCGAAGCGGGCTTCGCCAGGACGGACGACGAGATCGACCAAATGCCTGTGCTGAACATGGTCATCCGCGACATCAACGCCGGCACGGCCTGGCGCGACCGAGTGCAGTTCGACCCTGGCGCGGCAACGCGCCTGCCTGCCAGCATCGATCCCGATGCATTGGCCATCGTGGTGCGCAACCTCATCGAGAACGGCTTGAAGCATGGCTCGCCGTCGGCACCAGTGCGGGTGTTCGTTGTCCCATCCGGAGCCCTGCACATCCAGAACGAGGGGCCGCCGCTGGACGCCGCCGAGCTGGCGCAGCTCGGCCAACCCTTCGTGCGTGGCGGAACCACTGCGGACGGCAGCGGTCTCGGCCTGTCGATCGCGCGGGGAATCATCGAGCAGGCAGGAGGGCGCCTGACGCTCCACTCCCCCATCGACGGCAAGGATGACGGCTTCGATGCGGTGGTCGACCTGCCGCGCCGGGTGACGCAATGACCGACACCCAGCTCGCATCACAGCCCCGCTGGAGGGCAGCCCTGCCGATGTCGCCCCGACTGGCCCTGGTGGTGCTGGCCGTTGCGGGCCTGACGGTCGGCGGCATCGCCGCTGTCGTCGGCGCGTCCGAGCTGTCGCGCGTCATCTGGTCGGGGGCGACCGCACCGGTTCTCGTGGTGCTGCTCGTCGAAATCGTCACCAGCCTGCGCCGGGGCTCGGTCGGGCTGGATCTCGTCGCGGCGCTTTCGATGGGTGCGGCGCTGCTGTTCGGCGAGGCGCTCGCCGCCAATGTGGTGGGGCTCATGTATGCCGGCGGCCAGCTCCTCGAGCAGTTCGCCGAAGGACGGGCAAAGCGCGAGCTCACGGCCTTGCTGGGACGCGTGCCCCGCACGGCTATGCGCAAGCGCGACGGGGCGCTGGAGCAGGTGCCGATTGGCGAGCTTGTGCCCGGCGACCTGATCCTGATCCGCGCCGGCGATACCTTGCCGGTGGATGGAACGGTCGTGGCGACGACGGCGGTGGTGAACGAGGCAGCGCTGACCGGCGAACCTTTGCCGGTGAAGCACAAGGCAGGCGAGGCGCTGCTGAGTGGCTCGATCAATGCCGGCGACGCTTTCGAGATGACGGTCACGCATCCCGCCGCCCAGAGCACCTTTGCGCACATCGTCAGGCTGGTGGAACAGGCGCAGCAGACCAAGGCGCCCGTAGTCCGCGTCGCCGACCGCCTGGCGGTCTGGTTCCTGCTGGTCACGGTGGCAATCGCCGGTGCGGCATGGTGGTGGAGTGGCGACCACCTGCGGGCGCTGGCGGTGCTGGTGGTAGCGACGCCCTGCCCGCTGATCCTCGCCCTGCCTGTGGCGCTGATCTCGGGCATCTCGCGAGCCGCTGGCCAGGGCATCCTGATCAAGGATGGCGGGGCTCTCGAGGCCCTGAGCCGTGTGCGCACGGTGATTGTCGACAAGACCGGTACGCTCACTCATGGGGTGGCCCACGTCGCCGAAATCCGCACCATCGACGCAAGCTGGGACGCCGACGAACTGCTGCGTCTGGTCGCTTCGCTCGACCAGGCGTCCAACCACGTCATCGCGCAGGCGCTGGTTGCCGAAGCGCGCGAGCGGGGGCTGGTGCTTACGCCCCCCTCCGCAGTGGCGGAAGTAACCGGATCGGGCATCAGCGGCCAGGTCGAGGGACACGAGCTCTCTGCGGGGGGGAGCCGCTACGTGGCGGCCCGAAGTACCGGCGATCCCTATACTCTCAGGGCAGGGCTGGAGCCCGGCACCGCCGTGGTCGCCGCAGCCCTCGACGGCAAGCTCGTTGGCATCATCGTGCTGCACGATCCGCTCAGAACCGACGCTGCCGACGTCATCGCGGGCTTCGCCCGGCACGGGGTCGAGCGGATCGTCCTCGCCTCGGGGGACCGGCAGGATGTGGTGGACGCGCTGGCCAACCGCGTGCCGCTCAGCGCCGCCATCGGCGACCTCTCACCCGAGGCCAAGCTCCAGCTGGTGCGGCAGGAGGTTTCCCAAGCCCCCACCATGATGGTTGGCGACGGCGTGAACGATGCGCCGGCCCTGGCGGCCGCCAGCGTCGGCGTGGCAATGGGCGCGCGCGGATCGGCGGCATCGGCGCAGACGGCCGGTGTGGTGATCCTGGTGGACCGGCTCGACCGCGCGCTCGGCGCGCTGGAGATCGCTGCGCGCACCCGGACCATCGCCACCCAGAGCGTCGTCGGCGGCCTGCTGCTGTCGCTTGTCGGTATGCTGTTCGCAGCGTTCGGGCTGCTGCCGCCGATAGCCGGCGCCTTGTTTCAGGAAGCCATCGACGTCGTGGTCATCCTTAACGCCTTGCGGGCCTTGCGGTAACAACCGGTCAGAGCGCCGGCGCCGGCTCGGTGTCGACCCGCGACAGGATGTAGTCGAGCCGCTCTTCGACCGGCAGCACGGGCACCCGCTCTACCGGGCAGCCGAGTCCCTCGTATACCTCGAGCAACAGCCCATGGATCCGGGTTTGGGCGAGCGAATCCTCGGTTCGCGCATAGTCCCTGGCCAGCGGCAGCAGATCGAGCGCGAATACCTTCCGGTAGGAGGCCGTCTTGAGCGCATCCAGCAATTCCGGCTCCGGCTCCAACCCCAAGTAGCGATAGTAGGCGAGCGAGTCGGGGAGCGCGCGGTCGAGGAAGCACAGCTGGTTCGGATCCAGCGCCTGTTCCTGCCTCAGTTGCATCATCAGGACCGACCGCTGAAATTCCCGCTGGTTGGCCCGGATCTCGGCCACGGTTCGCCCGGTGACCCGTTGGGTGTCGATGAAATGGCGCGCGTGCTCGATGGTCGTGTGATAGCCGCGCTGTGCCAGCAGGCGGATCATCGTCGTCTTGCCCGAACTCGGGCCCCCGGTGATGACATGCCAGTTCGTCATCCCTAAAGACTGCCATTGCCTCGCTCCCGCTGGTTTGACCTCGATCAATGCCGGGTGAGCGGCGGGGAGCCACGATGCCTCCAGCTGCAGGAGGCTCCATGCGCATCTACGTCCTCTTCGCTCACCCCGACCCTGAGAGCTTCAACGGCCGCCTCGCGGACGCCTACTGCGCATCTGCAGTCAGCGTCGGACATCAGGTGCGGCGCCGGAACCTTTCGGAGTTGCAGTTCGATCCCATTCTGCATTTCGGGCTCCGGCGCGTTCAGCCGCTGGAGAACGACCTGGCCGCGGCCCAGGAGAATCTGAGCTGGTGTGAACACTTCGCGCTGTTCTATCCGGTCTGGTGGGGCAACGTGCCTGCCCTGCTCAAGGGGTTCTTCGATCGGACGCTCTATTCCGAGTTCACCTTCCGGCACGATGTGAACGACCCGTTCTGGCGCAAGCTGCTCGACGGCCGATCAGCCGACATCGTGACGACCTCGGACGCGAGCGCGTCATGGCTGCGCACCAGATATCGCGACGCCGACATCCATGCTGTCAGGAATGCCACCCTCGAGATTTGCGGCATGCACCCGGTGCGAGTGACGCGTGTGGGCGGCGTCAAGGACCTCAAGCCGCCTCAACAGGACGCCTGGGTGGCGCGCCTCACGAAGCTCCCGACTTCGCTCCCGCTGCAGCACTAGCCCCTCAACGATCGGCACAGCCGATGTGCAGGCGCGGCCTCGCCCGAAGCGGAGGCCGGGAGGCCATCCCCTGGCGTGGCCGATTTGTTCCAGGTCAAATCGCACCGCGCAGCTGCCGGCTAGACTGGCTCGCCGGGTGCCTGTCGATACCCGTCCAAATGCAGGCGGTCGAGCGTAGCTTTGCGAGGTGTCGCGGCCGGCCCGAAGCGAAGGAGTTTTCGAAATGTCGCACATCGTCGTTCTGGGAGCCGGCCTCGGCGGGACCATCATGACCTGCAACCTGCGGAACCGGCCTGGATCGCAGCATCGGATTTCAGGGCGGAACAGGGGACGCCACTATCACTTCGTGCCCTCCAGACCATGGGGTGCCGTCGGTTGGCGCGAGCGCCGGCAGGTCGATCTGGAGCCTGTCTTCGGGCGGCGAGACAACGCCCTCTGCCCGCAAGGCGCCGAACGGCTGGATCCTGCGGCGAAGCCAGCATGAACATCACCGTCATCTACGACAGCATCTACGGCAACACGGCCAGGGTCGCGTCGGCGATCGCTGCCGCTTTGGAGCCCGACAATTCGGTCAGGCTCATGCCAGTGCAGCAGGCGCGGCAAGCCGATCTCGGGACGACCAATCTGCTTATCGTCGGCTCGCCGACGCGCGGCTTCCGACCGACCCCGCAGATTTCCGACCTGCTGGCGGGGCTCGCCCCGCCGTCCGCCGCGGCCGAGGTGGCGGTGTTCGACACCCGGCTCGCTCCGGCCGCGGTCCGGCCCGGTGCACTGCGATGGGTAGTAGAAGTTGGCGGCTATGCCGCCAGCCGTATGGACGAAATCCTCCACCGCAGGGGGTATGTGCGCCGGGGCGAGATCGCCGGCTTTCTCGTGGATGGCATGAAGGGGCCGCTCAAGCCGGGTGAGGTCGAGCGTGCCGCTGAGTGGGCCAGGAGTCTGGTGTGAGCGAACGGAGCGCCGTCCACGACGACCGGTCCGGGCGATGGGTCATCCGGACCGGAGTCCGGAGGTGCCAGAAGACCACGGGTGTCCGACCAGGGGGAGGCTAGTTCGACAGGAACAGGTTGAGAGCGGGTTGCTCGAGCAGGTCCTGGGTCATGCCGCCCAGAAACCACTCCCTGAACCGGCTATGCCCATATCCTCCGGCGACGATCAAATCGGCTCCGACCGCCGCGGCGGCGTTATGGACGGTTTGGGCGAGGCTCCGCCCCATCGGCAGCACTTCGCCGCGGGCCGGCACACCGTGCAGATGCAGCCAGGAGACGATGGTCTCAAGGCGCGCCCGCTCGCTGCTGTAGTCGCCTTCGTCCACAGTAGCCACCAGCACCTGGTCGGCGCCCCGCAGGAACGGCAGGGCGTCGGCAATTGCGCGCCTTGCCTCGCGGGTGTCTTTCCAGGCAACGACGATGTTGCCTGCCTTGAGCCGTTCTGCGGTTGGGGCGAGCGCGAGAACAGGCCGTCCCGTGGTCAGCACCAGCTCCCCGATATCGGGGTGAGCGCTATACTCGAGGAGCCCCGGGCGGGCCTCGACGATCAGCAGGTCGCTCGCCAGTGACTCGCGCCGCAGGGCCTGGGTGGGGTTCTCGATGATGCTGATGAAGCTGCGCACCAGATCGTGCGGCACCCTGGCTTCGAAATCGGCCTTCGTCACCGCCAGCGCCTCCTCGAGCTCGGCGCGTGCGGCACTGTATTGATCGATGCCGGCCGGCCCCTCCAGCAGCATCGGCGACGGTTCGGCCGCCGCCAGCCCGGTGAGAGTTGCCCTGAAGCGGCGGGCAATGTCCACTGCGATGCTCAGGGTCGTCGGCGCAATTCTCGGCTCGAGGCTGACCAGAACGCTCTGGATGTCCATCTGTCGGCTCCTTGTTCCTGCCGACACGCTAGCAGTCGGGGCTGGACTGCCCTTGATGTAGCTCAAGCGTCGTTGCGAGAGCGGG
Source organism: Devosia sp. A16 (assembly GCF_001402915.1). Lineage (GTDB taxonomy): Bacteria > Pseudomonadota > Alphaproteobacteria > Rhizobiales > Devosiaceae > Devosia_A. Next base: position 1,860,595 of record NZ_CP012945.1, read on the forward strand.
TTTGACAAATGTCAAGGCTGCGCCGGGCGGGGCGGATGAGGTTGGCAGGGCATGGGTACCACTCCATGCAGCACCTCCGTCACCCAGCGGGTCCCGCCGAGGTGCAGACCCCGGTCCCAGGTGGCTCTCGGACCGGGGTCACCCTTGCCCGCAAGACCCCGTGGACACCGCTTGAGCCAGATCAAGATCCGATCCATGGGACCTGCTTTGCTTGCGGGGAGAGGAGAACCAGGAATGGCCGATCAAGTACTCCCCCGACTGCCCGAGGCGCGACGCGGACACGCGAGCCGCGTCCGGCTGGAACGGTGCCCGCAGCTCAGATGCTTCGACGGCGATCCGGCCACCGGTTACGAACTGACGCTGCCCCTCGACCCCGACGGCGAGATCGACGCACTGGCGTTGTCACACTCCCCTTCGTCCTGGCAGGTGCGACGTTTCGAAAAAGGAGGCAACGATCTGGTCGGCAGTCTCGTCCGCGACCGTCTGGGAGCCTGGATGGCTCGCTACGACAAGGGCGAGGCTTCGCGATCCGACTGTTTCTCGGGTTCGGTCCGTTTCCGTGCCAACAGCATCATCAACGTGGTCGAGGGCGCCGAGGTCTGGGCCTATCGCGTCGCGTCCGTCGTTCCCGTCTGAGCCGAGGGTTTATGCGACAACCAGCACGTCGGCCGCTATGTGGTGCAGCACCTTCTGCGACACGCTGCCAAGGACGAGCTCATTCAAGCCGCTCAGGCCGCGCCGTCCCACCACCACAAGATCGGCGCCGGCTGCCTTGGCAACTGCAACGATCTGCTGCGCCGGATCACCCGATGCGGAGACCGTGTGCACGTCCCTGATCCCCGCTGCCTCAGCTGTGGCCTCAGCGTCCGCGAGGATCCGATCCGAGACAAGTTGCGCCACCGCTCCTGATTGAGCATCCAGCGTCTCGACGCCGTCGAGCGTGCTGATGCCGTACCTGCTCAACAGAGGAAGCGGTAGAGGCTGCAGGGTCGTGGCCGGCAACTCGGCCTGAACGAAGCGCTTGAGCGACTGACCGACCGGTATGACGTCGAGCACGTTGACGATGGTGAGGGCCGCGTCGAACTGCTTCGCCATGTCGATCGCCCTTGCCAGGGCCTTGCCGGACAGCACCGAGCCGTCCGTGGCAACGAGGATGCTCTTCATCTCGATCTCCCGTGCGATGATGGAACGACGAGAGCATGGCCCGTCCGGGGCCGGCTTGATGCACATCAAGCCGGCGACGATCGCCTTGGCAGAGCCGCCGCCTCGAGCGCCGCAACGACCTGCTCGTCGGAGACTTGGCGGAAGTCGCTGTAGTAATTGCCGATCGCTCCGAAGAATGCGTGCGTCTCCAGGCACTCGATCTCGTCGGCGTGATCCCTGAGGGCCTCGATGGTATCGATCGGGGCAACCGGGGTCGCCAGCACCAGCCGGCGCGGCCGGCCGAGGCGCAGGGCCCTGAGTGCGGCACGCATCGTCGCGCCGGTCGCGATGCCGTCGTCGACGACGATCACCGTGCGCCCCTTGAGCTCCGGCTGCGGCCGCTCGCCCAGATACCTGCGCCGACGCCGCTCGATCTCCACGATCTCGGCATCCTTGATCCTGTCGAACTCGACCTCGGACAATCGGGCCATTCCGATGACCGCGTCGTTGCGAACCACGATCGGCGTCGTCGCGTCCACCACCGCGCCGGCGGCAAGCTCGGGCTGCTGCGGCACGCCGATCTTGCGCACGATCAGCAGGTCCAGCGGGGCATCGAGCGCCCGCGCCACTTCGAGGGCAACGGGGACGCCACCGCGCGGTAGAGCGAGAATGAGCGGCTCGTCGTCTCGATAGCGCATCAGCGCGGCGCCAAGGCGCTTGCCGGCATCGGCACGGTCAAGAAAGCTCACTGTGGCCCCCATCAACCTCAATGCCCGTTCGGACCGCCGGAAGGAGGCTGCCCGGCCGTGGCTGGACCGGGGCAGCCTTGGATCTGTTCACCCGTGCGAGGTCACGGCGATCTTCTTTTCGGGCTTCAGCGCCGCGGCCGCCTTGGGCAGGGACACGGTGAGGACGCCCTTGTTGAAATGCGCCTCGATCTTGTCGGGCTCGACACCATCGGGGAGCGTGAAGCTGCGTTCGAACGAGCCGAACTGCCGCTCATGCAGGTAGTAGTCCTTGGATTTCTCTTCCTTCTCGTCCTGCTTCTCGCCCCTGATGACGATGTTGCCGTTGCGCAAGGTCACCTCGATGTTCTTCTCATCGAGGCCGGGCAGCTCGGCGGTGATCTCGAAGGACTTGTCCTTCTCGACGATGTCCACAGCGGGGCTGTTCCACGCCATCTCGCCGCGCAGCAGCTCGAGGGTCGGCAGACTCGGGCGGAACGGCCGGAGCCACCCGCCATTGAAATCCTCGAACAACCGATCGACTTCGCGGCGAAGGTCGTCGAAAGGATGCCAGGCAGGTGCCACGCCAGTCTTCTTGCCCTCTGTCTTCACGGGCAGCTTGGTCTCAGCCATGATCGGATCCTCCGTTTTTGCTGAACGCGGCCAGACTAGGTCCGCGACGAACCGCCGGGTTTGATCCGCGTCAAACGTCGCGCTGGGATCGGCGGGTCGGGCACGGCAGCGTGGGACTTGAGCTGGATCAAGCCTCGCGGAGAGCTTTGGTGCTCCCCTCGCAGACTGACGGCCATGGGCCGCTCACGAGTGGAGAACCCAGATGAACGACAGCAGCATCAGACAGAACATTCTCGACGAACTCGAATTCGAGCCGTCCATCGATGCCAATGACATTGGCGTTGCGGTCGAGGACGGCATCGTGACCCTTTCTGGCCACGTGCCGAACTATAGCCAGAAGCAGGCGGCCGAACGGGTCGTCGCGCGGGTGAAGGGGGTTCGCGGCATCGCCGAGGAAATCGAGGTGCGCTATCCCGGCGGTTCCGGCGTTGCCGACGATGAAATCGCCAAACGCGTGCTCAATACCCTCAAGTGGGGAACCCTCGTTCCCGATGAGCGGGTGCAGGTAACGGTGCAGAAGGGCTGGGTCACGCTGACCGGCAAGCTCGACTGGAACTATCAGAAGGTCGGCGTCGCCAATGCCATCCGCGACCTAAAAGGCGTCACCGGCGTCACCAACAAGATCGAACTCAAGCCGCAGGTGACTTCGGTCGATGTGAGGAAGCGCATTCAGGAGGCCCTCAAGCGCAGCGCCGAAATCGAAGCGCAGGACATCAAGATCGATGTCGCCGCCGACAAGGTGACGCTCAAGGGTCACGTCAAGACCTGGAACGAACGCTGGCTGGTCGAGGACACCGCCTGGGCGACGCCCGGCGTCACCCACGTGTCGGATCAGCTGACTGTGGGCTGATCCATGGCGCCCCGCGATATGGGGCGCCTCCTCCTCGCAAGCCAAATGTCGCTGTCGCGATACAGCAGCAGGCGAACCTGACGGCGGCGCTCGATCAGCCGCCTGACCGCCGCCCCGAACCGGTTGGAGGATCGCCGTCGGGTACCGCATCCGACTTCGGGAGAGGTAGCTTTCGCGCCAACTCCGCTGCGAGCAGACTCTCGAGCAGCTTGCGCCTCTCGGGGTCGGTCTCGGTCGCGAGCTTGCTCTGGAACTGGCGGATATTCTCCCGGTGGACGAATTCGTTGAATCGGTCCGGCATGACCAACCCTCCGACAATCAGCGATGTTCCCCAAGTCGCAGTATTGTAGCGCTGACTAAACGCGACTTCCAAGTAAGAAATCCCTGATGTCGCCACCGCCTCAATATGGGCTTGTTCAACAAAGACTTGCCATCGCTTGTGCGCTGACGACAATCGTGATGGAAAGTTCGATTGCGGCAATAATCAGCCAGCCCAGCACCAGCAACCATGCAGAGCGCCAAGCGAACCTGCCGTTTCGGTCAGGCGGCTGTGCCGCGGGGCGCGCCCGCTTGCCGGCCTGGCGATCGGCGCCTGCCGGAGGCAGGCGGACGGGGAGGCGTATCGCGCGAAGTGATACGCCTCGCATCGGCCTAGCGGAGATAGACCGAGAAGCTCTTCTTCTCGGGATAGTGAACGATCGCCACCACGTCGTTCACGTTGTAGTCGTTCGCCTTGAACAGCGAAACGACTTCCGGATCGTTGGCGAGCGCAGCCCGGAGCTTCTTGAGACCGGCTACGTCCATCGCCGAACAAGCCATCTCATAGTCGTCGAAGTTGTAAGAGTCCGGAACGTGGAAGAAGGCGACGGTGTCTGCCATCGACATGTCCAGCACGTCGAAATCGTCGAACTTCCCCATATAGTTGATCAACTCGCTCACGGGAACGATCTTGTTTGGATCCGCCTTGACCACTTTGGGTGCGGCCATGGCAACTGTTGACAGCGCGCAAGTCATCGCCGCTGCAATGGCAATAATTCCCTTCATGATGTGCTCCGATTTTTGGTATACTCGGGCTCACGGCGGCCTGTATGAAGGCCATCCGTCGATCCGAATACAGTTTCCACCCGCGCTTTATCCAGCCGGCTATCGGGATATACGTTCACAACTGGATCTCACCATTGACTTATGTCAATCTGCCAGCAATCGGACGCCAGCTTCCAGGAGCCCCCCAGACCATCGGTCGCCAGGCTCTCCTCGGGCAGGCCCACGCCGGCGCGGAACTCGCTGACGCCTGTGAACGGAAGCATCGTCGGGCCCGGCATGTTGATTGTAAATATAAGCAAGCGAGAAACGTTGGGAGGCGATTTTCTTCCGGTGCGAACTGGATTACTATTTGTTGAACAGTATGTCCGCAGGAGGATTGAGTGCGATTCTCGACGTTTCTTTTGCTCGCGGCATGTGGAGCTGCAGCCTGTACAGGCGGCGCAACGGCCCAGGAGTTGGGGGTTCCGGAGGCCGTCTCGGGCGGCACGGTGGACTGGAACGGCTTCTACGCAGGGCTTGGAGCGGAGTTCAAGGATGTGACCGGCCCCGGCGGAGGCAAGGATCAGATCGTTTACGGTACGCTCTATGCGGGCGCCAATTTCACCGAAAGGGGTTGGCTCTTCGGCGCAGAGGCGTTCGGTTCGACCTACCGCGACCTCGGAGGCTTTCCGTCATCGATCGAGATCGGCGCGGAGGCTCGGGTCGGCTTGCTGGTTTCCGAGGCCATGGCGCTCTACCTTTCGGCGGGCGCTGCGTACGATTTCCAGTACGCCTGGAGCGCCATCGCTGGCGGCGGCGTGGAGGCGATGATCGCACCCGGGATCAGCATCGACGTCGAGTACCAGCACGGATGGGACCTCGATGCGCCTTACACATCCAACCAGTTGCTGAGCTCTGCCCTGTTCCACTTCTAACCCAGGGGGGCCGCGGGCGCGAGCAACTTGCTTACGGCAGGTAACCGCCAGCGACAGCTGCGAGGAACAAGACGATCAACAGCGCCCCCGCCACAAATACTGTGAGCGTCCAGAAACCCACCGCCGGGCCGACGCCGCCCGATCTCCGATCTTCGGCTCGCCGCATTCGGGGGCCCCTCTCTAGTTCGACATGAAGCGATGAACTGTTCGATCGCTGAGCAGGTCGCGCGTCATGCCGCCGAACAGCCACTCGCGCATCCGGCCGTGGCCATACCCGCCGGTGACGATGAGGTCCGCCTCCAGCTTGCTGGCCAATGCTTCCAGCGCCTCCGCCGGTCCGCCGCCCGAAGCGGGGACGGTGTCGGCCCTTGATTCGACGCCGTGGCGGCGCAACCAGCCAACCACGTCCTCGAGGCTGGCCTTCTCCTCGCCGAGGTCTGCCTCGTGGATGGTAGCGATGGTCACTTGGGTAGCCGCGAGCAGCAACGGCAGCGCATCGACGATGGCGCGACGAGCCTCGCGGCTGTCCTTCCAGCCGACGACGATCCGGTTGGCCCTGATTTCAGACAGACCTACCCCGGCGATGATGACGGGACGCCCTGCTTTGACCAGCAACTCTCCGGTATCGATTGAACGATTTGGACTTCTGGTGGGCCCGCCGAAGTTCGATCCGGTGATGATCAGGTCGGCGCAGCGGGCGATCCGTGCCACCGTCGCGTTGGGTTGTCCTACATAGCCGCGCCAGGCGGCCGGGATGCCGGCCGGGACGGCTTTGCGGAACAGAGCCTCGAGCTGCGCCAGGCGGCCTTCGATGTCGCGCTGTTCCTGCTCGAACAGGAGGCCGACGGCGGCTGCGCCCTCATATCCCATCGCGGCGACGTTCGGCGCGGCCGCCGAGATGCCGATCAGGCCGGCGTCGAACCGCTTCGCCAGCCCTACCGCGCACCCGACCAGGGTGGGAGAGAACAGATCGATATCGACGTTCACCAGGATTTCGCGGACGTGCATCGGGACAATTCCTCTAGTTGGCGGCCGGCTCGGGCCACAAGGCGCGCAGCGGTTTCTGCAGTCCGTTGCGCATCTGGTTGAGCTGGCCGGGGGAGACGTGCTGGTTGAGCACGGAAAACACCGCCCCGATCTCGAGGTCGGGGTTGCGCAACGGATCGGCACGGAAGTGGGTCTGCACCGCGGCGACGAAGTCGTCCTTACCGTGCGGATGCCGAGGCGTGCCTGAGGGGTTCCAGCCCTCGTAGTAGATGCCGCGGACCAGCACCGGCAGTTGCGCTCCCAGATCTGCGGCCTGATCGGCGCCGACCCAGTCGCGCAACGCGTGAAGTGTGGCCCGCAGCAACCGATAGGCGTGGTGCCGGTCGTCGCAGCGGGCCGCCTGATCCACTTCATCGATCCAGATTTCGGCCTGGTGCGCCGCCGCATCGAGTACGGGAATGCCAACGGACATAACGGTTCTCCCTGTTCGGTCAGGTGAGAATAGCGGCTTGGCGCGGTACCGATTTGATGCGGGTCAAGTACGACGTCGGCTGGCGGCTTGATCCGCGTCAAAGCCGACCGCCCTCGATCTGGCAGCATTGCTTTGCAGCAGACCGGGAGATTTGCCATGCGCCTGTTCGCTCTTAAGGGATCGGACCGCCTGGGCGCCGCAGTCGCGGCACGCATGCACATCGAACTCGACCCGCTCGAGGAGCGGGAGTTTTCCGACGGAGAACACAAGTCGCGTCCGCTGGTCAGCGTGCGTGGCGAGGATGTTTTCGTGCTGCACACGCTGCATGGCGCCCCGCGATCACCGGCCGAGCGGCTGTTGCGACTGCTGTTCTTCATCGCCACCTGCCGGGAGAATGGCGCGGCCCGCGTTACCGCGGTGACGCCCTACCTCGCCTTCATGCGCAAGGATCAGCAGACCAAGCCGCGCGACCCGGTGACCTCGCGCTATGTCGCACAGCTGTTCGAGGCGGTGGGAACCGACATGGTCGTCACCATCGACGTGCACAACGTTTCAGCCTTTCAGAACGCCTTCCGCCATAGCACGCTGCTTGGCATGCAGCACGCCTTCGTCCCCAGGATCAGGGAGCTGGTGGGGACCGGCCGCATGGTACTGGTGTCGCCCGACGGCGGCGGCATCCGGCGCGTGCGCCAGCTGCAGGACGCCTACACCGCCGAGATGGGCGTCGCGGTCGAGCTGGCGATGCTGGAAAAGCACCGCAGCGATGATATCGTAACCGGCGGGCTGTTCGCAGGCGATGTCGCGGGCGCCGACGTCGTCATCCTCGACGATATGATCGCCAGTGGCGGAACGATGGTGCGCACAGCGCGCGCCTGCCGGCAGCGCGGCGCCCGGCATGTCCATGCCATGGCGACGCACGCACTGCTCACCACCGCATCCGAAGCGCTGTTCGCGCCGGAGATCGACACGATTACCGTGTCCAGCAGCGTACCGCTGTCGTTCGAGCGGGGCGCATTTGGCAAGCTGTCCGTCATCGATTGCGCCCCGCTGCTGGCCGAGGCGATCGAGCGACTGCACGCCGGCGGATCGATCAACCGCCTGCTCAACCCCCAGCCTTGAAGCACTCCCGTTCGGCAAGATCGAGATAGCGCGCCGCCTCGCCGGGCCACCGCTCGGCCTGCATTGGCACGGGATCGAGCAGATGGGCGACGCAGATCCGGGCCCTCAGTATGGCGCGGAACGCCCCGTAGGTGGCCAGCAGCCGCGGTTCGGGCTGTCCACCCAGATAGCCGTCGACGATGTCCAGCAGCACCGGGCGTACCCAGCTTGCTCCCAGAAACTCGCACTCGAGGCCGAGATAGTTGACCTCGTCATAGGGATCGAGCAACCGCATGTTGCGGTCGAACTCCAGGCAGTCGATGATCTGCGGCGGGCGTGTCAGGCATACATGTTCGGGCCGCAGGTCGCCGTGCCCTTCCACGATCCAGCCGTTTGCGGCGCGCCCCGCGATGGTGGGGACGAACTCGGCGACAAGCACCTCGACCCGGCCCAGCAGCTGCTGCGCACGAGCTCGCGGCACCGGGCAATCCGCCCGCGTCAGCACCTGACGGTTGACGGCGGTCTCGGTCTGTAGATGTTCGAGATAGGCGCCAGCGTTGCGCCGCTCCGGCCGGGCCCCTGCATAGAACCGGCCGAGCACGGCTCCGACTTCGACGATGGCATCGGTGGTCAGGTGGCCGGCTAGCAGCCGCCTATCGAGCATGTCGCCCTCCGCCAGGCGCTCCATCTCGACCAGCCATTCAACTGTCTCACCGTCGCCGCTGAGGGTCAGCTCGCCAGTGCGAGTCAGCCGCAGCGGCACGAGCTTCCGATAGACGTGGGGCGCCAGCCGACGATTGAGCCGCAGTTCGTCCGCGCAATGTCGGCGACGCCGATCGAGCGTGCTGAAATCGAGAAACGGGTAGCGCACCGGCTTCTTGAACTTGTAGACGCGTTCGCCCGCGAGGAAGACCCATGACATATGGGTCTCGATAACGCGGACCGGGAGCTGGCCGGCATAGGCGTGCGTCGAGCCGAGGAAGCGAACCTTCTGCTCGGTCGTAACCACCTCGTCGCATGGTGGAGTGGTCATTTGCTGCCCAAGGTGGATCGGCGCCGATGATCAGACTAATCGGCAGTCACCGGTCGGGCTTGATATGGCTCAAATCTCCGGGGGGAGGCAGCTGGCGACGGCCTCCGTCGATGGCTCGATCGAGCCGTTGCTCCGCTACCCTGACCGCTTCCTGCTGCCGGGGCTCAACGTCGCCGACGCGGCCAAGCTGTTCCAGCAGGCCGAGAGCGAAGAGCTGGCGGTCGTCGATAACCTCGGCAATCGCAAGGTCGTGGGCCTGCTCACCGAACAATACCTGCTGCGGCGATATGCCGAAGAACTGGACAAGGGACTGAAAGACCTGACGGGCTGACCGCCCCATCCTGACTGCTGGACGGGCCGGGACGACGCTGCTTGACGCAGATCAAGACGCGAACCGCAGTCGACGCCAACCTGAAGCGTCCCCTGATGGCACGGCACTCGCCTTTGCCGTCGATCCCCGCCACGCGATGGAGGCAGGCATGCCCGGTTTCATTCATGTCGACATCGGTGCCGATGACCCCCAGCGGGCCGCAGACTTTTACCGTCGAGTGTTCGGCTGGAAGGTTCGGAAGCTGGATGGTCCGGTCCCGTACTGGCTCCTGGTGCCACCCGCTGGCGCTGGTGGCGGCATTGCCAGGCGCGAGCAGCCCTGGCAGACGGCAATCCCCACGATCGACGTCGCTTCGGCGGAGCAAGCGGCGCGGCTCGTCGTCGAACAAGGCGGCGAGATCATCGTCCCCAACACCACCATCCCCGGGGTCGGGAAGCTGTTCACCTTCAGGGACACCGAGGGCAACGTGCTTTCGGCGGTTGAGCTGGCGCTTGGCGACGCCCCGGCGCCAACTGGTTGAGCCAGATCAAGTTCCCTCCCCCGGTGCCGGCTAGAGTCGCGACATTCAACGTCCTTGGAGACTGGAAATGACGCTCAACTTCGGCCTTGCCGCTGGCCTCGGTGTTGCGGCTATCGCTCTCTCGCCGGTGGCGGCCCTTGCCGTCGATGCCATGGCCACGGGCTCGGCAAACGTGCGGTCCGGCCCGGGAACCAGCTACTCGATCGTGGACACGCTCAGCAGCGGCGAGATGGTCGAGGTGGTCGAGTGCAACGGTTCGCAGACCTGGTGCCGCATCACGCATCCCGGACCCGACGGCTGGGTCTCCCGCAGTCTGCTCGGGGCTCCCGACAATGCCACCGACGGCGATGGCAACCAGGTACAGTTCGGCATGACGATGCCCTTGCCCGGCGGCGGCTCGATCACCTTCGGAACCCCCGGATACCAGCCGCCCCAGCCACCCCCGCCGCCGCCCGGCCCCAAGCAGGTCTGCGTCTATGACTTCGCGAACTATGGTGGACAGAGCGTCTGCGTCAACGCGGGCATGAGTGCCACCAACGTTCCAGGCTGGTGGAACAACCGGGTCAGCTCGCTGAGAGTGTTCGGCGGCGCACATGTCCGGCTTTGCCAGGATCCGAACTTCGGCGGGTTCTGCAACGTGTTCGGCACCGACGTGCCCCAGCTTGGCGCGCCCCTCAACAACAAGTCCTCGTCCTATCAGGTCTGGTAGGGGGCACGAGGAGCGGCGCCCCGAGGCGGGCGCCGCTCAGCTTCGTCTGCCTTCGGCCCTTCCGGTCCCCCCCGGCACAACCTCAGCGCGCCATCAGCACGGCGATGTCGGCATGTGCAAGCACATGGCGGGTCGCGCCGCCGAGGACCCATTCCCGAAACCGCGAATGCCCGTATCCGCCCATGACCAGCAGGCTGGCGTCGACCCGCCGCGCCTCGGCCAGCAGCGCCGCGCCGGCGCCGTCGGTCCCCGGCTCGGCGGCATGGACCACCGCTGCTATGCCGTGCCGGCTGAGATGGCGGGCAATGTCGCCGCCCGGCGCGGTTCCATCATCCTCGCGCACCACCAAGACGATCACCTGGCTGGCCTGCTCGAGCAGGGGCATGGCTTCGGCGACGGCACGGGCTGCCTCGCGGCTGCCGTTCCAGGCAACCACCACCGTCCCGAACCCCTTGGGGGCTAGCCCGTCGGGCGGCACGAACAGCGAGGCCCGTCCGGACTCGAACAGCACCGACACTTCCATATGCACCTCGTCGGCCGGATCCCCGTAGGGTCGGGTGGCGACAAACAGATCCGCGGTACGAGCTTCATCGCTCAGGGCAGCCCCGGCGGTGCCCGACAATACATCCAGTCGGCGCACCTCGTGCGGCATGCCGAGCCGGTCGAAGCGTGCTGTCAGGCGCTCGAACGTTTGCGTCGCCTGGCTGTCGGACTCTTCGAACCATGCCTCCAACCCCACCATTCCCGCGGGGTCGCCGCCGATGACTTCCGGCAGCAGGTGCGTATAGAGCCCGGTCAGATGCGCCTGGAAGCGCTCGCTGAGGGTTTCGGCATAGGCCAGGCGAACCTCGTCTTCCTCCGAGCCGGTGAGATGCACTGCAATATCCTTGATCAATCTCGTCTCCCATGGACGCTGTTGGCAGTTCGCTCCGGGCCGTGGCGACAACCGCCACGCCCTGCTCACCACGGGCAACCCTCGCTGGTGCGGCGGCTGCGCCTCGCTGATCCCCCGCATAAACGCCTCCGCCAGGGGCTGGTCTTTGAGCTGGATCAAGAGAGCCATCCGGCGACAGGTCCATGGTCCCGCCAGCCCGGCCGCTCGGGCCATCAAGGAGACAAGACATGGTCAAGACGATGAGAGCCGCAGTGGTGCTGGCATTCGGCAAGCCGCTGTCGATCGAGGATGTGCCGGTTCCGGTGCCCGGTCCGGGCGAGATCCTGGTCAAGGTGTTCGCCTGCGGCGTGTGCCACACCGATCTGCACGCCGCCAACGGCGACTGGCCGGTCAAGCCGACGCCGCCATTCATTCCAGGTCACGAAGTCGCCGGCATCGTCGCCGCCATAGGTCCTGGCGCCACCGGGCTCAAGCTGGGCGAGGCCGTGGGGGTCGCCTGGCTGCATGATGCATGCCGGGCCTGCGAGTTCTGCGAAACCGGCTGGGAAACGCTGTGCGAGAGCCAGCACAACACCGGCTACAGCGTCAATGGCGGGTTTGCCGAGTATGTCATCGCCGACGCTGCCTTCGTCGCGCGGCTGCCGACGACGGTCGACTTTGCTGCCATCGCGCCGATCCTCTGTGCCGGTGTAACCACGTATAAGGGCCTCAAGGAGACGGAAGCGCGCCCCGGTGAGTGGGTGGCCATCTCCGGACTGGGCGGGCTGGGCCACATCGCCGTCCAGTATGCAAGGGCCATGGGCCTGCATGTGGTTGGTCTCGACATCGCGCCCGACAAACTGGCCCTCGCCAAGGCGGCCGGAGCGGACCTCGCAATCGACGCACGCTCGCCCGACGCCATCGACCAGGTGCTGAAGGCCACCGGTGGAGGAGCACATGGCGTGCTGGTCACGGCGGTGTCGCCGCCGGCCTTCGGCCAGGCGTTGCAGCTGGTGCGCCGCCGCGGCACGGTCAGCCTGGTAGGCCTGCCGCCGGGAGATTTTCCCACCTCCATTTTCGATGTCGTGCTCAAGCGCATCACTTTGCGCGGCTCGATAGTGGGGTCACGGCGCGATCTGGACGAGGCCGTCGCCTTCGCGCTCGAAGGCAAGATCAAGGCTCACATCACCAAGGCGCCGCTCGGCGACATCAACGCGATTTTCTCGCGCCTCGCCGCCGGCAAAGTGGATGGACGCATGGTGCTGGACTTCTCCGAGGGCGCCGCCGCGGGCCCCGCCGCGAAGGCGGTCATGACGGCCTGAGATCACACGCCGGTGCAGAGATTTCCGCTGCACCGGCGACGTCCAACCACATCTGGCAAACAGCAAGGGACAGAATGTGGGTCAATGACGAACTGCGATCGACGTATCGCAGCGAAAACGGAGCATTGGGAATGGGGAGTGGCGGAGAGGGAGGGATTTGAACCCCCGATGGAGTTGCCCCCATGCCGCATTTCGAGTGCGGTGCAATCGACCACTCTGCCACCTCTCCGCGAGGTCGAACACGCGTTGCCGCGGCTGGTCGAGACGGGCGGGCTTATGGCATAGCATGATCGAGGCTGCAACACTCTTTGGCGCACGCGCTGCATGACTCTTCCGCTCTTCGTTTATGGCACCCTGCGCGACCCCGATCTGCTGGCCGCCGTGCTCGGCCGTCCGCTGCGGGCCGGTGGACAGCATGTCGCCCGCGCGCCGGGGTTTCGCGCCATTCACTACCCCAACCGCATCTATCCGGCCCTGGTCCGCGCGCCCGGCGCGGCCGCCCAGGGATTGCTGCTCATCGACTTGACCTCGTTCGAACGCGATCTGCTCGACGCCTTCGAAGGCGAAGAATACCGGCGCACGCCGTTGGCCGCGCTGGTCGAAGAGGATCTGTTCGAAGCCGATGCCTATCTGCCAGCGATCGCCGTCGCCAATACCGGGGCCGAGTGGTCGCTGTCGCACTGGCAGGCCGAACATAAGGCGCGGGTGCTCGGCGCCGAAGCGGCAAGCGCCGCCGAGATCCGTTCGAAGCTGATCGCGGTGCGGCCGAACTAGCTGCCGCCCCCCCGGGACATGCGGCCTTGACTCGCGTGGCGTTTCCCACGATAAGGCCGCTCGAATTGCGTGCGGCGTCTGCTGCGCGCATTTTTGGTTTGTTCAACCGCTGTCCGAGGCCGCCGCCGAACCTGGTGTTCGGCAGCCTATCTGGAAGCCCGCAGGATCAGGCATCGCCTGCGGCGCCACAGGGCGCGATAACGAAGAGGTCCGGGAGCTCCCCGGGACGACAATGACGTTTGCAGTGATCAAGACCGGCGGCAAGCAGTACAAGGTTGCCGCCAATGATGTGGTGAAGATCGAAAAGATCGACGCTCAGCCGGGCGACGTGGTCACCTTCGACCAGGTCCTGATGGTTGGCGAAGGCGACGCGGTCACCGTTGGCGCGCCTCTCGTGGAAGGTGCTCTGGTCGCAGGCCAGTTCATCGCCACCGAGAAAGAGCGCACCATCATCATCCTGAAGAAGGAGCGCCGCCAGCACTACGATCGCCGCAATGGCCATCGTCAGCGCCTGTCGACCGTGCGCATCACCGAGATCCTGACCGGCGGCAAGAAGCCGACCACCAAGGTCGACGAGATCGCCAAGGCCCGCGCCGAAAAGCGCGCTGCCGCCGCTGCGGCTTCGGCCAGCGTGACCGAAGCCCCGAAGGCCGCGGCCAAGCCCGTCGCCAAGAAGGCCCCGGCCAAGAAGGCGACGACCAAGGCGGCTCCGGCTGCCGAGGCTGCCGAGACCCAGGCGCCGGCCAAAAAGGCTGCTGCTCCCAAGAAGGAAGCCGCGCCCAAGGCTGACAAGCCCGCTGCTGAAAAGAAGCCTGCGGCCAAGAAGGCCGCTCCCAAGGCTGACAAGGAATAAGGAGAGTTACCGATGGCACATAAGAAGGCAGGCGGTTCCTCCCGCAATGGTCGCGATACGGCTGGCCGACGCCTCGGCGTCAAGAAGTTCGGCGGCGAAGCTGTGATCGGCGGCAACATCATCATCCGCCAACGCGGCACCAAGTGGCATCCGGGCACCGGCGTCGGTATGGGCATCGACCATACCATTTACGCCCTTATTCCCGGCACCGTGGCGTTCAAAACCCGCGCCAACTCCAAAGTCTACGTGTCGGTACTCCCGGCAGCAGAAGCAGCAGAATAACCCGGTGCGGCCTAGCAAACCCTGCCGGAGACCAGCTCCCCGGCAAGGCGACTAGGCAGTCGACCGCGCGACGAAAAGTAAAGGGGAGCCGGGAATCCGGTTCCCCTTTTGTCTTTTTCGTCGTGAGGGCGGCTGAAAATGAGACTGTATCTGAGCTCCTATCGGATCGGCGACCGCGCCGGTTCACTCCTCGCGCTCCTGAGCGGCGGTCAGGAAAAGTTGCAGACTTTTCCGGTTCGACCGCGCGACCACTCGAACACCAACGGCCGGCATGCCGCGGTCATCGAGAACGCACTCGACAACATCTCCCCCGGCGCTCGCGATCTCTACCGCAGCGAGGCCTATGATCCGGCGGCCGAACTGGGCGCGCTGGGTATCGCGGCCACCCCGCTCGACCTCCGCCAGTATTTTGGCGATCCCCACGGGCTGCGCGCCCGGCTGAGCCAGTTCGACCTCGTCTGGGTCACCGGCGGCAACGCCTTCGTTTTGCGCCGCGCCATGAAGCAGTCGGGATTCGATGACGTGATCGTCGACATGCTCGACAATGACGAGATCGTCTATGGCGGTTTCTCGGCCGGCGCCGTGGTGGCGGCGCCCAGCCTCGAAGGCATTCACCTGATGGACGACCCCGATGAGGCGCCCGCCGGCTACGACCGCGAGACCATCTGGGATGGCCTCGGGCTGATCGACCACGCGATCGTGCCGCACTACCGCTCGCCGAACCCGGAAAGCGCCGCGGCCGAGCGCGCCGTCCGGCACCTGTGCAGCCGTGGGCTGCGCTATCGAGCGTTGTGCGACGGCGAAGTGATCGTGTGGACCGAGAACCGGATGGCGTCGGTGGACCCGACACGGAGGATTGCCTGATGACCACGCTCGAGGACGACGACGACTATGTGCCGCGGCGGCGGACCCAGCTGATGGGACCTGCCGCCCAGACCAAGGCGCTGGCCGAGGCGGCTGCGAAACTGGCGGCCCGTCGCCAGCGCGATGCGCTGCCGCACCGGATCGAGACCCCACGGCTGGTGCTGCGCGCCCCCATCCGGGGCGATGTGCCCGACCTGGTCAGGCTCGCCGACAATAAGGCGATCGCCGAAAAACTGTCGCGTCTGCCGCACCCCTATACCCGTGCCGACGGTATCGGCTTCGTCGAGATCATCGCCCAGCGCGCCGACGAACGACCGTATGCCATCACCCTCGACGATCAGTTCATCGGTGTGGTCGGCTTAACCTTCCACGCGGGTCAACCGCCCGAACTCGGCTATTGGCTGGGCGAACCCCATTGGGGTCGTGGCATCATGAGCGAGGCGGTGAAGGGGCTGATCGAAGCCGCCTTTGCCACGCACCTGTTCCCGCGCATCAAAGGGCGAGCCCTCGCTAGCAATACCGGCTCGCTCAATGTGATGCAGAAGGCCGGCTTCGTCCGCGTCGGTGAAGGCCCTGATCCTGCCGGCCGGGACAGACCGACCATCTATCTCGAGCTGGAGCAGCCGAAATGGAGCTGACCGTAACCGCCGGAGCGTGGGGACCCCCACCCCTGTCCCCTCCCCCTATTGGGGAGGGAGACCCTCGCACAACCGCCGCGGCAATCGCCTCCCTCCCCCTCCTTCAGGGGGAGGGATCAAGGGTGGGGGTCAGCCCGCACCGGTTCTTCGTTGAGTTTGGTACACGCTCATGGACGTAACGCTCCGCACCCCGCGCCTCACGCTGCGCCAGCCGGTGCTCGACGACGCCTCGCGCATCGCGCGCTACCTCGACAACTTCGCCGTGGCGGGAAATCTCAGCCGCGTGCCCTACCCCTATCGGCTCGCCGACGCCAAGGCGTGGCTCAGGACCTGGCGGCCGGACACTCCGGCCGGCGAGACGGGCTTCATGATCGATCTCGACGGCGAGGGGGTGATCGGCAATGTCGGCTATCATCGCGACATCGAGGGCACGGTAATCGGCTACTGGCTGGCGCAGCCGTTCTGGAACCGCGGCCTGATGAGCGAAGCGGTGCGCGCCAGCCTCGACTGGTATTTCGAGACCACCGCGGCGCCCTCGCTCGCCTCGGGAGTGTTTCATTTCAACAAGGCCTCGCTCGCCATCCAGAAGAAGGTCGGATTCGTCGAGATCGGCACCTCATCGCGCCTTTGCCTTGCGCGCGGCGAGGAGGTGCGCCATATCGACACCCAACTGACACGCGCCGCCTGGCTGGCCCACCGACAGGCCACCCAAGAGAGTTTGAGATGAAATTCCTCGACCAAGCCAAGGTCTTCGTGCGCTCCGGCAATGGCGGTGCCGGCGCGGTGTCGTTCCTGCGCGAGAAATTCGTCGAGTTCGGCGGCCCCAATGGCGGCAATGGCGGACGCGGCGGCGACGTCATCATCCGCTGCGTCGATGGCCTCAACACGCTGATCGACTACCGCTACCAGCAGCACTTCAAGGCCGAGACCGGCACCCATGGCATGGGTAAGGACCGGCATGGCGCCAAGGGCGGCGACGTGATCCTCAAGGTGCCGGTCGGCACCCAGGTGTTCGAGGAAGACGGCGAGACGCTGATCGCCGACTTCACCGAGGTCGGCCAGGAACTGACCCTGCTCGAGGGCGGCAATGGCGGCTTCGGCAACGCCCATTTCAAGACCAGCGCCAACCAGGCGCCGCGGCGCGCCAATCCGGGCCAGCTCGGCACCGAGAAATGGATCTGGCTGCGGCTGAAGCTGATTGCCGATGCCGGCCTCGTCGGCCTGCCCAATGCCGGCAAGTCGACCTTCCTCGCCGCGGTTTCCGCCGCCAAGCCGAAGATCGCCGACTACCCCTTCACCACGCTTCACCCCAATCTGGGCGTCGTTACCATCGGCGAGCGCGACCTGGTGCTGGCCGATATTCCCGGCCTGATCGAAGGGGCGCATGAAGGCCAGGGGCTGGGCGACCGCTTCCTCGGTCATGTCGAGCGCTGCGCCATTCTCGTGCACCTGATCGACGGCACCCAGGAAGACGTCAAGACCGCCTACAAGACCATCCGTGGCGAGCTTGCCGCCTATGCCGAAGAGCTGGCGGAAAAGCCGGAGATCGTCGTCCTCAACAAGACGGACGCCATCGATCCTGACGCGGTGAAGGACAAGGTCAAGGTGCTGAAACGCGCCAGCAAGGCCGAGGTCTTTACCTGCTCGGGCGTCACCGGCGAAGGCGTCGACAAGGTGCTCTACCGCATCATCGCGCAGATGGATGCCGACAAGGCCGAGCGCGAGGAACTCGAACGCCGCAAAGCCGAGCCCACCTGGGTGCCGTGATGAACCTCGCACTTCACAGCGCTTGGCTACCTTTCACCCTAACCCTCTCCCCGGAGGGGAGAGGGGATATGGCGAGATCGCGCCCCAACGCCCCCTCGCCCCTCTGGGGAGAGGGCCGGGGTGAGGGGCGCCCCACGACGGATGGCGCATCATGACCAACGCGCTCGCGCCCTACCGGCGTCTCACCATCAAGATCGGCTCGGCGCTGCTGGTCGACGGCAAGACCGGCAGGCTCCGCGCCGAATGGCTCGCCTCGCTCGCTGCCGACCTTGCGGCGCTTAAAGCCCAGGGCGTGTCGCTGGTGATCGTCTCCTCGGGCGCCATCGCGCTCGGCCGGCGGTTGCTGAACCTCGATGCGCGCAGCCTGCCGCTCGAGCAGAGCCAGGCTGCCGCCAGCGCCGGGCAAATCGCCCTCAGCCAGGCCTGGGCCGCGGCGCTCGCCGAGCACCAGATCGTCACCGGGCAGATCCTGCTCACCCCCAATATCACCGAGGAGCGGCGGTACTTCCTCAACGCGCGCACCACCATCTCGACCCTGCTGGGCCTCGGCGCCATCCCCATCATCAACGAGAACGACTCGGTGGCCACCGCCGAAATCCGCTATGGCGACAATGATCGCCTCTCGGCGCGCGTCGCCACCATGATCGAAGCGGATTGCCTGATCCTGCTGTCCGATGTCGACGGGCTATACACCGCGCCGCCGAGCAGGGATCCGAACGCCGAGCATTTGCCCTTCGTTGCCGCCATCACGCCCGAGATCGACGCCATGGCCGGTGGCGCCGCCAGCCACCTGAGCCGCGGCGGCATGACCACCAAGGTCGAGGCCGGCAAGATCGCGACGCAGGCCGGCACCGCGATGATCATCGCCAAGGGCACCGAGAACCATCCGCTGCGCGGCCTCACCGAAGGGGTGCGCCACACCCTGTTCGCCCCCGCTGAAAGCCGGGCGCAGGCGCGCAAACGCTGGATCATGGGACACCTCGAGCTGCTCGGCGCCATCCATGTCGATGCCGGTGCGGCCCGCGCCCTGCTCGATGGCAAGAGCCTCCTTCCGATCGGTGTCACCCGCGTCACCGGCGAATTCGGCCGCGGCGATGCCGTCGCGATCCTCGGCCCCGACGGACGGGAGATCGCCCGCGGCCTCGCCGGCCTCGGGCGTGAGCAGGCCGATCTGGTCAAAGGCAAGAACTCGAGCGTCGTAGCCGAACTGCTCGG
This sequence comes from Devosia sp. A16, assembly GCF_001402915.1. GTDB lineage: Bacteria > Pseudomonadota > Alphaproteobacteria > Rhizobiales > Devosiaceae > Devosia_A. The sequence goes on from NZ_CP012945.1 coordinate 1,879,643, forward strand.
CATCGGCACGCGATCCGAACTCATCCACCGTGACAACATGGTGGTGCTGATGGGCCTGGAGGCCAAAGTCTGATGAGTGCTGTCGAGGCCATTGCCAGCGATCTCGCCGCCGTCATGCTGGAAATCGGCCAGCGCGCCCGCGCCGCTGCCGGCGTGCTGGCCTTCGCCAGCCCGCAAAGCAAGGTGCAGGCGCTGCTTGCGGCCGCCGACGCCATCGACGATCGGCGCGACGACATCCTCTCGGCCAACGCCCTCGACATGCGCGCGGCCGAAGGCAAGGGAATCTCGAAGGCTTTCCTCGACCGGCTGCAGCTTAACGACAAGCGCATCGACGCCATGATCGAGGGGCTGCGCACCATTGCCGAGCTGCCCGACCCGGTGGGGCGCGTGCTGGCCGAATGGACCCGCCCCAACGGCATGACCATCCGGCGGGTGTCGACCCCGCTGGGCGTCATCGGCGTGATCTTCGAGAGCCGCCCCAACGTCACCGCCGATGCCGGCGCGCTGACGCTGAAGGCCGGCAACGCGGTGATCCTGCGCGGCGGTTCGGACAGCGTGAACTCGTCGCGCGCCATCCACGCCTGCCTCGTCGCGGGCCTCACGGCGGCGGGCCTGCCGGCCGATGCCATCCAGATCGTCCCCACTACCGATCGCGCCGCGGTCGGCGAAATGCTGGCCGGGCTCGGCGGCGCCATCGACGTGATCGTGCCGCGCGGCGGCAAGACGCTGGTCGCCCGGGTCCAGGCGGAAGCGCGGGTCCCGGTCTTCGCTCATCTCGAGGGCATCTGCCACACCTATATCGACAAGTCCGCCGAGCTGCAGATGGCGGTCGACGTTACCCTCAACGCCAAGATGCGCCGCACCGGCATCTGCGGCGCCACCGAAACGCTGCTGCTGCACCGCGACATGGTCGCGACCCACCTCAAGCCGGTCATCGCCGCGCTCATTGCGAAGGGGTGCGAGATCCGCGGCGACGCCACGGTGATGTCGCTGATCCCCCAGGCGATCGCGGCGACGGAGCAGGACTGGCACACCGAATACGAGGACGCCATCATCTCGGTGAAGGTGGTGGCCGATGTCGGCGAGGCCATCGCCCATATCGGCAAGTACTCCTCACACCACACCGAAGCGATCATCACCGAAGACGCCGGCTCCGTCGCCCGCTGGTTCAACGAGATCGACAGCGCCATCCTGCTGCACAACGCCTCCACCCAGTTCGCCGATGGCGGCGAGTTCGGCTTCGGCGGCGAAATCGGCATCGCCACCGGCAAGTTCCACGCCCGTGGGCCGGTGGGGGTCGAGCAGCTGACGAGCTTCAAATATCTGGTCGAAGGCACGGGGCAGACGCGGCCGTGACCGAGAGAGACGGCCCCCTCCCGGCCTCCCCCATGAAGGGTGAGGTGAAGAGTCGAGGCTGTGGCCCGACAGTGCCAGACACTCGATGCGGCACCTCCCCCTTCATGGGGGAGGATGGGAGGGGGCCGTCTCTATCAGTCGGCACGCTCAAATGACCCTCCCCCCCGACATCACCGCGCTCCCGCCGTTCGGCTCGGGCCTGCGCATTGGCCTGTTCGGCGGCAGCTTCAACCCGATCCACGAGGGCCATCGCCTCGTTGCCGAGCAGTGCCTCAAGCGGTTGAACCTCGATGCGGTCTGGCTGCTGGTCTCGCCCGGCAATCCGCTGAAGGATCATGCCGAGCTGGCGCCGCTCGAAACCCGCGTCCGCGCCGCGCGTGAACTCACCGCCAATCCCCGTATCTACGCCACCGGGGTCGAGGCGGCGCACCGCTTCCACTATACCGTCGATACGCTCGAGTGGCTGGTCGCCGCCTGCCCCGATACCCGCTTCGTCTGGATCATGGGCGCCGACAATCTCAGCCAGTTCGACCGTTGGGAGCGCTGGCAGGATATCGCCGCGCTGCTGCCGATCGCCGTCTACGCCCGCCCCGGCTCGACCTTTCGCGCAACAGTAAGCAAGGCGGCCATTGCGCTGAAGAAGCACCGCCTGCCCGAGGAGGCCGCCGAGGCGCTGGCGGGCAGCGAGCCACCCGCCTGGGTGTATCTGCACGGCATCACCTCGCCGCAGTCTTCGAGCGCCATCCGGGCCCGCCGCAAAGCTTCGGCAGAATGATTGGCGACCCCCGCCTTGCAGAACGCCAGACGAAGCGTCATATTGAGGGAGTAGTGGTTATTTCGCCACTCAGGATGGGACAGGATTGATAGCTACGCTTTCGCTAGCCTTTCGACCCAACAACCAAGGACAGCTGAAACACGCATGAACCGTGCTCGTGTAGCATGGGCTGAGGCCATTTGATGGCATCGCCCCGGAAAAAGACCGAAACCGCCCCGGTTGCAGAAGCGCCGGAACCCCACATGATCGATCTGGTGCTGCAGAGCCTTGACGATGCCAAGGCTGAACAGACCGTTGCCATCGACATCACCGGCAAGTCGTCGCTCACCGACCATATGGTGGTGACCTCCGGCCGGTCGAACCGTCACGTCAGCGCCGTCGCCGACCAACTGGTGAAATCGCTGCGCGAGCATGGCTTCGGCAAGCCGCGGATCGAAGGACTGCCGCACGCCGATTGGGTGCTGGTCGATGCCGGTGACGTCATCGTTCACATCTTCCGGCCCGAAGTGCGCGAGTTCTACAACATCGAAAAGATGTGGGCGGCCGATTTCGCTGCCGACGGCCGCTAGCCTTGTTGTGTCGCGTGATCGAACCGGAAAAGTCTGCAACTTTTCCTGATCACGCTTAGGCGGCACGTTCGCCTTGCGCATCGCCATCGCTGCCATCGGCCGGATGAAGCAGGGTCCCGAGCGTGAGCTGGTGGCGCGCTATCTCGATCGCGCCAAGGCGGCGGGCAAGCCGCTGGCGCTGACGGGCTTCGATGTGCTCGAATTTGCCGAGTCTCGTGCCGCCACTACCGAAACGCGCAAGGCCGACGAAGCGAGTACGCTTCGCTCTGCCCTCCCCGAAGGCATCCGCATCGCGCTCGACGAGCACGGCAAGACCATGCCGTCCGCCCAGTTCGCCACCCAGCTCGCCCGCTGGCGCGACGACGGCCGCCCGGCGATCAGTTTCATCATCGGCGGCGCCGACGGGCTCGACCCGAGTTTCGTGCGCGAGGCCGATCTGACCCTCAGCTTTTCTCCGCTCACCTGGCCGCACCAGCTGGTCCGCATCATGCTGGCCGAGCAGCTCTATCGGGCCACGACGATCCTTTCGGGGCATCCTTATCATCGGGAGTAAAGGGGGCTGCTTCGCGATTGCTGCTCCACCCCACCCAGCTCCACTAGGCCGCCGAGGCGGCCAGCTTCGCTACCCTCCCCATCAAGGGGAAGGAGACGCAAGAACCGAGGGCCTGCAGTCGGATCTCCCTCCCCCTTGTGGTGAGGGATCAAGGGTGGGGGTAGCCCCAGGCACCACACCCGCGTTATCCGCCATCCAAAAGACAAACCCCCGGACTATCGGGCTGTGCGCTATGGTCGCGAGATCATGATTCGGGTGAACCGGGAAGTTTGATGCCGGCAACGGGCTGGTCGAGACGTGCAATCGCGGCGGGCGCCACCCTGGCGCTGGCGCTTGCCACCGCCGCGCTGGCGCAGCAGGCAACGCCGGAGACGCCGGCGGATGCGGCGCCCAGCGCCGCCCCCTCCGACATCACCCCTGCAATCCCGGCACCCGCAACCGCACCGGGAGCGACCCCCGCCGCAACCGATCTCGACCTCCGCCCGGCCGTCGATGCAACGGCGCCGACCACGCCGGCCGCTGTCTCGCCGGCCGATCCCGAGATGGCGGCGCAGCAGAAGGCGCTCGATGAGATCGAGGCCTCGATCACCGTATCCAAGGAGCGCTCCGACGCGCTCAAGAAAGAGATCGCCGACATGCAGGGCGATCGCACCAAGCAGAATGCGGCGCTCATCGCCGCCGCCGAGCGGGTGAAGCGCGCCGAAACCGAAATCGCCGCTCTCGAGGACAAGCTGGGCGAACTGATCGTCGAGGAACTGGAAGTGCGCGGCCGGCTCGATGGCGCGGACGAGAACATTTCCAACGTTCTCGCGGCGCTGGAGCGCATTTCCCGCAACCCGCCGCCGGCACTGATCGTCAACCCGTCCGACGCACTCGGCTCGGCCCGCTCCGCCATCCTGCTCTCGGCCATCATGCCCGAGCTGCAGAAAAAGGCCGATACCGTGATGGCCGACCTGACCGAGCTCGGCAAGATCAAGGCCGATGCGCTCGAGCAGCAGGGCAAGCTCGAAGCCAACCTTCAGATCCTCGAGGAAGAGCAGTTGCGCATCGCCTCGCTGATCGCGGCGCGCAAGGAAAACGAGAACCGCGCCACCACGGCGCTGGCTGCAGAGGAGGCGGAGGCTCAGGCGCTGGCCGACAAGGCCACCTCGCTGAAGCAGCTGATCGACGACCTGCAGAAGCGCGCCGCCGCCGTGGCGACCGCGGCCGAGGCCACCGCCACGGCCAATGCCGGCGGCAGCACCCCGACGCTCGACAAGGACACCGTCCGTATTGCCCTCGCCAACACCAACCGCACCGAACCGGCCGTGCCCTTCGCCCAGGCCAAAGGCTTCCTCACCATGCCCTCGAGCGGCGTGACGGTGATCGACTACGGTGCCGGCGACGGTTTCGGCGGCATCTCGCGCGGCCTTTCGGTGGTCACCCGCGCCGATGCCCAGGTCGTCTCACCCGCCGATGGCTGGGTGATGTTCCAGGGCGACTACCTCAATTATGGCCAAATCGTCATCCTCAATGCCGGACAGGATTACACCATCCTGTTGGCGGGACTCGCCAAGGTCGATGTGCAGATCGGCCAGTTCGTGATGATGGGAGAACCCGTCGGCACCATGGGATCACAGACAATTGGCCGTACCGTTGCGACCAGTGCTGGTGTCTCCCGACCGACCCTCTATATTGAAATGCGAAAGAACAATGAGCCCGTCGACCCCACCGGGTGGTGGTCCACGGCTTCGGTTCCAACCCAGAGTGGATAGAATTTGATGCGCCTGACGCCCCTCCGCATAGTTGCCTCGATGGCCGCCGTGTTCGCACTCGGCCTCGCCTGTGCTCCGCTGATCGCGCAGGACCAGACACCGCCGGCAGCCGCCGATGCCGCGGCGCCGGCCAGCGGGCCGCGCACCCCCGACGAGGTCTACTCCGATCTCGATCTGTTCGGCGAAGTGTTCGACCGCATCCGCGCCGAGTATGTCGAGGCCCCCGACGAGCGCAAGCTCATCCATGCGGCCCTGCAGGGCATGCTGACCTCGCTCGACCCGCATTCGGGCTATATGGAGCCGGTCGAGTATTCCGACGTGCAGGAAGATACCTCGGGCCAGTTCGGCGGGCTGGGCATCGAAGTGCAGATGGAAGACGGGGTGATCAAGGTCGTCTCGCCCATCGACGACACGCCGGCGGCCAAGGCCGGCATCCTCGCCAACGATTTCATCGTCGAGCTCGACGGCACCCAGGTACAGGGCCTGACCCTCGATCAGGCGGTCGAGAAGATGCGCGGCCAGGTGGGCACCAAGATCACCGTCACCGTGGTGCGCGAAGGCGTCACCGAGCCGCTGAAGTTCGAACTCACCCGTGACATCATCGCCACCCGCGCCGCCCGCATGAGCATGGAAGGCGATGTCGGCGTCATTCGCCTCGCCCGCTTCTCCGAGCAGGCCTTCGTGGGCATCCAGAAAGCCATCGACGACATCTACAAGGCCGGCGACGGCAAGGCGCCCAAGGGCATCGTGCTCGACCTGCGCAACAACCCGGGCGGGCTGGTGGACCAGGCCGTGCTCGTCTCCGACGCCTTCCTCAAGCAGGGCGCCGTGGTGCTGACCCGCGGCCGCGTCGACAGCGAGAGCTCGCGCTATGACGCCAAGCCGGACGCGCTGGACGCCAAGCTCGCCGACGTGCCGATGGTGGTGCTGATCAACGGCGGCTCGGCCTCGGCGGCCGAAATCGTCGCCGGCGCGCTGCAGGATCACAAGCGCGCGACGCTGGTGGGCACTCGCTCGTTCGGCAAGGGCTCGGTGCAGTCGATCATCCCGCTCGGCGCCGATGGCGCCATGCGCCTCACCACGGCGCGCTACTACACCCCGAACAACCGTTCGATCCAGGCCTCCGGCATCCAGCCCGACATCGTCATCACCCAGGATGTCCCCGAGGAGTTCAAAGGCCGCGACGAGATCATCGGTGAAGCCGCCCTTCCCGGCGAAATCGGCGGCGGCACCGAGGAAAAGGCCACGGTCGGCTCGTCGGTCTATGTCCCGGCCGAGAAGGACAAGGACAACCAGCTGCAATACGCCATCAAGCTGATCGACGGCGTCGAGACCAACGCCGCCTATCCGCCCAAGGCGGCCGGCTGATCCACAGCGACCTGCGGCAACAGGGTTAACGCTTCGTTACCCTTTGCCGGCGAGAAATAGAGCCGATGCGGGGTGGCGATTCGCCGCCCCGTTTGATTCCGACCGGGCGATGTCGGACCTCTCGACGCGCCGCAGTCAAAGCCTTGGGATGAAGGCAGACCCGATGACGGAGCTCAGCGCGCCCCTCGTTCGCCGCAAGGCCAGGCTGGCCCGGACAGCCCAGCTCAGGGCCGCCGGCAAGGCTCGCCATGTTCCCGTCACCCGTATCGCCCTCGGCCTGCTCGCGCTGATCGCCATCGGCGTCGGCGCCCGCGTCATGCTGGTCAGCGATCCCGAGGGCGGCCGCCCCAGTTCCACCGTCGACATTGCCGGCGCCAACCCCTCCAACAGCGTGGCCGGGGCCGTATCGACGCCGGGCGGCGCGACCATCACCGCCGACCCCGAAATGTTCCCCGTCGCACAGGCCGCGGCCACGGCCGAGGCCTCCACTGCCCCGATCATCGACCCCACGGCGCTCGATCCCCAACTGCTCGAGCAGACCGAGTTCGGCGCCATCCCGCGCATCTCGGGCACCGGCATTCGCCCATTCGATGTCTACTCGCGTCCCTCGGACACGCCCGCCACCTCCGGCGGCAAGCCTCTGGTCGCCATCATCGTCTCGGGCCTCGGCCTCAACACCGAAGGCACGCTCGACGCTATCGGCAAACTGCCGGAGGAGGCGACGCTGGCCTTCGCCCCGTATGGCAAGACCCTGGAGCGTACCGTCGGGGCCGCCCGGGCCGAAGGACACGAGCTGTTTCTCGAAGTGCCGCTGGAGCCGTTCGACTACCCCGAGAACGATCCGGGGCCCGATACGCTGCTCACCGGCCAGGCGCCACGCGACAACCTTTCGAAGCTGTTCAAGGTGATGAGCAGCTTTTCGGGCTATGTCGGGCTGATCAACAACATGGGCGCCCGCTTCACGGCCTCCGGCGCCGATTTCGGCCCGATGATGGAGGAACTCGGAGCCCGCGGTCTGGGTTATCTCGACGATGGGTCGTCCAACCGCTCGCTTGCTCCGCAACTGGCGCGCGCCAACCGCGTGCCGTTCGGTCGGGTCAACGCCGTGATCGATGCTAACCCGGCGCGCGGCCCCATCCTCGCCGCGCTGGCCGATCTCGAGGCGGAGGCCCGCGACAAGGGGTACGCCATCGGCATCGTCTCGGCCTTGCCGGTCTCGGTCGAAGCGGTTACCGAGTGGGCCAAGAGCCTTGGCGAACGCGGCATCGAACTGGTGCCGGCCAGCGCCCTGATGGGAGATGACAGCTGATGCCACGGCGCGAAGAGATGCCCTACCGTGATTGCGTCGGCATCGCGGTGTTCAACGCCGAAGGCCTGGTGTTCGTCGGCCGGCGCAAGCCCGAGGGCAATCCCGAGCACACCACGGTCAACGATTCCCCTTGGCAGATGCCGCAGGGCGGCATCGACAAGGGCGAAACCCCGATCGACGCGGCCTGGCGCGAGCTGTTCGAAGAAACCTCCATCAGGACAGCCGACCTCATTACCGAGGCGCCGGAGTGGATCTACTACGACCTGCCCGACGAGGCCCTGGGCATCGCGCTCCGCGGCAAGTATCGCGGCCAGCGCCAGCGCTGGTTCGCGTTCCGCTTCACCGGCGACGAAGCCGAGATCAACGTCGAGTCCCCCGGCGGCGGCGCCCACCCGGCCGAGTTCGACAAGTGGCGCTGGGAAAGGCTCGAAACTCTTCCAGACCTCATCGTCCCGTTCAAGCGCGACGCCTATCTGCAGGTGGTCGAGGCGTTCAAGCACGTGCCGGCTGGCGTGCGGGGATAGCGTTCTTTAGCCGAAGCAGACGGCCCCCTCCCATCCTCCCCCATAAAGGGGGAGGTGCCCGCCGGTGCGTTTGGCACAATTGAAGACAGAGTCTCGACTCTTCACCTCCCCCTTTATGGGGGAGGCCGGGAGGGGGCCGTCTCTCAGTCGGCACTCTTGTCTTGCGAGAAGTTCCGCGCCATCAGTGGCTTATGAAAACCATCGGCCTCATCGGCGGCATGAGCTGGGAATCCACCGCTCACTACTACGCCATCCTCAACCGCGAGACGGCGGCCCGGCTGGGCGGCCTCCACTCCGCGCCGGTCATCGTCCATTCCGTGGATTTCGCCCCGATCGAGGCGATGCAGCGGGCCGGCGACTGGGACGGCGCCGGGCAGGTGCTCGCCGGCATTGCTGCTTCGCTCGAAGCGCAGGGCGCCGCCGTGGTCGGGCTTGCCACCAACACCATGCATATCTGCGCGCCACAGATCGTCGCCGCGCTGACGGTCCCGTTCGTCCACATCGCGACGCCCACCGCCGACGCACTGCTCGCCGATGGAATCGGGAAAGTCGGGTTGCTCGGCACCCGCTTCACCATGGAGAAGCGCTTCTATATCGAAGGCCTCGAGCAACGCGGCCTCGAGGTGTTGGTGCCCGATATCGGCATCACCAACCTCAACGGCATCATCTACGAGGAGCTCTGCCTCGGCATCGTCCGCGACGAGTCCCGGCGCATCTACGTCGACGCCATCGCCCGGCTCAAGGCCCGCGGCGCCGAGGCGGTGATCCTGGGCTGCACCGAGATCGGTATGCTGATCGATGACAGTGTGAGCCCGCTGCCGACCTACGACACCACCGATCTGCACGCCAGGGCGCTGGTGGCAGCGGCGTTGGGCTAGCCAGCCAACAGGGAGGGCCCCGGTGAAGCGAAGGTGAGGGGTCGAGGCTCTCGATCTTCGATCGTGCCAAACGCCCCGGCAGAGCACCTCCCCCGTTATTATGGGGGGAGAATGGGAGACGCCTTCTGCCCGAGGCGATCTCGGACCCTCTCAGAACTCAGCCCAGTCCTGCGCCACTGCGGTGTTGCCGTTGCTGAGATAGGTGCGCGCCGCCGCCTTCACCTTCTGCTGCAGCGCCTTGACCCCGCCGACGCGCGGCTCGCTCTGCATCGGTATCGCTGCCCCCGCATCGTCGATGGTGAACACGTCGACGATCTTGTCGAGTTCGGTGGCTTGCCCCTCGGTCTGCTCGATCGCCGCATTGGTCTGCTCGACCAGCGCCGCGTTCTGCTGCGTCATCTCGTCGAGCACCCGCACCGCGGAGCTGACCTCTTCGATGGCACCCGCCTGCTCGCGGCTCGCCGTGGCGATGCCTTCGATCAGGCTCGAACTCTCGCGGGCCGTCTCCAGCATGGCGACCAGCTTCTGCGCCGCCTCGGCCACCAGCTTCGAGCCACCGGCGACTTCCGCGCCGGACTGCTCGATCAGCGCCTTCACTTCCGAAGAGGCGCTAGCCGCCGATTGCGCGAGGCGCCGGACTTCCACCGCCACCACGGCAAAGCCCTTGCCGGCATCGCCGGCCCGCGCCGCTTCCACCGACGCGTTCAGTGCCAGGAGGTTCGTCTGGAAGGCGATATCGTCGATCATGCCGATAATGTTGGAGATCTTGCCCGAGGAGGTGGTGATCCGTTCCATGGCGGCGGTCGCCTTCTCCATCACCGCGCCGCCCTCAGTGGCGGTCTTGCTGACATCCTGCGCCTTGCTGGAGGCGTCGGCCGCCCGCTTGGCGTTCTCGCTGACCGTCGAAGCGAGCTGCTCCATCGAGGCGGAGGTCTCCTCGATCGTTGCGGCCTGCTTGGTGGTGCGTTCGCTGAGATCGTTGGCGCCGGACAGGATCTCCCCGGTCGCCGTCTTCAGGGCCCGCGAGGTGGTCTGCAGCGAGGTGACGATCTCGGTGATCCGTTCCAGCGAGGCGTTGAAGGCCTGCCGCAGGCCCTCGTACTGCCCGCTGAACTCTGTATCCACCCGCCCGCCGAGGTCGCCATCGGCCATGCGCGCCAGCGAGGTCTTCAGCAGTTCGATGATCGCTTCGGAGCGCTTGCGCTCCGAGATGTCGCTGGCGAACTTGACCACCTTCATCGGCTTGCCGGCGGCGTCGAACACCGGGTTGTAGGAAGCCATGATCCAGACTTCCTTGCCACCCTTGCCCACGCGCTTGAACTCGGACGAGACGAATTCGCCACCGCGCAGCCGGGCCCAGAACTGCTCATATTCGGCGCTCGCGCCGTAGCCGGGCTCGACGAACATGCGGTGATGCCGGCCCTGAACTTCATCGAGCCGGTAGCCGAGCGTCGAAAGGAAGTTCTCGTTGGCGGTGAGAATGGTGCCGTCGAGCTTGAACTCGATCACCGCCTGCGCCCGACTGATCGCTGCCACCTGCCCGGCCATGTCGGCGGCGCGGTTCTTCTGTTCGGTGATATCGGAAGCAAACTTGATCACCTTGATCGGCTTGCCCGCCTTGTCGAGGATCGGGTTGTAGCTGGCCTGCAGCCAGATCTCCTTGCCGCCCTTGGCGAAGCGTCGGTACTCGCCCGACTGGAACTGGCCGGCACCCAGGGCGCGCCAGAACTCGACATACTCCACGCTCTGTGCCAACGCCGGATCGACGAACATCCGATGATGCTTGCCCTGGATCTCGTCGAGCGCGTAGCCTACTGCGCCGAGGAAGTTGCCGTTGGCGGTGAGGATGGTGCCGTCGAGCGCGAACTCGATCACCGCCTGGCTGCGCATGATGGCGGCCACCGTGCTGCGATCGTCCTCACGCGAACCACCGGCGAACCGGCTCAATAGTGATTGACCCATGACTTCTGCCCCCAAAACCGCTTCTGCGGAACCGCGGCAATCTCAGCGCCGATCGGCTTGAAGAACCCCCAAGCCGGGCATGCGTATTAACGCGCGGTACACCATCAGACTGCGCCGCTGGGGCTCGGGGCGCAGTTACTGCTCATCTACGCAGTGCTGCGTAGATCGGCGAGATGGCCGGCCACAATGACAAAGGGCGCCCGACGGCGCCCTTTCGCAGGTTGCGGCAGTGAGCAGCTTCTGACTAGAACTCGTCCCAGTCCGTGCTGATCGCGGCATTGCCCTGGCTCAGGTAGACCTGTCGCGCTCCGGCCTTCGCCACCGAGGGCGCAGCCGCCTCGGCAACAGTAAAGATATCGACGATCCGATCGAGCTCGCCGGCCTGCGATTCAGTCTGCTCGATCGCTGCATTGGTTTGTTCGACCAGCGCGGCATTGTGCTGGGTCATCTCGTCCAGCGTCCGCACCGCGACGTTCACCTCCTCGATCGAGGAGGCCTGGGCGCGGCTCTCCCCGGCGATGCCCTGCAGCAGCTCGTAGTTGGTGCGGGCGCCCTCGAGCATCAGGGCGAGCTTGCTCGCCGCCTCGGCGACCAGCCGCGAGCCACCGGCGACTTCGGTGCCCGATTGCTCGATCAGCGCCTTCACTTCGCTCGACGCGCTCGCCGCCGACTGCGCCAGCCGCCGCACTTCCACCGCAACCACCGCAAAGCCCTTGCCGGCATCGCCGGCGCGCGCCGCTTCCACCGAGGCGTTGAGCGCCAACAGGTTAGTCTGGAAGGCGATGTCGTCGATCAGCCCGATGATGTTGGAGATCTTGGCCGAGGACTGGGTGATCCGCTCCATCGCCGCGGTGGCCTCGCGCATCACCTCGCCGCCCTGCTCGGCGGTCTGCGACACGTCGGCGGCATTGCTGCTTGCCGCCTCGGCCCGCCTGGCGTTTTCCAGCACGGTCACCGCGAGTTGCTCCATCGCCGCCGAGGTCTCCTCGATCGTCGCCGCCTGCTTGGTGGTCCGCTCGCTGAGGTCATTGGCTCCCGAGAGGATTTCCCCGGTCGCCACCTTGAGGGACCGTGACGTCGAGCGGAGGTTTGTCACCACTTCGGCCAACCGATCGCCGACGGCATTGGTATCGTCCATCAGCTTGCGCAGCGCGCCCGAGTAGCTGCCCTGCATGCGTCGCGTCAGGTCGGCCTGGGCCAGCGCGCCGAGCACCGTGCCGGTTTCGCTGATCGAACCGTCGACAGTACCGAGCAACTGGTTGATGCGCTGCGCCAGCTCGCGCAACTCCGCTTCGGGCTGGTCTTCGGCTACCCGGCGGCTGAAGTCCCCCTCCAGCGCTGCGCTCACGGCGGCACCGATCTCGTCGTTCAGCGCTGCTGCTGCCTCCGCTCGGGTCGCCACGTGCCGGGCGCTGGTCGCCGCCTCGCCTGCCAGGGTATCGCGATTGATCAGCGCCTCGCGAAACACCCCGAGCACCTCGGCGAGCGCGGCGACTTCCGCGACCCGCTGCCGCCCGCCGGTCTCCACTGTGAGATCGCCATCGGCGAGCCGACCGAACCCCTTCGCCACCAGTCCCAACGGCTTGGCGACGAGGCGCTGGCTCAACACCAGGGTCCCGACCGCGAGCAACAGCAGCAGCGCCAATCCGCCCCATATGACAGCGCTGGAGAGGTCGTGGTTGGTCTTGACCGCCCGGGTCTGGGCCGCGTTGGCGTCCTCGATGGCGTCCGAGACGGCCGACATCTCGCCTTCCAGCACCTTGAAGCTTTCATCGAACGCCGGCAGGTCGGCCTGCGCCCCGGCAATGTCGAACTTGGCGGCCTTGCCCACCAGGGCAGTGGCCGCGGCGATATAGGCGTCGAGCGGCGCGCGCACTCCGTCCAGGGCTTCCCGGATATGCACCGGCACGTCGAAGTCCTTCTGCGAGTTCAGCGCCTGCTTGAACGAGGCGCCGTAGCTCATCACGTCGCCATAGGTCGCCTTGGCCGCCTCGAGGTCGCCCGAGATCACCGAATAGAGCGCCCGGTAGACGAGACCGCGCATGCTGTCATGCAGCATGTCGGCAGTCATGTGCGCCCGCATCGACGACATCAGCTCGGCCGATGTCCGGCTGCTGCGTTCGAACTCGCCGGCGACATAGATATTGGCGGCTGAAACGACCGCCCCGGTGGCGGCCATCACCAGGGCGAGCCCGACGACCATGCTGCGCAGGGAAACACCGCGCGACGGCTTGCCGCCGGCGGTCTTGGTGGTCACGTCCTTCTTCATTCTGAAGCCCCGTCGGCCGCGCGCCGCTTTCTTACGGCCTGCCTGGCACCGGCGGCCCGTCCCGCGCCAAGGTAAACAAAGCATGCCGGATCGGGGTTAACGCGTAGTGAAACCCGCCTCCCCGTTACCCGGCTGTGCAGCTCTCCCGTGCGCCCCCGCGGTCAGAACTCGGCCCAGTCGTCGGCCTTGAGCGCGGTGTTGCCACGGCCCAGATAGGTCTTGGCCGCCGCCCTGACCCGTTGCTCCAGCGCCTTGATCCCGCGCTGCGGCGGCAGGTCCGCCATCGGCGTCGCCGTGGCCTCGGCATGGCTGTCGGTGGTGAACACCGCGACGATCCGGTCGAGTTCGCTGGCCTGCGCTTCGGTCTGCTCGATCGCCGCGTTGGTCTGTTCGACCAGCGCCGCATTGTGCTGGGTCATCTCATCCATCTGCCTGACCGCGGTGTTGACCTCCTCGATCGCCGAGGCCTGCTCGCGGCTGTCCCTTGCGATCCCCTCAAGCAGTTCGCGGTTGCCGCGGACCGCCACCAGCATCTGCTCGAGCTTGGCTGCGGCCTCCGCCACCAGCCTGGAGCCGCCCTGTACCTCGTTGGCCGATTGCTCGATCAGCGCCTTTACCTCCGCCGAGGCACTGGCCGCCGATTGCGCCAGGCGCCGCACTTCGACGGCAACGACCGCAAAACCCTTGCCGGCATCGCCGGCGCGCGCCGCCTCAACTGAAGCATTGAGCGCGAGGAGGTTGGTCTGAAAGGCGATGTCGTCGATCAGCCCGATGATGTTGGAGATCTTGGCCGAGCTCTCGGTGATCCGCCCCATGGCGGCGTTGGCGCTGAGCATCACGGCGCCGCCGGCCTCGGCAGTCGTCGTCACCTCGGCGGCATTTTCCGAGGCACCGGCGGCGCGCTGCGCATTGGCCAGCACCGTGGTCGCCAGTTGCTCCATGGCAGCCGAGGTCTCCTCGATCGTCGCCGCCTGCTTGGTGGTGCGTTCGGAAAGGTCGTTGGCGCCCGACAGGATCTCACTGGTGGCGGTCTTCAGGTCGAACGAGGTCCGCTTGAGCTGCGTAACGATCTCGCTGAGCTTCTCGGCCACCGTATTGGTATTGTGCTTCAGCCGCGCGAACTCGCCCTCATAGGCGCCGGCCATGCGCCGCGTCAGGTCCGCTTCGGCCAATGCCTCGAGCACATCGCCAGCTTCATTCAGGCCGCCCGCTACCGTATCCATCAGCCGGTTGAAATTGCTGGCGATGCGCTCGATGTCGGCGTCTTCGAAGCGGGCGTCGATACGCTGTGTCAGGTCGCCCTTGAGCGTCGCCGCCACCACGCCGTCAAAGGCGCTCTGGAAGCCCTGCATCAGCGCCGCCCGCTCGGCCGCCTTCGCATGCCGGGTCCGCTCGTCTTCGTTCATTTCGGCCACCCGGATGCCGTTCTCCTTGAACACCTGCACCGCAGCCGCCATCTGGCCGATCTCGTTCTTCTCATCGGCATAGGGAACCTCGGTTGCAAGGTCGCCCTCTGCCAGCCGCACCATGGTGTCGGTAACGCGGGCCAACGGCTGGGAAACGTAGCGGGTGCCGACATAGAGGGCCGCACCGACGCCAGCGAGCAACCCTAGCAGCGTTGCGCCGCCCACGACGGGCAGGATCAGCGCCTCGAAGCCATCGATCTCTGCCTTGATCGCCTCGAACCTGGCTCGGTCGGCCTCGACCACGGCGTCGATCTCAGCCTGGTACGCCTTGCGGTTGGCGCGATTGGCGTCGTTGTTCCCCTGCGCGTTGGCCTGCGCCGGATCGATGGCCGCAAGCCGTGCGGTCTCGGCCCGGAACTGCCGGAACTCCGCTGTACGCGCCACAACCTGGTCGAACGCCGGCCGGTCGGCCGCCGGTACCAGCGGCTGCCATTGGGCGAGGTGCGCGTCGATCTGGTCGAGCGACTTCAACAGCCCGGCGGCAAACGGCGCCGCCTTCTCGACATCAGGCGCCGCGTAGATCCCGCGGGCATCCATCACCACGGCGGTGACCAGCCGATTGAGATGCTCGCCGTTGAAGGCCCGCTGCGATGCTGCCTCGAGCTGCTGGGTGCGCTCGGTGAACGACGCGGTGACGAACACGGCAAGGCCGCCGATCGCCGCGACCACGAGGCCCATGACGGCAACGATGAGGAAAAGACGGGTCCGGATCTTCACTTGGCAGCGCTCGCTCTGGTTCTGGAGTGGACGGAATGGAGATGTGACGGTGCGCATCCGGAACGGCTTCCGGCAGACGACACGGCGATGGTGAGGGACACTGGGCGCGGCTCCGTAACTGGCCGCGGCTGTCCTGGCCACGACACGGTTCGACTTGCTGCATTCCCGAGAATGACAGTTACGCAGTTTACCTTAAGGGATGGTGAATTGCTTCGGATCGCGCATTTAGCCCTGCGCCTGCGGGCAGGATGCGCCGACGGCACCATCGGTCTACAGGAGCGATGCCCCCAGAAAGCAAAACGGGCGCCCCGGAGGACGCCCGCTTCGAATTCCGTATCTGTCCGCTTAGTGTGCGGTCGAACCTGTGCCCACCGATGCGTCGAGCAAGAGGTTGCGCCAGCCGTCGATCTCTTCCTGCAGCCGCATCTCCTCGTCCGCAGTGTTCGCGGCCTGCTGGGCGGTGAGCCCGGCGGCGATCAGCCCTTCGATCTTGGCGCGGTCGAATTCGGCGATGTCCTGCGCCTCTTCGGCGAGGATGGTCAGCCCTTCGGGTGACACGTCGGCAAAGCCGCCGCGCACATAGTAGACGTGGCTGATCCCATCATTGCGAACCACCGTCACGAAGCCCGGCTTCAGCGTGGTCATCAGCGGTGCGTGGTCGCCCAGCACGGTGAAATATCCATCGGCGCCCGGCACGGTCACCGACTTCACGGTCTCCGACAGCAGCAGCCGCTCGGGCGAGACGATTTCGAGTTTGGTGCCTTCGGCCATGGTCCTGCCTTTGGGTTGAGCTGGGTCCGCCCGCAGGCGAACCCGAGTTCGTCAGATCAGCTTAGGCCGCGGCGGCCAGCTTCTGGGCCTTCTTGACCGCGTCTTCCATGGTGCCGACCATGTAGAAGGCGGCTTCCGGCAGGTGGTCGTACTTGCCCTCGACAAGGTCCTTGAACCCCTTGATGGTGTCTTCGAGCTGCACGAACACGCCCGGCGTGCCGGTGAAGGCCTCGGCCACGTGGAACGGCTGGCTCATGAAGCGCTCGACCTTGCGGGCGCGCGCCACGGTCAGCTTGTCCTCTTCGCTGAGCTCGTCCATGCCCAGGATCGCGATGATGTCCTGGAGCGCCTTGTAGCGCTGCAGGATCTGCTGCACCTGACGGGCGGTGTTGTAGTGCTCTTCGCCGACGATGTTGGCCGACAGCATGCGCGAGGTGGAGTCCAGCGGATCCACGGCCGGGTAGATGCCCTTCTCGGAGATGGCGCGGTTAAGCGTCGTCGTCGAGTCCAGGTGGGCGAACGAGGTCGCCGGCGCCGGGTCGGTCAAGTCGTCAGCCGGCACGTAAATCGCCTGCACCGAAGTGATCGAGCCCTTGTTGGTGGTGGTGATGCGCTCCTGCAGCGCGCCCATGTCGGTCGCGAGCGTCGGCTGGTAACCCACCGCCGAGGGAATACGACCCAGCAGAGCCGACATTTCTGCGCCGGCCTGGGTGAAGCGGAAGATGTTGTCCACGAAGAACAGCACGTCCTGGCCTTCGTCACGGAAGTGCTCGGCGACGGTGAGGCCCGAAAGCGCCACGCGGGCACGCGCCCCCGGGGGCTCGTTCATCTGGCCGAACACCAGGGCGCACTTCGAACCGGCGGTCGAGCCGTTGTTCTCGTGCGGGTCCTTGTTCACGCCCGATTCGATCATTTCGTGGTAAAGGTCGTTACCCTCGCGGGTGCGCTCGCCGACGCCGGCGAACACCGAGTAGCCACCGTGCGCCTTGGCGACGTTGTTGATCAGTTCCTGGATCAGCACCGTCTTGCCCACGCCGGCGCCGCCGAACAGGCCGATCTTGCCGCCGCGAGCATAGGGAGCGATCAGGTCCACGACCTTGATGCCGGTGACAAGGATCTGCGCTTCCGAAGCCTGCTCGGTGAACGAGGGCGCGTCCTGGTGGATGGCGCGGCGCGACTTGGTCTGGACCGGGCCGGCTTCGTCCACCGGCTCGCCGATCACGTTCATGATGCGGCCCAGCGTCTCGTCGCCGACCGGCACCGAGATGGCGGCGCCGGTGTCGACCACGGCAGCGCCGCGGACCAGGCCCTCGGTGGTGTCCATGGCGATGGTGCGCACGGCGTTCTCGCCCAGGTGCTGTGCCACTTCGAGGACCAGGCGGTTGCCGTTATTGTCGGTCTCGAGGGCGTTCAGGATCGCCGGCAGGTGACCATCGAAGGTCACGTCCACCACGGCGCCGATCACCTGCGAAACTTTGCCGACCGGCTGGCCGGCGACGGCTGCCGCGGGGGTGCTCGAAGCGGCCTTGCGGGCCGGGGCTTTCTTGACGGCGGGAGCCTTGTCGGTCGCCGGGGCTTTTGCTGCAGTTGCTGCGCGGGCCATGATTTACCTCGTTCCTGCTAGAGCGCTTCCGCGCCCGAAATGATTTCGATGAGTTCTTTGGTGATCTGTGCCTGGCGCTGCCGGTTGTAGACCAGCGTCAGCTTCTTGATCATCTCGCCGGCGTTGCGCGTCGCGTTGTCCATGGCGCTCATCTGCGCGCCGAAGAACGAGGCGTTGTTCTCGAGCAGTGCCCGGAAGATCTGCACCGAGATGTTGCGCGGCAGCAGGTCCTCGAGGATTGCTTCCTCATCCGGCTCGTATTCGTAGTTCAGCGTCTCCGGTGCGTCCGCGGCGGGAGCCTCGAACTTGGCCGGGATCAGCTGGTGCGCCGTCGGGATCTGCGCGATCACCGAGCGGAAGCGCGAGTAGAACAGCGTCGCCACATCGAACTCGCCCGCCGCATACATGGCGAGCACCTTCTCGCCGACGCTGGCGGCGTTGACATAGCCGAGCTGGCGCACGTCGCGGAACGAGATCGTCTCGACGATCTTGTCGGCGAAGCCACGCTTCAGGATATCGTTGCCCTTGCGGCCGACAGTGAGGATCTTCACCGTCTTGCCTTCGGCGAGGAGCTTCTGCGCCGTCTCGCGGGCCAGGCGGGCGATCGAAGAGTTGAAGCCGCCGGCAAGGCCACGCTCACCGGTCGCCACGACCAAGAGGTGCACCTGGTCACGGCCATTGCCGGCGAGCAGCGCCGGAGCGTCGGCACGGCCGGCATAGGCTGCGCCCAACGCCGCGAGCACGTTGCCCATGCGCTCGGCATAGGGACGCGCCGCCTCGGCTGCTTCCTGGGCGCGACGGAGCTTGGCCGCTGCCACCATCTGCATGGCCTTGGTGATCTTCTGGGTCGATTTGACCGAGGCGATCCGGTTCTTGAGGTCCTTTAGCGAGGGCATCGGGCCGCTCTACTCCCATAGCGCGGTCCGTTTGGGGACCGCGCGTTGTCTTTGAAAGGGCTTACGAGAACGTCTTCTTGAAGGCGTCGATGGCGGCCTTCAGCTTGGCGCGCAGGTCGTCCGACAGCGCCTTCTCCTTGGCGATCGCCGACAGCACGTCGGCGGCCTTGGAGCGCAGGTAGCCCAGCAGGCCAGCCTCGAACTCGCCGACCTTCGACACCGGCAGGTCGTCGAGGTAGCCCTGGCCGCCGGCAAAGATCACCGCGACTTCTTCTTCCGGCTTCAGCGGCGCGAACTGCGGCTGCTTCAAGAGTTCGGTCAGGCGGGCGCCGCGGTTGAGCAGGCGCTGCGTGGCGGCGTCGAGGTCGGAACCGAACTGCGCGAACGCGGCCATTTCGCGATACTGCGACAGTTCGCCCTTCAGCGAGCCGGCAACCTGCTTCATCGCCTTGATCTGGGCGTTACCACCCACGCGGGAAACCGAGATACCGACGTTCACCGCCGGGCGGATGCCCTGGAAGAACAGGTTCGTCTCGAGGAAGATCTGGCCGTCGGTGATCGAAATCACGTTGGTCGGAATGTAGGCGGACACGTCGTTCGCCTGGGTTTCGATCACCGGCAGCGCGGTGAGCGAACCAAGACCGTGCTCTTCGTTGAGCTTGGCGGCGCGCTCGAGCAGACGCGAATGCAGGTAGAACACGTCGCCCGGGTAAGCTTCGCGGCCTGGCGGGCGGCGCAGCAGCAGCGACATCTGACGGTAGGCGACGGCCTGCTTGGTCAGGTCGTCATAGGCGATCACGGCATGCATGCCGTTGTCGCGGAAATACTCGCCGATGGCGGCGCCGGTCATCGGCGCGAGGAACTGCATCGGGGCCGGGTCGGACGCGGTCGCCGCGATGACGATCGAGTATTCCAGCGCGCCGGCGTCTTCCAGCACCTTGACGAACTGCGCCACGGTCGAGCGCTTCTGGCCGACGGCGACGTAGATGCAGTAGAGCTTTTCCTGCTCCGAAGCGCCTGCGGCATGCGCCGGCTTCTGGTTGAGGAAGGTGTCGAGGATCACCGCGGTCTTGCCGGTCTGGCGATCACCGATGATCAGCTCGCGCTGGCCGCGGCCGATCGGGATCAGCGCGTCGATGGCCTTGAGGCCGGTCGACATCGGCTCGTGCACCGACTTGCGCGGCAGGATGCCCGGGGCCTTCACGTCGACGCGGCGGCGTTCCTTGGCCTTGAGCGGGCCCTTGCCGTCGATCGGGTTGCCGAGCGCATCGACCACGCGGCCCAACAGCTCCTTGCCGACCGGGGTATCCACGATCGAGCCGGTACGCTTGGCGACGTCGCCTTCCTTGATCTCGCGGTCGGCGCCGAACAGCACCACGCCGACATTGTCGGTTTCGAGGTTTAGCGCCATGCCCTTGATGCCGCCCGGGAACTCGACGAGCTCACCGGCCTGCACGTTGTCGAGGCCGTAGACACGGGCGATACCGTCGCCAACCGACAGAACCTGACCGACTTCGGAAACTTCCGCTTCCTGGCCGAAGTTCTGAATCTGCTCCTTGAGGATCGCAGAGATTTCCGCGGCTTTGATATCCATTATCCGACCTCTTTCATCGCGATCTTCATCGCCGTGAGCTTGGTTTTGAGTGAGCTGTCGATCATCTGGCTGCCGACCTTGACCACGAGGCCACCGATCAGGCTGGGATCGACATGTTGGTTGAGCGTGACGGACTTGCCGATCTTCGCCTTGAGCGTATCGGCCAGCGTCTTGACCTGGGCCGCAGTGAGCGGGGTCGCCGAGGTCACGTCGGCATTGACTTCGCCGCGGGCGCCGGCGGCGCGTTCGCGGAACGCCTGGATGATCGCCGGCAGCGCAAACAGCCGGCCGTTACGGGCGACGACACGCACGAAGTTGCCCACCGTGGTGTGCGCCTTGGCGCGCTCCAGCACCGCGTGGATGGCCTGCGCCTTCTCTTCGGTGTTGATCACCGGGGAGCGAAGGAACCGGGCAAAATCCGGGCTTTGTTCAGACAGGGCGAGCAGGTTTACCAGCCCCTGCTCGACCGCTGCGACGGAACCGTCGGCTGCGGCAAGATCGTAGAGCGCCGACGCATACGGCCGCGCGATCTGGGTAAGCACTGAATTCTGCGCTGCCAATGCCCCGTCACCCTCGTGCTGCGCAACCCGAACCCGGCCGATGGAGGCGCCGGAGGCTGCTTTCGCTTATGATTGTTCGCCGGGCGAGGCAGATAGCCCCCCGGATTTCGCGCCCCCTCTAACATGCAAGATCGGCACCTGCAAGGCACCGGAACACGAGTCTTTCGGGGAGTTTTGTCGCAGGCTTCGAACCGTCCCTGAAAGGGCAAATCGCTCCAGTGGAGCGATTTGAGGTGAGAAGGCCATGAGAGCTGCGCTCGAATGGCGGGCGGCGAGCGCGGAAACCGATGATCTAGAGAAAACTCTGCGGGTCGATGTCTACCTGCACCCTGAGGTTGCCGGTGGTCTTGGGCGCCTGCTCCAGCCAGAACCGCACATAGCCGCTGAGGTCGAAGTCCTTGCCCGACTGGGCCAGGAGCCGCACCCGGTGGCGGCCGCGGATCATCGAGATCGGCGCATCGGCCGGGCCGAACAGCTTCAGCCCCTCGGCCAGCGGCGCAACGCTGAGCAGTTGCCTGGCATAAGCGAAGGCCGGGTCGTGCTCGTTGGCCGAGACGATCAGCGCCGCCAGCCGTCCGAACGGCGGCAGCCCGCCGGCCTCGCGCGCCAGCAGTTCGTGCCTGTAGAATGCCTCGCGATCGCCTTTGACCATCGCCTTCATTACCGGATGATCGGGATGATAGGTCTGGAGGAACGCCTTGCCCGCCCGGTTGGCTCGCCCGGCGCGCCCGGTCACCTGGGTGAGGATCTGAAAGGTCCGCTCGGCAGCGCGCGGGTCGCCGCGGTCGAGCCCGAGATCGGCATCGAGCACCCCGACCAGCGTCAGCTTTTCGAAATGGTGGCCCTTGGCCACCAGCTGTGTGCCCACCACCAGGTCGTATTCGCCCCGCTCGATATCGGCGAACCGCTCCCTGAGCTGCTGGTTCGATCCCATGTCGGAGCTGAGGATCACCATGCGCGCGCCTGGAAAGCGCTCCGCCGCTTCTTCCGCCACCCGCTCGATGCCCGGCCCGATCGGGGTCAGCGAGTCCACTGCGCCGCACTCGGTGCAGGCCTTGGGCACCCGCTGCTCATGCCCGCAATGGTGGCACATCAACACGCCCCGAAACCGGTGCTCGACCAGCCAGGCCGAGCAATCCGGGCACTGGTACTGGTGGCCGCACGCCTTGCAGAGCGTCAGCGGCGCATAGCCCCGCCGATTGAGGAACAGCAGCGCCTGCTCGCCCCGATCGAGCGTCGCGAACACCTCGCGCGCCAGTCTGGGCGCGATCCACTGCCCTTTTTCGGGCGGCTCCTCGCGCATGTCAATCGGCGCAATATCGGGCATGCCGGCCTCGGCGAAGCGCGAGGTCAGCAGCACATGCTTGTAACGCCCCTGGTTGGCATTGTTGCGGCTCTCGACCGATGGCGTCGCCGAGCTCAGGATCACCCGCGCGTCGGCGAACCGCGCCCGCACCACCGCCATGTCGCGGGCGTGGTAATTCACCCCGTCATACTGCTTGAACGCCCCGTCATGCTCCTCGTCGAGCACCACCAGTCCCAGCTCGCGGAACGGCAGGAACAGGGCCGAACGCGCCCCCAGCACCACCCGGACGTCGCCGTTCAGCACCGAACGCCAGGTGCGCGCCCGCTGCGCCGGCGTCATGTCCGAATGCCATTCGGCGGGCCTCGTGCCGAAACGCTTCGAAAACCGCTCGACGAAGGTCGAGGTCAGCGCGATCTCGGGCAGCAGCACCAAGGCCTGCCGCCCGGCGCGCAGCGTGTCGGCGACGGCCTCGAAGAACACCTCGGTCTTGCCGCCCCCGGTCACCCCATCGAGCAGCGCCACCCCGAAGCCGCCGACCTCGATCTCGCGGAGCTGCTCGAGCGCCGCCGCCTGCTCCTCGCTGAGCGTCGGCGGCGCGGCGTCCGGATCGGGGGGCAGCGCGATCGGCGGCGGCGCCATCTCGACCCGCTCCAGCGCCCCGGCTTTTTCAAGCCCTTCGATCACCGATGCCGACACTCCGGCCTCGCCGATGATCGCCGACTTGGACCGGGCCTCGCCGTCGAGCAGCAGGTCGAGCACCTTTTCGCGCGACCGGGTGCGCTTGTCGGGCTCGACGCCGGTCGCGCGGAAGGCCGTGATCGGCCGCTCCGGTTCCAGCGCCTCGGTCGAGCGCAACACGCTGCGCAGCACCAGCCCCGGCGCGGCCAGCGTATATTTCGACACCCACTCCACCGTCTTCAGCAGCTCTTCCGACAGCGGCGGCGTGTCGAACACCCGCTCGATCTCTTTGAGCCGGTTATGGGCATAATTGTCCTTGGGCAGCCCCCACACCACCCCGAGCGTCAGCCGGCCGACCAGCGGCACGGCGACGATCGAGCCGCGCTGCACCTCCATGCCATAGGGCACGCGGTAGCTATACGGCCCGTCGACCGACACGCTCACCATCACCGCTACGATGTCGGGGGACCTTTCCATCTGTGCATGCTTTGTTCACGGCTGGATAGCAATTGCAAGAGGCTTTGCCAAACTCTTGGCCTGCTGCCGCGTTCTGTCAGCAGTCTCGGTTCAAGACATCCGTGCCCAAACCATGAGGAGCGTCCCATGCCCAGCACGATTCCCGAAGGCTATACCACCGTCACGCCGTGGATCATCTCCGCCGATACGCAGCAGCTCATCGATTTCGTCACCGCCGCCTTCGACGGCGTGGAACTGGGTCGCATGGCCAATGCCGATGGCAGCATCGGCCATGCCGAGATCCGCATCGGCGACGCCATCGTCATGGCCTTCGATGCGCCGCCCGGCGTTGCGCCCATGCCCGCCTTCATCCGGCTTTACGTGCCCGATGCGCGCAAGGGCTTCGCCCGGGCGCTCGAGGCCGGCGCCACCGAGGTCACCAAGCCGACCCTGCTCGCCTTCGGCGACCGCGTCGCCCGCGTGCGCGATCCGCTCGGCAACATCTGGTGGCTGCAGCAGCGGGTGGAGGAGGTCTCGAAAGCGCAGATGCAGCAGCGCTGGGGCGACCCAAGATGGTCGGAACCCATGACCTACGTGCAGAACACGCTGGCCGAGGCGCTGAAGCATTGATGCGCCTAAGCATTGGAATGTGAGCTGCTACGATGCAGCCCGCATCGTGGCTTTCCCCTCATCCGGCGCTACGCGCCACCTCCGGACGAGGGCTATGCCCTCGTCCCGTGACGACGGGGAGAAGAATCCGGAGAGCGCTGTGGTCACCACTGTTCCCCTCCCCGTCGGGGAGAGGGTGGATCGGCCGTAGGCCGAGACGGGTGAGGGGTGGTAGCTCACCGACCAACCGACTTGCCGCGCATCTCGGCCGCCGCAGGAGGACCCGGCCGAGAAGCGTCCTCACATCACCAGAATCGGCGACCCCGACGGCACGCGCTGGTAGAGGTCGATCACGTCCTGGTTGAGCAGCCGCACGCAGCCCGACGAGATCGCCTTGCCGATGGTGCGCTCGTCCGTCGCCCCGTGCAGGCGGTAGATGGTGTCCCGCCCGTCCTTGAAGATGTAGAGCGCCCGAGCGCCCAGCGGGTTCTCGAGGCTCGGCGCCATCCCGTGCCGATAGGGCTCGAGCTCGGGCTGCCGGTCGATCATCTCGCCCGGCGGCGTCCAGGTCGGCCATTCGCGCTTGTACTGGATCACGCCGCGCCCAGACCAGGTGAAGCCGTCGCGGCCGATGCCGACGCCATAGCGGATAGCCTTGCCGTTTTCCTGCACCAGGTAGAGGAAGCGGTGCGCGGTATCGACCACCACGGTGCCCGGCCGCTCGCCCGTCGGATCGTCCACCACCTGGCGCCAGAACTGCGGCTCGATCAGATCCATGCGCGCCGCCGGAATCGGGAAGCGTTCCTCCGGCCGCGCCGCATACATGGCGAGGACGTCGTCAGGGATGCGCTTGGTTTCGGTGTCGAGCCGGGGCGCGCCAGAGGTGGCGCAGCCGGCGAGGGCGAGGGCGGCAAAGCTCGCCGCCCCGGCGAGCAACGCCCGGCGGCCGATGATCAGGTCAGTCATTTCAAATGTCTCGATTGGCGGCAGGGATGGCCGCGTTGGGTCTTGATGGCGATGGCTTGGGGAGTCAGGCCAGCCGGGGCGGGGGCAGTTCCGCGAGCGGCGACCGGCCTTGCCGCATCGGCTGGTCGGCCAGGCCCCGGGCCCATTGCGCCACCGTGGCGCGTGGCTCTTCGACCACCCGCCGGCTCAGTTCCGGTTGCGGCGGCAGCACCCGCTTGCCGCCCTGCATTTCGCAAGGGTTCGGCAGATGCGCCGGTCCACCCTCGTGGCTGGCGCTCACCGTCGGCAGCCCGCTATTGGCGATGCACACCCCAGCCGCGAAGCTGGGGCTCAACAGCGCGAGCAGCGCGACGCCCAGCGTCAATATGGCAAGGAGCCGATGCATGCCGCCCGCATAGCCCGCGAAATAAGGCAGGCAAAGGGCCCCTCACGCCCGCGTGTTGGGTACCCGGGGGTTCGGCAGTTGGGTGGTGCTCGATTGCAACACCCTGACGTTTGCCGAATCCTAACCTGGTGATTGCACACTCCGCGCATGTCCCACGCCCTGCTCGCCGACGCCGGCCTTGCCGCCCATATCGCCAATTGGCAGCGCGATCTCGGCGCTGTCAGGCGCCTCGCGCCGCTGACGCTCGAAGCTTACCTGCGCGATCTCGGCCAGTTCGTCACGTTCCTTTCCGCTCACACCGGCGGCGAGGTCAGTCTCGCAACCTTGCGTCAACTCCGCGCCGCCGACATCCGGGCGTTTATCGCCGCCCGTCGCAGCGACAGTCTCGGCTCGCGCTCGCTGGCGCGGGCGCTCAGCGCCATCAAGAGTTTTTTCGGTTATCTCGAACGCGAGGGCATCCTCGCCAGCGAAGCGCTCAACACCGTGCGCACACCGAAGCAACAGCGCTCGCTGCCCAAGGCGCTGACCGTGCTCGAGGCGAAGGCCACCATCCGGACTACAGACGAACTCGAAGACATCCCGTGGGTTGCGGCCCGCGACATGGCCGTGATCTCGCTTTGCTACGGAGCCGGCCTGCGTATCTCGGAAGCCCTCGCCCTCAGCCGCGCCGATCTCGAGGCGAGCGCGCTGCGGGTCACCGGCAAGGGCGGAAAAACCCGCCTCGTCCCGCTGATCGCCCCGGTGCGCCAGGCCATCGACACCTATCTCGGCCTCACCCCGTTCCATCCCGGCCCCGACGAGCCGATCTTTCGCGGCGAGAAAGGCGGCCCGCTGTCGCCGCGCCTGATTCAGCTGCGCATGCAGCAGCTGCGCGGTGCCCTCGGCCTGCCGCCTTCGGCAACGCCGCACGCCCTGCGCCACAGCTTCGCCACGCACCTGCTCGGCAAGCGCGGCGATCTGCGCGCTATCCAGGAACTGCTGGGGCACGCATCGCTTTCGACCACCCAGATCTACACGGCGGTCGACACCGAGCGCCTGCTCGAGAGCTACCGGGCGGCGCATCCGAGGGCCTGACCGGGAACCACCGCTGCAGCTATTGTTGCCGTCGGGCTTCCAGCCGGCCGACGAAGGCAATATGAGCTACGGCCAATCATCATATGGTTCGGACCGGATCGCCGACATGCCCGTGAAAGTCGCCCACCAGCCCGGCGTGAGCCTTTATGCATCGCTGCTGCAGCAGCTCGGCGGCCGCATCCTGCGCGGCGACCTGCCGCCGGGCACCCAACTGGACAATGTCGAGGAGCTGAGCGCGGCCTACGGGGTCAGCCGGACGGTGATGCGCGAAGTGATCCGCGTCCTCTCGGACAAGGGCATGCTCGAGTCCCGCCCGCGTACCGGCACCCGGGTGCGGCCGCGCGGACACTGGAACTTCCTCGATCCCGATCTTCTGGCCTGGCGCTACGGCGCGACCACCGACCGCGCCGATACGCGCGCGCTGTTCGAACTGAGGCGGGCCATCGAGCCCGAGGCCGGAGCGCTTGCCGCCCGGCGCGCCACCTCCGAGCAGATCGCCGAGCTCGAGGGTTACTTCGCGCTGATGGAGCAATATGCCGATGACGGGCCGCGCTTCGCCGAGCCGGACCTCGCCTTCCATCAGCTCATCCTGCGCATGACCGGCAACGAGCTGATCGGCTCGCTGGCCGCACTGATGGCGGCGGCGCTGGCTATCAGCTTCCGCCTCTCCGATGCCAACCCGCTGGGCCAGCGGCCGTCGCTACCGCTGCACCGGCGGGTGATCGACTGCATCAGGAGTGGAGACGCCGAGGGCGCGCGGGAGGCCCTGCTCAAACTGCTCGATGACGCCGAACGCGACGTCGCCCGCGCCATTGGCGTGTCCCCGGCCGCCGGCTGAGCGCCGGCCGGCCCCGCTCCGCCGACACTCGACTGACATCACCGGACGCTATCGCGTGCGCGGCCGCGATAGCGTCCTGCGGTCGTCGGCGATATAATATGATTAATATTATTATTCGTCACCTGACTGTCATCCCACGCCCTTAGATGCGCTGGCGTAACACGTGCGGCGCCCCGGGGCGCACCGGGACCGATCGGCCTGACGCCGACGGCAGCCCCCGACGTCGCCGCACCCGAACCCGACAGCAATGAGCCCGACAATGCGTTCTCGTTTCCGCGGCGCCCTCCGCCACCCCTCCCGTCTTCGAACCCAGGCGGTGCTGGCCGCCCTGCTCGGCTCCAGCATGCTCGCCGGCCTCAGCGCCCCCGCCATGGCCGAGGAGCCGTGGATCATGGTGCAACGCACCTTCTTTCTCGATGCCGATCCGGCCCGCGGCCAGGGGGTGACCACCGATGGAACCAATTGGTACTTCTCCGGCACCCATTCGCTCGAGATCACCGACGAGACCTTCAGCACCATCCGGATCGATACCGACGCCATCCTGTCACAGGTGGGGCTGGCGAACGGCTATACCGACGTGACGCTGAACCATATCGGCGACATCGATTACGCCAACGGCAAGCTCTACATCTCGCTCGACTCGACGCAGCGCGATCCGATCACCGGCAACAAGTACTCCAACCCGGTCTTCGCGGTGTACGACGCCGCGACGCTGACCTGGACCGGCGAGGCCTACACGGTGAATCCGCCGAACGGCATCAAGGACATTGCCAGCTGGGTGGCGGTCGATGCGGAAGCCGGCCTTGCCTACGGCATGGCCTATGACAACGCCACCGAGCTCGCGGTCTACAACCTCGCCGATTTCAGCTTCAAGCAGTACATCCCGTTGTCGCAGGTGGTGGATCAGGCGCAGGGCGGCAAGCTCCTCAACGGCTACATGTACTTCGCCACCGACAACGACGAAAAGCTGCTGATGCGCGCCAACCTCGTCACCGGCGAGGTCGAGACGATCGGCAACCTGAAGATCGACGGCGAGCAGGAGGTGGAAGGCCTGTCGATCCGCTGGACCGGGGACGGCTGGTCGATGAACGTGCTCAATCGCGAGGAGAGCACACCGGGGAGCGGCGAGGAGGGCGTCGGCTTCTACAAGTATCTCCGTCCGACCGGTAATACGCTGTCAGGCGAAATCCATGCCGATATCGGCGGCGCGCTGCTGACGGACAGCCGGGTGCTGCGCGAGGCGACGCTGCGCCGCATGAACGACTTCACGGCCCCGAGCGACGGGCCGGTATTCTGGGGTGAGGCGCTGGCCTCGCGCGGTCGCACCGATGCGGCGGGCGACGCGGCGAGCTTCGAGCAGCGTTCGGCCGGCTTCATCGGCGGCGTCGAAAGCACGCTGGGCGATTGGTTGGTCGGCCTCTCCGCCGGCTATGGTCGCACGAGCTTCAGTGTCACCGATCGCGCCTCGAGCGCCACCAGCGACACTTACCAGTTCGGCGTCTATGCCGGCACGCACTTCGGCGATCTCGGCCTCAAGCTGGGCGCCGGCTTGGCGGCGCACGACATCGCGACCGAGCGCAGCGTCGTCTTCCCGGCCTTCAGCGAACGGCTGTCCGCCGAGTACGCCGCGCGCACCCTGCAAGCCTATGGCGAGCTCGACTATCGGTTCGACCTCGGCGCTGCGCTGCTGTCGCCCTTCGCCGGCCTCGCGCTCGTCTCCCACTCGACCGACGCCTTCGAGGAAACCGGCGGCACCAACGCGGCTCTGTCGGCCGGACGCTCGTCCGACCAGAACGCCTTCACCACGCTGGGCCTGCGGGTCACCGCGCCGCTCGACCTCGGCGAGGCAACGGGCAAGCTGCACGCCCAGGTCGGCTGGCAGCACGCGCTCGCCGACACGCAGACCGCGATCGAACTGGCGATTCCCACCGGCGCCTCGTTCGACAGCGTCGGTGTGCCGATCGCCAAGGACGCTCTGAGCCTCGAAGCCGGCCTCGACCTGGCCCTGAGCGCCGACGCCACGCTGACCGCCAGCTATTCCGGACAGCTTGCCGAGAGCGCCCAGAACCACAGCGTCAAGCTCGGTTTTGGCGTGAGGTTCTGAGCCCACGTCCGCCGCGATTTGATGGGGCGACCTCGTCAGGCCGCCTCTGGCGCTCAGGTGCTTGTTCCGGAACTCTCCAACCCACCGATTGTCATCCCGGCGGAAGCTGGGACCCAACTCTCCACTGGAGCGGGCTGCGAAATGGGTCCCAGCTTTCGCTGGGATGACACCGAGTTTCTGGGGCTGTCTGGTGGGCAAGCTCGTCGATGGGCGCTGCATCAGAACAGGGAGCCCCCACCGAACGCACCGTTCACGCAAACACCTACTTTACAGCCATACCGGCGAAGCGTACCTATCCCGCCATGACCGTTTGCATCCTAATTATTGGCAAAATTCGCCTTATCCCCTCCGGGGACCGGGACGCGACGGCTGTTTGACCCGCATGTTGCTCACCGGCCCCGCCATCAGGCGCGGGTGATCCGGTGATCTGATGGCAGGGCCAGAACTGGACCCGCCAAATGTCTTCCGAGACTGCGCCTTCCCCGTCCCTCTCCCGCCCGGGCTTGCGGCAATTCGCCTGGGCCGGCATCGTGCTGGCGCTCGCCGGCGCCGCCTTCTTCGCCACCAAGGGCATCGTCATCAAGCTGGCTTTGCTCGAGGGCATCGACTCGGTGACGACGCTCACCTGGCGGATGATCGTCGCGGTACCGATATTCCTGACCGTCGGCATCCTCGGCTACCGCAAGAAGCTGGCGACGCAGCCGGCGGGCGCGCCCCCGGTGCTCACCTGGCCGGTCCTGGCGCAGACCCTCGGCGTCGGCGTCATCGGCTATTATGTAGCGAGCTATCTCGACTTCTCGGCGCTCGAATATATCAGCGCGCAGTTCGACCGGCTGATCCTGCTCACCTATCCGTTCTTCGTCGTCTTGTTCGGCGCCATCTTCTTCAAGCGTCGGATCACCCTGCCGATGGTTGTGGCGCTCGTCGTCTCCTATCTCGGCATCGGCGTGATCTTCTGGCATGACCTGAGGATCGAGGGCGACAACGTGCTGCTCGGCGCGGCCCTGGTGTTCGGCTCTGCCATCGCCTACGCCGCCTACCAGATCATGGCCAAGCCGCTGATCGACAAGCTCGGCCCGCAGCTCTTCACCTCCATCGCGATGAGCGGCGCCGGGCCCGCGGTGATTGTGCATTTCCTCTTCACCCACCCGGTGGGCGACCTGGCGGTGAGCGGCAATGGCTTCCTCTTGATGCTGGCCATCGGCACCGTCTCGACCGTGCTCCCCGCCTACTGCATCTCCGGCGCCATCGCCCTGATCGGCCCCGAGCGCACTGCCATCATCGGCAACGTCTCGCCGGTGGTGACCGTGGGGCTCGCCATCTCCATCCTCGGCGAAGCCTTCACCCCTTACCACGCGATCGGCACGGCGCTGGTGCTGGGCGGAGTGTTCCTGTTCACGCGGAAGGAAAAGCCCAAGGTGAAAGTACTCGAGGAAAGCACGGCCTGAGCGTTCTCCCGCCAATCCCAAAAACAAAGGGGCCCGCCGCAGCGAGCCCCTGAACTTTTGCGCTGGCCGGTGGATCAGAGATCCAGCACCAGCCGCTCGGGCGCCTCGAGGCTTTCCTTGACGCGGACGAGGAAGGTCACCGCCTCCTTGCCGTCGACGATGCGATGATCGTAGCTCAACGCCAGGTACATCATCGGGCGAATGACGATCTCGCCGCCGACGACCACCGGCCGCTCCTGGATCTTGTGCATGCCGAGAATACCGGACTGCGGGGCATTGAGGATCGGCGTCGACATCAGCGAGCCGTAGACGCCGCCATTCGAAATGGTGAAGGTGCCGCCCTGCATGTCGGCCATCGAGAGCTGACCGTCGCGCGCCAGCTTGCCCAGCCGGGCAATGTCCTTCTCGATGCCGGCGATCGACAGCTGGTCGGCGTCGCGCACCACGGGCACCACGAGGCCCTTGTCGGTGCCGACGGCCACGCCGATATGGGCGTAGTTCTTGTACACCAGGTCGTCGCCGTCGATCTCGGCATTGACCGCCGGGATCTCCTTGAGCGCGTGCGTCACCGCCTTGGTGAAGAAGCCCATGAAACCGAGCTTCACGCCGTGCTTCTTCTCGAACAGTTCCTTGTAAGAATTGCGCAGGTCCATCACCGGCTTCATGTCCACCTCGTTGAAGGTGGTGAGCATGGCGGCTGTATTCTGCGCTTCCTTGAGGCGCCGCGCGATGGTCTGGCGCAGCCGGGTCATCTTCACCCGCTCCTCGCGCCCGTCGTCACTGGCATTCACCGGACCGCGCGGCTGCGCCGGGACCGGCGCCGGAGCCGGCTCGGCAGCCTTGGGGGCAGGAGCCGGAGCAGGCGCTGCAACCGGGGCCGGAGCCGGCTTCGGCGCGGCAGCCGGAGCAGCTGCGGCAACGCTCGCAACCGGAGCGGCAGCGGGCTTGGTCGCGGCGGCCAGCACGTCTTCCTTGAGAATCTGGCCGCGACGACCCGAGCCACTGATATCGGCGTCGGTCAGGCCGGCTTCCGCCATCAGCTTCTGGGCGCTCGGCGCCGGCGGCACCGCGACCCCATTGCCGTTGGCCGGCTTCGTCGCCGGCTCGGCGGCGACTGCCGCCGGCTGCGGGATTTCAACCGGCTTGGCGGCACCGGCCGGGGCGGCGGCAGCGACTGACGACCCGGCTGCAGCGATCGCCCCGATCAGCGCTCCGACATTGACCGTATCGCCCGGATTGGCGGTAATGGTCTCGAGCACGCCCGCCGCCGGGGCCGGCACCTCGATGGTCACCTTGTCGGTCTCGAGCTCCACCACCGGCTCATCGGCGGCGACGGCATCGCCCACCTTCTTGAACCACTGGCCGATCGTCGCCTCGGTGACGCTCTCGCCCAGCGTGGGCACCCGGATGTCAGTCGCCATCAGTTTGGTCCTTCAGTTTTCTTGCCACTTTAGGCGATGCTACTACTTGGCGAACGCTTCTTCGAGGAAGGCCTGCAGCTGCTGCAGGTGCGTGCGCATCAGGCCGGTCGCCGTCGCTGCGGAGGCGGCGCGGCCGACATACTGCGGCCGGTCGCCCGGACGCCCCATCTGGTCCATCACCCAGTCGATATAGGGCTGCACGAACGCCCAGGCACCCATGTTCTTGGGCTCTTCCTGGCACCAGACGATCTCGGCGTTCTTGAACCGGTTGAGTTCGTCGAGCAAAGCCTTGGCCGGGAACGGATAGAGCTGCTCCAGCCGCAGCAGGTAGACGTCGTTGATGCCGCGCTTCTCGCGATCCTCGAGCAGGTCGTAATAGACCTTGCCGGTGCAGAGGATCACGCGGCGGATCTCTTCGTCGGGCGCCAGCTTGATCGTCGTCTTGGGCACGCCCGGCGCTTCCGCATCGTCCCACAACAGGCGATGGAACGTCGATTCCGGCCCGAACTCGACCAGTCCCGACACTGCCTTCTTGTGACGCAACAGCGACTTGGGCGTCATCAGCACCAAGGGCTTGCGGAAGTCGCGCTTCATCTGCCGGCGCAGGATGTGGAAATAGTTGGCCGGCGTCGTGCAGTTGGCCACCTGCATGTTGTCCTCGGCGCAGCTCTGCAGATAGCGCTCCAGACGGGCCGACGAATGCTCCGGCCCCTGGCCTTCATAGCCGTGCGGCAACAGCATCACGAGCCCCGACATGCGGAACCACTTGCGTTCGCCCGAAGAGATGAACTGGTCGACCACCACCTGCGCGCCGTTGGCGAAATCGCCGAACTGCGCTTCCCACAGGGTCAGCGTGTTCGGCTCGGCCAGCGAATAGCCATACTCGAAGCCCAGCACCGCTTCTTCCGAGAGCATCGAGTTGATGACCTCGTAGCGCGCCTGCTTTTCGGCGATGTTGTTGAGCGGCGTATAGGTCTCGCCGTCGCGTTCCTGGTCGTTCAGCACCGAGTGGCGCTGGCTGAAGGTGCCGCGCTCGACGTCCTGGCCCGACAGGCGGACCGGATGGCCCTCTTCCAGCAGCGTCGCGAAGGCCAGCGCTTCACCGGTGGCCCAGTCGATGCCTTCGCCCGACTCGATCGCGGCGAGCCGGTTGTCCATGAAGCGCTTGACCGTCTTGTGGGCGTTGAACCCGGCCGGCACCGCCGTCAGCCGCTCGCCCAGCTTGACCAGGTCGGCAAGCTCGACGCCGGTGTCGCCGCGGCGCGCCCCCTCGACATCGGCGCGCTTCAGGTCCTTCCACACGCCGTCGAGCCAGTCGGTCTTGTTGGGGCGGAAATCCTGGCCGGCCTCGAACTCGCGCTCGAGATGCGCCCGCCAGTCGGCCTTCATCCTGTCGACTTCATCCGCCGTCACCAGGCCCTCGCCGACGAGGCGCTTGGAATAGATATCCAGCGTCGTCTCGTGGCTACGGATCTTGGAATACATCAAAGGCTGGGTGAAGCTCGGCTCGTCGCCTTCGTTATGGCCGAAGCGGCGATAGCAGAAGATGTCGATCACCACCGGACGACCGAAGCGCTGCCGGAACTCGGTCGCGACCTTCGCGACATAGACCACTGCTTCCGGATCGTCGCCGTTCACGTGGAACACCGGCGCCTCGATCATCTTGGCGACGTCGGTCGGATAGGGCGAGGAGCGTGAATACATCGGCGCCGTGGTGAAGCCGATCTGGTTGTTGATCACCACGTGGATCGACCCGCCGGTACGGTGCCCCTTGAGACCACTGAGCCCGAGG
This sequence comes from Devosia sp. A16, assembly GCF_001402915.1. GTDB lineage: Bacteria > Pseudomonadota > Alphaproteobacteria > Rhizobiales > Devosiaceae > Devosia_A. The sequence continues at coordinate 1,913,644 of NZ_CP012945.1, forward strand.
CATTCGGCGATCACGCCCTGGCCGGCAAACGCCGCATCGCCATGCAGCAGCAGCGGCAGCACCACCGAGCGATCGGTCTGGCGCGTATCGGCGAGGAAGCGCCCATCGACCGCCGAACGCTGGTCCTGCTTGGCGCGCGCCTTGCCCAGCACCACCGGATCGACGATCTCGAGATGCGACGGATTGGCGGTGAGGCTCAGGTGCACGTTGTTGCCGTCGAACTCACGGTCGGCCGAAGCACCCAGGTGGTACTTCACGTCGCCCGAGCCTTCGACTTCCTCGGGGTAGAACGCCCCACCCTTGAACTCATGGAACAGCGCCCGGTGCGGCTTGGCCAGCACCTGGGTCAGGACGTTCAGCCGGCCGCGATGCGCCATGCCGAGCACGATATCCTTCACGCCGAGCGAACCGCCGCGCTTGATGATCTGCTCGAGGGCCGGGATCAGTGCTTCCGAGCCATCGAGACCGAACCGCTTGGTGCCGGTGAACTTGACGTCGAGGAACTTCTCGAAACCTTCCGCTTCGACAAGCTTGTTGAGGATCGCCTTCTTGCCCTCGGGCGTGAACTTGATCTCCTTGTCCGGCCCTTCCATGCGCTCCTGGATCCACTGCTTGGCTTCGGGATCGGAGATGTGCATGAACTCGACACCGACGGTCGAGCAATAGGTCCGCTGGAGAATCTCCAGCATCTGGGGAACCGTCGCGTACTCGAGCCCCAGATAGTTATCGATGAAGATCTTGCGGCCGTAATCGGCTTCGGTGAAGCCGTAGGCCGAGGGCTCGAGCTCGGGCGCCGGCTCTTCGGCCCGCATCTTCAACGGGTCGAGATCGGCATGCAGGTGCCCGCGCATGCGGTAGGCGCGGATCATCATGATGGCATGGATCGAGTCGCGCGTCGCCTGCAGCACGTCGATGGCGGTCGGTGCCGGCGCCTGTTCGGCCTTGGCCTTCTCGACCACCGCCTTCTGCACCTTGACCTGGATCTCGCCCCAGTTGCCGTCGAGCGCCGACACCAGTTCGCCATTGGCCGACTGCGGCCAATCCTGGCGCTGCCAGCTCGGGCCCTCGGCATTCTTGTCGATGTCGGCGGGAGCATCCTCGAGCCGATCGAAATACGACGCCCAGGTCGGATCGATCGAGGCCGGATCGGCCTTGTAGCGGGCATAGAGCCCTTCGATGTAGTCGGCGTTGCCGCCATAGAGGAAAGAAGAAAGCAAGAACTGTTCGTTCTTTTCTTGTCGGGTCATGTCCAGCGTCGCGAGGCGTGCACCCCGCCATCCTTCTCAAACGCCCGGGATTTCTCTCGACCGGGCCCTGTGTCGTTGCGGGCCAACCTGCCCGCAACTTCTTTGTTTGACGTTAAGGCGCGGGAAACCACCCGCGCCCCGCCATCTGCTTCCGCCCTCGCCTCAGCCTTTTAGTACGTCGGCCAGGGTTTGGCCAATCCTCGCAGGCGACTGCGACACCTTTATGCCCGCCCGTTCCATCGCCGCGATCTTGTCCTCGGCGCCGCCCTTGCCGCCCGAGATCACGGCGCCGGCATGGCCCATGGTCCGGCCGGCGGGAGCCGTGCGCCCGGCGATGAAGCCGGCCATCGGCTTCTTGCGGCCCTTCCTGGCTTCGTCGATCAGGAACTGCGCGGCGTCTTCCTCGGCCGAGCCGCCGATTTCGCCGATCATGATGATGGATTTGGTGGCTTCGTCGGCGAGGAACATCTCGAGCATATCGATGAACTCGGTGCCCTTGACCGGATCGCCGCCGATGCCGACCGCAGTGGTCTGGCCGAGCCCGGCATTGGTGGTCTGGAACACCGCTTCATAAGTAAGCGTGCCCGAGCGGGAAACAATGCCCACCGATCCCTTGGAAAAGATCGAGCCGGGCATGATGCCGATCTTGCACTCCTCCGGCGTCAGGACGCCCGGGCAGTTGGGGCCGAGCAGCCGCGACTTCGATTTGTCGAGCCGCGCCTTGACCCGCACCATGTCGAGCACCGGAATGCCCTCGGTGATGCAGACGATCAGCGGGATTTCCGCGTCGATCGCCTCGATGATGGCGTCAGCGGCGCCAGGCGGCGGCACATAGACCACCGAGGCGGTGGCGCCGGTGCGCTCCTTGCCCTCGGCGACCGAGGCGAACACCGGCAGCGTGGCCGAAGCATCGAGCCCCGAGGTCCACACCTCTCCGGCCTTCTTGGGGTTCACGCCGCCCACCATCTTGGTGCCGTAATAGGCCAGCGCCTGTTCGGTATGGAACGTGCCCGTCTTGCCGGTCAGCCCCTGCACCAGGACGCGAGTGTCTTTGTTGACGAGAATCGACATTGCTTCTTCCTGGCTCAGCGGGTCTTTACGGCAGCGACGATCTTCTGCGCCGCGTCGTCGAGGTCGTCGGCCGAGATCACGTCGAGGCCGGATGAGTTGAGGATGGCCTTGCCTTCCTTGACGTTGGTGCCTTCGAGGCGCACCACCAGCGGCACCTTGAGGCCGACTTCCTTCACTGCCGCGATCACGCCTTCGGCGATGATGTCGCAACGCATGATGCCGCCGAAGATGTTGACCAGGATGCCCTTCACCGCCGGATCGGCGGTGATGATCTTGAACGCCGCCGTCACCTTCTCCTTGCTGGCGCCGCCGCCCACATCGAGGAAGTTGGCCGGCTCGGCGCCGTAGAGCTTGATGATGTCCATGGTCGCCATGGCGAGGCCGGCGCCGTTGACCATGCAGCCGATATTGCCGTCGAGCGCCACATAGGCGAGGTCGAACTTCGACGCCTCGATCTCCTTGGCGTCCTCTTCGGTGAGGTCGCGGAGCTCGGCCAGTTCCGGATGCCGGAAGGCTGCATTGTTGTCGAAGCTCACCTTGGCGTCGAGCACCCGGATATGGCCGTTGGCCATGACGATCAGCGGGTTCACTTCGAGGAGCGACATGTCCTTTTCGACGAACGCCTTGTAGAGCGCCGGGAACACCGACTTGGCATCTTCGGCGGCCGCGCCGTCGAGCTTGAGCGCCGCGACGATCTCCGCCACGTCCCTGGCCGTGACGCCCACGGTCGGGTCGATATCGACGGTGACGATCTTTTCCGGCGTGTCGTGCGCCACCGCCTCGATGTCCATGCCGCCTTCGGTCGAAACCACGAACGACACCCGGCCGGTGGAACGGTCGACCAGGAGCGAGCAATAGAGCTCTCGCGCGATGTCGGCACCGTCCTCGATGTAGAGCCGGTTGACCTGCTTGCCGGCCGGGCCGGTCTGCTTGGTGACCAGCGTGTTGCCCAGCATTTCCTTGGCATTGGCGGCGACTTCCGCCGCCGACTTGGCGAGCCGCACACCGCCCTTGGCGTCGGCAGGCAGTTCCTTGAACTTGCCCTTGCCGCGGCCGCCGGCATGGATCTGCGATTTCACCACATAGAGCGGGCCGGGCAGTTCGAGCGCCGCGGCTTCCGCCTCGTGGGGCGTGAAGATCGCCACTCCGTCGGCCACCGGCAACCCGTAGGTCTTCAGCAGCGCCTTGGCCTGGTGTTCATGGATGTTCATGCTGCTCCTTCGCCTCGGTCCGAGGCCTACGAATTTGTTCCAGAAAAGCCGGCAACCAGTTCGCTTGCGCCGGGCGCGATCACCACGCGATCGGCAGTGCAGTCGAACAGCGGCGCCATGGCACCGATGCCGCGGGCCACGCCATTGGCCTGTTCGAGCGCTGCATCGACGACGCCGACCACGCAGCCGGGTTCGTTCTTCGAGCCGACGCGCGAGATCACCAAGGCCTGCGCCTCGCGGCCATCGACGCTGATCAGGTAGCGGATGATCGCCGCCTCGGCGGCGCCATCAGCATTGGTCAGCCACTCGACGGTGTCGCCGATGTTGTTGAAAGCCGAGAAGGTCTCAAAGCTGTCGTTCTTGACGCCGAAATCGACGTCGAGCCGCGCATCGCCTTCCGAAACGAAGACGTCGAGCCCGGCGTGACCGGGGCAGCGGAGATCGGCTCCGCCGTCCTCATAGGTCTTGAGCACCGTGCAGTCGGCATCGACGATCTTGCTGTAGACACTCGCAGCCTGGGCGCCGCCGCTGGAGGCGGCGACGGCTGCGAGGATGAGCAGGGCCGATGCGGTGCGCATGGTAGCCTTTCGGTCGGACGGGAGCGTCAGGCCAGCTTGGGCGCGATCTTCTTGCACGCCTCGACGAGGCCGTTCACCGCCGCGACCGACTTGTCGAACGCCTTCTGCTCGGAGCCCGACAGCGAGATCTCGACGATCTTCTCTGCCCCGCCGGCGCCGATCAGCACCGGCACGCCGACATAGGTGCCCTTGACGCCGTATTCGCCCTTGAGGAAGGCAGCGCAGGGGAGAATCCGCTTCTTGTCCTTGAGATAGCTCTCGGCCATTTCGATGGCCGAGGCGGCCGGGGCGTAGAACGCCGAACCGGTCTTCAACAGCCCGACGATCTCGGCGCCGCCGTCACGGGTGCGCTGGATGATCTGCTCGAGCTTCTCCTTGCTCATCCAGCCCATCTTGACGATGTCGGGGAGCGGGATGCCGGCGACGGTCGAGTAGCGCGGCAGCGGCACCATGGTGTCGCCATGGCCGCCCAGCACGAACGCCGTGACGTCCTCGACCGAAACCTTGAGCTCATCGGCGATGAAGTGACGGAAGCGCGCCGAGTCGAGCACGCCCGCCATGCCGACCACGCGGTTCGCCGGCAGGCCGGAGAACTTCTGCAGCGCCCACACCATCGCATCGAGCGGGTTGGTGATGCAGATGACAAAGGCTTCCGGCGCGTACTTGGCAATGCCGGCGCCCACCTGCTCCATCACCTTGAGGTTGATCTCGAGCAGGTCGTCGCGGCTCATGCCGGGCTTGCGCGGCACGCCGGCGGTGACGATCACCACGTCGGCGCCGACGATATCCTTGTACTCCGAGGTGCCCTTGAGGGTCGAGTTGAAGCCTTCGACCGGGCCGGACTGGCTGAGGTCCAGCGCCTTGCCCTGCGGCACGCCATCGACCACGTCGAACAGGATCACATCGCCCAGCTCTTTGGTTGCTGCGAGCAGCGCCAAAGTGCCGCCAATCTGTCCCGCACCGATCAGAGCGATCTTCTTGCGCGCCATCCACCGAACCCCGTTTTGCTTATGCTGGAAATTGCGCGCTCCTATTAACCCTAGAGGGTGACGGGGGCAAGTCAGCCGTAGGTCCTAGCGGCCCGGTCTGCAGCGATTGCATGGCTAGGCCGGTTGTACGACCTCGCCGCGATGCGGCGCTCCCAGATAGTCCGCCGACTGCATCTCGATGAGCCGGGAGACGCAACGCGCGAACTCGGCCCTGGTCCGCTCGTCCTGGCCCAGCTCGTCGAGCGGCACGGCGAAGCTCGCCGCCAGCTTGGCGCCCCGGTCGTAGAGCGTGTCGACGAGCAGGATGAAGCGCTTGGCGGCGTTGGAGCGCAGCCGATCGAACTGCGGCACATGGTCGATCATCACCGCTTCATAGGCATGGCTGAGCTTGAGGTAGTCACGTGCGCCCAACGGCTTGTCGCACAACTCCGTGAACGTGAAGCGCGCCGCGCCCATCGCCGCCCTTGGCACGGGAATGGTCCGGCCCAGCGAATAAAGCTCGGTCGGCTCGCCCGGCGCGCCGCCCGTGAGCTTCAGCCACAACCGGTCCATCGCCGCATCCACCTCCGGCCCGACGCCGAACTGGTACACCGCCTCGCCCTCGAACTTCACCCGCCGGTAGTCGGTGGGACCGTCGAGTTCGACGATCTCGACATGCTGCTTCAGCTCGGCGATGAACGGCAGCACCAGCTGGCGGTTGAGGCCGTTCTCGTAGAGGTCGTCGGGCCGCGTGTTGGAGGTCGCGACGATGGTCACCCCGCCGGCAAACAGCTTGTCGAACAGCCGTCCCAGCAGCATCGCATTGGTGATGTCCTGCACCTGGAACTCGTCGAGGCAGAGCAGCCGCACCTCGTCGAGCAACGGCCTGGTCACCGCCGCCACCGGATCGGCGCTCTCCGCCTTGCCCTTGCTGGATTTGCGGAACGCCGCGATCGCTTCGTGCATCTCGTCCATGAACTCATGGAAATGCACCCGGCGCTTCCTGTCCGTCGGCGCCAGTCCGTAGAACAGGTCCATCAGCATGGTCTTGCCGCGCCCGACCTGCCCCACGAGATAGGCGCCGCGCACCGGCGCGGGCCCGCCGAACAGGCCGCCGAGGAACCCACGCGACGCCTGCTGCGTGGCGAGTTCGCTCGCCACGCGATCAAGCGCCGCGGCGGCCTTGAACTGCAACGGATCGGGCGTCAACGCGCCGCTCGTCGTCAGCGCGTTCAGTCGGTCGGTGACTGGTGTGCCCGCGTGCCCCCGCCGCTGGCGTGACATCACGGAGCGCGCCCAGCCAAAGTGGATGGGGTTTGGCGGTTCGAGCCCGCGACCATTGGGAGATTATCCGACCATCGTGATCCCCTGGCCGCCGGCCAGGGTGCCGATGAACTGGCTGCCGCTGTGGATCAGCGAGGCGATGATGTCGCCATTCTCGTCGAACAGTTGCACCTGGTTGCCCACCAGCTGCCAGCTCGCCACGACCTTCAGGCCGTCGAGCGCGCAGCCCGGCGTCGAGGCGCGGTAGCGCGAGGTGCCGGATTTGGTGGTCTGCGTCAGGTTGAGCTTGCACTGCTCGGCGCCCGACACCACGGTCCAGCCACCCAGCAGTTTTTCGACCGTCAGCCCGGTGGAGAGATCGCGACCTGCCGCCTGCGGCACCGAGCCGAGCCGGGCAAAGGACCCGTCGGCATTGGCAACCTGGGCGGGCTGGCCGGGCGTCAGCGGCGCCGGCTGGGCCAGCGAGGCCTGCTGCACGGTGCTGCCCGGCAGCGTATTGAGGTCAGAGCTCGCCACCGAGGAATCCTGGATCGGCGCGATGGTCTCGGTGGACGCGATGCTGGTGGTGGTCACACCGCTCGAGGCGCAGCCGCTCAGAACGAGCGCCAAGACACCTGCTGCAGCAATGGAAACGCCAGCGCGTTTCGAACTCATCATCGGCCCTGCTCCGCCAGATGGTTAAGAATTGGTGACCGGCGATACAGCGTCAACGGCAAACCCGTCAACCGCCAAGGCCCCGCTTTTCCTATGCAGCGATTAATGTGGCGGAGTTAGGGAGCGGCGGTGGGTGGCTGTGGCCAGCCGCCTTGGCTTAGCTACCCTCGCATATGCAGCGTTGGGCACCTCTTGCCTTCTCCCCTTGTGGAGCAGCGCTATCGCATATGGCTTTGCGCACCGAGAGGCGGGTGACTCGCCATACGCGATAGCTCCCCCTTGTAGGGAGGATCAAGGGTGGGGGTGGCCCCACGTTCCCACCGCCCCTACCGCTTCACCATCTCCGCGACGAGCGCCTCGGCCAAAATTTTCCCATCTGCAGCCTCATCCTCCGGCAGCTCGATCGGAATGCCCTTCGGCCCGTACACCCCTGCGAGCCCCGGCAGCCCGTGCTCGCCGCCCTCCTTTGGGTGAAAGCCGTGCGCCTTCAGCGCCGCGATCAGCACGCGGGCGACGGATGGATCTTCGATCTCGGCGACGATTTCGTACAGCTTATGCGAACTCCCGCGTCACCATCATCTGCTTGATCTCGGCAATTGCCTTGGCCGGGTTCAGCCCCTTGGGGCAGACCTTGGCGCAGTTCATGATGGTGTGGCAGCGATAGAGCTTGAACGGATCCTCGAGATTGTCGAGCCGCTCCTCGGTGGCCTCGTCGCGGCTGTCGATCAGCCAGCGATAGGCCTGCAGCAGCACGGCGGGGCCCAGATACTTCTCGCCGTTCCACCAGTAGGACGGGCAAGAGGTCGAGCAGCAAGCGCAGAGGATGCATTCGTACAAGCCGTCGAGCCTGGCGCGGTCGTCGCGGCTCTGCAGCCACTCCTTCTCCGGCGTCGGCGTCGTGGTCTTCAGCCACGGCTCGATGGAGCGGTGCTGGTCGTAGAAGGTCGTGAGGTCCGGCACCAGATCCTTGATCACCGGCATGTGCGGCAAGGGATAGACGCTGATGTGGCCGGCGAAATCGTCCATGCCCTTGGTGCAGGCCAGCGTGTTGGCGCCACCGATATTCATCGAGCACGAGCCGCAGATGCCCTCGCGACAGGAGCGGCGCAGCGTCAGCGTCGGGTCGACCTTGTTCTTGATCCACAGCAGCCCATCGAGGACCATCGGCCCGCAATCGTCGAGATCGACGAAATAGGTGTCGAGCCGCGGGTTCTCGCCGCTGTCCGGATCGTAGCGGTACACCCGGTATTCCTTGAGCCGCGTCGCCCCCGCGGGTTTCGGCCAGGTCTTGCCCGGCATGATCCGCGAGTTCTTGGGGAGCGTCAGTTCAGCCATCGGACTATCCTACAATTTTGCATGTCTTCAGCGCCGCGGCCGACGTATTGGTCACCGTCATCACGTCATTGGCGCTCAGATTGCCGATCACCGCGGGATCGAACAGCTTGCCGGGGTCGGTCTGCGCATAGGTCGCGAGCTTCATCAGCTCGGGCTTCAGCTTGCTCGACAATTCCTTGGCATAGCACTGGCAGCTTTCCGCCGTGGCGCCGGGCACTTTCGAGCAGGCATCCGCCACGGCCTGCGCATCCGCCGACAGCCCGCCGCAGCCGGTGAGCCAGAGCGTCGCGAAGGCCCCGGCGACGAGCCCGATGGCTTTGGTGGAGCTGGGCGACATGGGTGAAATCCTCAATAGTTCGGCTTGCAGATCTGGTTCGATTTGGCGACGTAGGTGTTGTACGCCTGATATTTGTCGGCCGGCGGCGCCTTGCCCTTCATCGACGAAATGACGATCGCCATGAATTGCTCGTCGATCAGCGTCATCGCCGCATCCGCCTTGCAGCTGCAGAGCGCATCGTCGGAGGCGATGCCCATGCACACCTTGTAGAACTCGGCCTTCTGCGCCGCGCTCGGCGCCGCCTGCGCGGCTCCCGACAGCATCCCCAGCGCCAGCAGTGTTCCGAAAACCCGCTTCATCATTCGCCCCGTTTCACTCACCGCAGTTCCTTGCGGATCATCAATTTCAAACCCGACCACACATCGCTGACCGCGGCCACCTTGATATCGACCAGTCCGATCGGCAGCACCACCTCGCGGATCGTATCCTCGGTGATGTCGGTCGGCACTTTGGCTGCCTTCTTCGGCCACGAAATCCAGATCATCCCATCGCGGGTAATCGCCTCCATCAACGGCCGGGCATTATCCTCGAGCACGCCGCGCGACGTGGCAAAGCCGTGGATGAAGTCCCAGCCCGTGCTGCCGCGCCATGCATCCCACTGCGTGTCGCGGACTTCAGCAAAATCTCGCGCCGACTTCAGCTCGCCCAGTTCCTCCGGCAACCCCAGAAACAGCACCCGCTGACCATCCTTCAGGCCAAGCTTCTGTGGCAGGGGTGTGCCAGAATAGCCAGACGCCGCAGTCAATCGCGCACCTGCAAGCCGTAGCTCGAGTCAGGGATCGCCGTGTCGGCATCCTCTCCAAGCCCCACGCAGTTCAGCAATCGCATGGCGCGGCCTAGGCTCATGAGGACATCGCAATCGAGGTCGTTGGCGTCAAAGGTCCAACCGTCGGACGGCCCGGGTCCGCGTAGCTGGAGCTTTCCAGCCGAGACTTCATAGGTGCCGGCGTCCCCAATTCCCTCATCGCCGCCGACCCAACCGGTAGAAACTACGCCGTCAGCCTCGAAACAGGCCGTCACAGTGTAAGGGATGCCCCAACTGGGCGCCTTTCGTTCGGCAAAGGTGCTTTCACGTTGCCAGCATCCCACAAGTGAACGGGCTATTTCCCCTTCGGTAGCAGTGCGCACATCCATGGCAGCCGCACCGAATGAACTGGTCCCTAAAGCGGCAGTGACCAGAATCCACTTCACCTCAGTACACTCTCGCCTTCGGCGCGATCTTCTTCAAACTGATGCCGCCTTCGCTCTCCGGCGTCAGCGGGTCAACATGCACCGGGCGATAGCCCAGCGTCACCTTCCCCGCGCCGTCGATCCAGCTCAGCGTGTGCTTGCGCCAGTTCACATCATCGCGGTTCGGGTAATCCTCGTGCGCGTGGGCGCCGCGGCTTTCGTGTCGGGCCTCGGCCGAAACCACCGTGGTGGCGGCGCAGGCCATCAGGTTCTCGAGCTCCAGCGTTTCCACGAGGTCGGAGTTCCAGATCATCGAGCGGTCCGAGACCTTGAGATCGTTGAGCTCGCCATAGAGCGCAGTGATGCGCTCGACGCCCGACTTCAGCGATTCCGAGGTGCGGAACACCGCCGCGTCTTCCTGCATGATGCGTTGCATCTTGTCGCGCACCTGGGCCGTCGGCGACGAGCCATTGGCATGGCGCAGCCGATCGAAGCGGGCGAGGATGCGCTCGTCTTCCGAGGCGACGATCGCCGGCACCATGGCGCCCTTGTCGACCACCTTGGCCGCCCGCAGCGCCGCCGCCCGACCGAACACCACGAGGTCGGTCAGCGAGTTCGAGCCCAGCCGGTTGGCGCCATGCACCGAGGCGCAAGCCGCTTCGCCCGCCGCCATCAGCCCCGGCACCACGCGGTCCGGATCGGCTTCGGTCGGGTTCAGCACCTCGCCGTGATAGTTCGCGGGGATGCCGCCCATATTGTAGTGCACCGTCGGCAGCACCGGGATCGGCTCGCGCGTCAGGTCGACGCCGGCAAAGATCTTGGCACTCTCGGTGATCCCCGGCAGCCGCTCGTGCAGGACCTTTGGATCGAGATGGTCGAGGTGCAGGAAGATGTGGTCCTTCTTCGGGCCGACGCCGCGGCCCTCGCGGATCTCGATGGTCATGCAGCGCGAGACCACGTCGCGGCTCGCCAGGTCCTTGGCGTTGGGCGCATAGCGCTCCATGAACCGTTCGCCTTCGGAATTGGTGAGATAGCCACCCTCGCCGCGGGCGCCTTCGGTGATCAAGACGCCCGCCCCATAGACGCCGGTGGGGTGGAACTGCACGAACTCCATGTCCTGCAGCGGCAGCCCGGCACGGGCCACCATGCCGTTGCCGTCGCCGGTGCAGGTATGGGCCGAGGTCGCCGAGAAATATGAGCGGCCATAGCCGCCGGTCGCCAGCACCACCAGCTTGGCACGGAAGCGATGCAGCGTGCCATCATCGAGCTTCCAGGCCATCACCCCCTGGCAGGAGCCGTCGGCGCCCATGATCAGGTCGAGCGCAAAATACTCGATGAAGAACTGCGCATTGTTCCTGAGGCTCTGCCCGTAGAGCGTATGGAGAATGGCGTGTCCGGTGCGGTCGGCGGCGGCGCAGGTGCGCTGCACCGGCGGGCCGTCGCCGAACTCGGTCATGTGGCCGCCGAACGGCCGCTGGTAGATGGTGCCCTTTTCGGTGCGCGAGAACGGCACGCCATAGTGCTCGAGCTCGTAGATTGCCGCCGGCGCCTCGCGCGCCAGGTACTCCATGGCGTCGTTGTCGCCCAGCCAGTCCGACCCCTTCACGGTGTCGTACATGTGCCACTGCCAGCTGTCGGGACCCATATTGCCCAACGATGCGGCGATGCCGCCCTGGGCCGCCACGGTGTGCGAGCGCGTGGGGAACACCTTGGTGATGCAGGCGGTGTTGAGCCCCTGCTCGGCCATGCCCAGCGTCGCACGCAGCCCGGCGCCGCCGGCACCGACAATGACCACGTCGAATTCGTGGTCGATGATCTCGTAAGCGGCCATGCGGACTAACCCCAGAAGACGAGCTTGGCGATGGCGCCCAGCGCCACCACGAAGAAAGAGGCGACGAACAGGTTGTTGGCGAGCATCGCCAGGCCATGTTCGCCCTTGTCGAAATAATCCTCGATCACGTCGCGCATGCCGTTGCGCATGTGGATCGAGACGTTGACCACCAGCAGTGCCAGCCCGATGGCGACGAACGGGTTGCGGGCGAGCTCGATCATCTCGGCCGGCGCCCGGCCGGCGAGGCTGACCACGAACCAGATGATGAACAGCGCGAACACGATGTTGATCGCGCCGGTGATGCGCTGGGTGATGAAGTGCCGGGTCGAGGCCTTGGCCTTGCCGTAATGGGTCGACGGGTTCTGGATCTGCGCCCGCGTGGGTTTATCGGAAGCGCTCATTTGAACCACACGAAGATTGCCCAGACGATCAGAGTCACGAGGATCGAAGCACCCAGCTGGATCCGCACCACCAGCTCGCGGCCCGCCGGGTCCATCGCCCTCGCCGTATCCCAGACGAAATGGCGGACGCCGCCGAACATGTGGTGGAACAGCACCCAGGTGTAGCCGAACAACACGAGCTGCCCCAGCCACATGCCGAAAAGCCAGGTGACGAAATCGAAGAAACCGCCCCCGACTGCCGCCCCCACCAGCCACAGCACCAAGAGCAGGGTGCCGCCATAGAGCGCTATGCCGGTCGCGCGGTGCACGATCGACATCGTCATGGTCAGGGTAAAGCGGTAGATCGAAAGATGCGGCGAAAGCGGCCGGGAAGAGGGAGCCATGCTAGTCTCGCGCCTCGCCCGCCGGGAAGGCCGGGCGCTCCAGTTTGGAATGGTTCGAGACTTCTAGCGGCGCTTTGCGCGGAGGTCAAAGGCTCTGCTTATGCCCAGCATTGCACTTTGGTTCTGCTATGCGCCGAGCGCGGGGCTAGCGCCGCGGAGTAAGCACTTCCGGCGCGACCCGCAGCGCTTCGAGTGTGAGCAACAGGCTCAGCACACGCTCGCTGCTGGGTCCGGACGCCACCGGGGTGGCGGACGAAAGCGTGGTCGAGGCGACGAGCCTTTGGCTGTCTTCGGCCAGGACATCCCGCACCAGGTTGCCATTCATCGCGAGCATCGCGATTGCTATGACTGTTCCCGCTGCGAGTCTGCCCATCTCTTTCGTCCTTGTTGCGGGCGATCTCGATCGAGATTTCCGCTGCTTGACGAGGCTTTTAGCGCGCTCCGAATGGCCCTGCGCTGAAGCCGCTATTCACAATCGGTTCAGCAACGCATGATCTTTGTGCCGGTTCCCAAAGGAGAGACGACGTGAACGAAAAAGTGCGGGTGCTCGGCGAAGAAGTGCTGTCGAACAACTGGGGCGTGGTGAAGAAGACCACGCTCGAACTTCTCCGCCGCAACGGCGAATGGCAACGCCAGGTGCGCGAAACCTACGATCGCGGCGACGGGGCCGGCGTGTTGCTCTACAACCGCGAAAAGCGCAGCGTCATTCTGACCCGCCAGTTCCGCTTCCCGGTCTTCGCCCACGGCGAGGCCGGATGGCTTGTCGAGGTGGTGGCCGGCAAGCTCGATGGGGACCATCCGGTGACCACGGCGAAAAAGGAAGCCGAGGAAGAATCCGGCTACCGCGTCCATGACGTCGAACTGGTGATGAGCGCCTATATGAGCCCCGGCTCGGTCACCGAGAAGCTCTCGCTGTTTCTCGCCGAGTACGACGCCGACTCGAGGGTCTCCTCGGGCGGTGGGCTCGAGGATGAAGGCGAGGACATCGAAGTGCTGGAACTTGGTATCGACCAGGCGTTGCAGATGATCGCATCAGGCGAAATCGCCGACGCCAAGACCATCATGCTGCTGCAGCATGTGCGGCTGCAGGGGATACTTTAGCGCTCTGCGCCGCGCTTTCCACGCCCACCTGCCGAGCCTCCTCTATCGGGTCATTCCCGCGAAAGCGGGAACCTCCGTTTGCGAAACTCGCGGCACGCACAAGAACAGAGCCCCCCGCTTTCGCGGGGTGACACCGAGTTCTGGGTGACAACAGCGATTAGAGCTCAGTTCGTTACGAACGGGTCCGCGTCCACATCCAGCGTCGCATAGCCCTCGGGCAGCTTGACCGTAAGCGTAGCGCCGGTCTCGCGCGGATCGAGCATCAGCATCGACAACATCTGCGCCTTGGCCAGCGACGGCGTCGACTTCGAAGCGCCGATCTGCGGCTGGCTGGCGAACACGGCGAGCGGCAACGCCAGGGCGACGAGGCCGGCGGCGGCGAGGATCAGCTTGATCTGCATTTTCGGGACCTCAAAATCTGGCGCATAGCGCGTTTGTTGTCCCGTTCTAGCGCTGGCTGCCCGAACCCGCCTTGAACCCGCCGTTCATGTTCGGTTTAGCGCCGGTCTACAGCTCTCCGCGCAGGACCTTGGCTTCCGGCAATTGTAGATACGCTTCGGGTACCGGCTGAGCGAAGTAGTCCAGGGTGAATTCCTCGCCCAGTTCCACCGCGCGACCGCAACGCATGTGCTTTCCGTCAGGATCGATCACCACGTTGGGGTCGGACGAATGGTTGATCAGGCCGTAGCTGGTCCTCAGCGGTCGCACCAGCAGCAGCTCCGGCGTCACGGCGTTCCATTCCAACACCTCCAGCACTTGCGGAAACCGCTCCCACTCGACCAGTTGCCCATCGAGCATAGCCAGCAGTTCGCCCGGCTTACGAGCCCGGCTGGTAAACAGCCCGCGCCCTGCGATCCGGCTTGGCCCGACCACCGCATCGGCGACGGTCGGCACGAACGCCCCGTCGCCGAGAAAGATCTCGGTAAAGCTGTCGATGTGTACGTTCATCTTGCTGCCTCCACGAGCAGTTCAGTGAGCTCCACCGGTTTGTCGATCGGCACGTCGTGACCGCACGCGACTTCGCGCACCGTCCATCCGGGCAGCCCGCGGAATCCATCCGCAATGCCCTGGAAGCCGTTCCAGCCGGTCGCGACGATATAGGTCTTTCTGGGCACCGCCTTGTAGGCGCCTGTGACTTTCAGCCGCTCCGTCAGCGTCGCCGTCGGCTGCGGCGTCGCCTTGCTGTCGACCCAGGCGCGATCCGCCTCGTCGAGGTAGTCGCCCGGCGAGGAGGCCGGCGCCTCGGTCAACTGTCCGCCGAGTTCCCAGCCCGGCGCAAAGTCGGTGAAGCCCTGCCCATCCTCGGGGACGAACGCATCGAGATAGACGACCGAACGCACCCGCTCGGCGATCCGCTCCAGCGCTCCCGTGGCGACGATCCCGCCATAGGAGTGCGCCACCAGCACGACATCCTCGAGGTCGTTCCACAGCACCTCGTTGACGATGTCATCGACATGCGTGCTCAGGGTGATCGGCAATCGGTTGAGGTGCGAGCGCTCGGCCAGGCCGCTCAGCGTCGGCGCATGCACCCGGTGCCCGCCCGCCCGCAGCCGGTCGGTGACCCGCACCCACGACCAGCTTCCCGTCCAGGCGCCATGCACGATCACGAACGTCGCCATCCCATCCTCCATTGATTGCATTTTGCAAGTGATTGCACGTTACAACCAAAAATTGTAGTTTGCAACCATGGAGAACCCCGACGTACCTGCCCACCGTTCCGGCTGCCCGATCAACCTCGGCCTCGAGGTGTTCGGCGACAAATGGAGCCTGTTGATCGTTCGCGACATGATGTTCGCGGGGAAGCGGCACTTCCGCGAATTCCTCGCTTCGGACGAGGGCATTTCCACCAACATCCTCGCCGACCGACTGGTGAAGCTCGTCGAGGCGGGGGTACTGACCCGCGCCGACGATCCCCAGCACAAGCTGAAGGCGATCTATTCGTTGACCGAAATGGGGATCGAGCTGTTGCCGATCGTGGCGGAGATCAGCCGCTGGAGCCGCAAGTACCAGCCCGTCGATCCGGCACTGGCCGCCACCGGCGAGGCGCGCGATCGCGGCGGGCCGGAGGCAGTAGCCGCCCAGATGGACGCGCTGCGGCGCATCCACCTGAACGGCTGATGGTGGCGCTCCGCCCGGGTCCCAACCCTGGTTGCGCCACCCTCGTTGACTAGACGTAGTCGACGAGCTTCTTGTCCGGATCGTAGGGCTGGTCGCTGACCACCTTGGTCACCGCCTGGCCGCAAACCATCTTCTTGTTCATTGCGTCATACGCATAGCTGGCAGAACCGTGCAGCACCCAGCCCTCGCTCAGCGCCTTGGTAACCTTGTGGCAGAAGGCGGAATCGTCCTCCCCCGAGAGGAACCGATAGATCAACATGCACTACTCCTTTTGCTCGCCCTCTTTGCCCCGGGCGATTGAAATTGCGTCCAACTACCGCTAATCCGCTGCGGTATGGATCGGTTTCCAGCATTTTTGCTCGACGGCTACAAGTCGTTCATGTCGGACCGCTACGACCCCGAGCAGGGTCGCTACCGGGAACTGGCGGACCGGGGACAATCCCCGACCACCATGATCATTGCCTGTTGCGATAGCCGCGCCGCCCCGGAGACCATCTTTTCGGCCGGGCCCGGCGAGATGTTCGTCTTGCGCAACGTCGCCAACCTTGTCCCCCCGTTCCAGCCCGATGGCGGCCAGCACGGCACTTCGGCGGCCATCGAATTCGCCGTCAACGCGCTGGAGATCTCCAATATCGTCGTCATGGGGCATGGCCGTTGCGGTGGCATCAAGGCCGCGCTCGACCCCGAGGCGGGGCCCCTGGCCCAGGGCGATTTCATCGGCAAGTGGATGGCCATGCTGGCGCCGGTCTCCGAGGCGGTATCGAAATATACCCTGCTGACCAACAGGGAGCGCCAGACCATGCTGGAGCGCTTCTCGATCCGCAACTCGATCGCCAACCTCAGGACCTTCCCCTACGTCAAGCGTCTCGAGGAAGAAGGCAAACTCGCCATCCACGGCGCCTGGTTCGACATCTCGACCGGCGAGCTCTGGGTGATGAACGACGAAGGCGATTTCTACCGGCCGGACGCCTGAGCTCGACGCCTGGCCCGGCGTGACGATCAGACCGCTTTCCGCCTCAGCCGCGGACCGAAGACATTGATCAACAGGCCGCCGAACACCAGCACGCTGCCGATCACCTCGACGCCGGTGATCGCCTCGCCGAGGAACAGCGCAGCGCCGGCGATCCCCGCCACCGGCACGAACAGCGCGAACGGCGCCACCTGCCCGGTGCTGTAGCGGCTGAGCAGCCAGGCCCAGGCGCCGAAGCCGAACAGCGTCGCGACATAGGCCATGAAGGCGATCGAGCCGATCCCCTTGATGGTCAGGTGCGAGATGGCCAGCGGGATCGTCCCCGGCCCATCCAGCAGCAGCGAGGCCAGCAGCAGCGGAATCGGCGGGATCAATGCCGACCACACCACGAACCCCAGCATGTCGATGCGCCCGGCGGCCTTCCCCACCATGTTGCCGAGACCCCAGCAGCCCGCTGCCGCGATGGTCAGCAACAACGGCAGCAATGCCGCACCGTCCAGCCGCTCGATCGCGATTACCCCGATCCCCAGCAGCGCCACCGCCGCGCCGCCCAGTTGCGCAAGGCCGGGCCGCTCGCCGAAGCAGGCGAAGGCCAGGAAGATAGTGAAGAACACCTGCAGCTGGATCACCAGCGAACTCAGCCCCGCCGGCATGCCGAGCTTGATGGCGAGAAACAACAGCCCGAACTGCCCCACCCCGATGGCGAGGCCGTAACCGACGAGCAGCGGCCAGCCCACCGTCGGCCGCCTGACGAAGAACACCGCCGGCAGCGCCGCGAATACATAGCGCAACGCCGTCAGCAGCAACGGCGCCACCTCGTCGACGCCCCAGCGGATGGCGATGAAGCTCAACCCCCAGACAAGTGCGACCGAGAGCGCGAGGACGATGTGACGGATGGGCATGAGTGGCACTTCCTTCAGCCGGCCAGCAAACAGCCAGCACTCGCAGTCAGTGCCTTCTCCCCTTGTGGGAGAAGGTGGCCGAAGGCCGGATGAGGGGTCCGCGCAACGAAGTGTAGCGCGATCCGAGCGTAAGCGAGGAGCGACTGAGTACGCGGAGAGAACCCCTCATCCGCCCTTCGGGCACCTTCTCCCACAAGGGGAGAAGGCGACCACTGATACATTGCAGGTTAAGCCTGATACATTGCAGCCTAAGCCGCCTTCTGCTCCACCAGGCGGCGCTCGATCAGCGTCTCGAGGATCTGCACGGTGTTGAGCGCCGCGCCCTTCCTGAGGTTGTCGCTCACCACCCAGAGGCTCAGGCCGTTCTCGACCGTCACATCTTCGCGGATGCGGCTCACATAGGTGTCGTACTCGCCCGCCGCTTCCACCGGCGTGGCGTAGCCACCGGCCTCGCGCTTGTCGATCACCGCAACCCCCGGCGCCTCGCGCAGCGCTTCACGCGCCTCGTCGGCGGTGATCGGGTTGGCGAATTCGAGGTTCACCGCCTCGGAGTGGCCGACGAACACCGGCACCCGCACACAGGTGGCGGTGAGCTTGATCTTGGGGTCGAGGATCTTCTTGGTCTCGGCCACCATCTTCCATTCTTCCTTCGTATAGCCGTCCTCCATGAACACATCGATGTGCGGGATGACGTTGAAGGCGATCTGCTTGGAAAACTTCTTGGGCTCGGGCTTGTCGTTGACGAACACGCCCTTGGTCTGGTCCCACAGCTCGTCGACGCCGTCCTTGCCGGCGCCGGAAACGGACTGGTAGGTGGCGACCACCACGCGCTTGATCGTCGCGAGGTCATGCAGCGGCTTCAGCGCCACCACCAGTTGCGCCGTCGAGCAGTTCGGGTTGGCGATGATGTTCTTGCGGTCGTTCCGCGCCATGTACTCGTCGAGCACCTGCGCGTTGACCTCGGGCACCACCAGCGGCACGTCGGCGTGATAGCGCCAGAAGCTCGAATTATCGACCACGATGCAGCCGGTGGCGCCGATCTTCTCGCCATATTCCTTGGCGATCGCCGAGCCGGCGCTCATCAGCGCGAAATCGACGCCCTTGAAATCGAAATGCTCGAGGTTCTGCACCTTGAGCCGCTTGTCGCCATAGCTGATCTCCTGGCCCTGCGAGCGGGCGGAGGCCAGCGCGATCACTTCGGAAGCGGGAAACTTCCGCTCCGCGAGGATGTTGAGCATTTCCCGGCCCACATTGCCTGTGGCCCCGACGACGGCGACGCGATAACCCATTTTGGAAAGTCCTCTTTGCCTTCATTCCCCCCGCGCTGGACCAGCCTGGTCCGCGGCACATGGCATCCGGCCGCTCCCCGGCGGGAGTTGCCCGGGGATCGGCTCAGGGGGTTTTGGTGGTTTTGGTCGCCGAAACAACGACACCACGAAGACCCGTGGTCTTCGTTTTGGTCATTGTGATGTGGTGGGTCTTGCGCATCCCGCAACCCGATCCTCTTGTCCGGCGCCGCGTTTCTACGCCGAAATCGCAAATAGTCAATCACCTATAGGACATCGCCTACGCGGGCAGGATTCAGCCGCGTCTCCTGTGATCCTCCCCCCGTGGCGGGGAGGGGGACCGGCGAAGCGGTGGAGGGGCGGCCAGACGCTCGGTCGCCTGCCCTATGCGTGCCGTAGAACTCCGTGTATCTCCCACCCATGCAACATTACGACGTGATCATCCTCGGCGCCGGCGCGGCCGGCCTCATGGCCGGCATCGAAGCCGGCAAGCGCGGCCGCTCGGTGCTGGTGATAGACCATGCCAAGAATGCCGGCGAGAAGATCCGCATCTCCGGCGGCGGGCGCTGCAACTTCACCAATATCAACGCCACGGTGAAGGCGGGACGCGACCGTTTCCTCTCCAGCAACCCGCGCTACGCACTTTCGGCCCTCTCCCGCTACACTCCGGAGCATTTCATCGCGCTGGTCGACCAGTACGCCATCCCGTTCCACGAGAAGACCCTGGGTCAGCTGTTCTGCGACGGCTCGAGCCAGCAGATCGTCAACCTGCTGCTGAGCGAACTGAAGAAGGCGCATGGCACGCTGCTGCTCGACACCGAGATCGACAGCGTCAGCCACGCCGATGGCAGCTTCACGGTGATGACGGCAAGCGAGACGCTGATCGGGAAATCGCTGGTTGTCGCTACCGGCGGCAAATCCATCCCGAAGATGGGCGCCACCGGCTTGGCCTACCAACTCGCCACCCAGTTCGGGCTAGAGGTCACCGAGACCCGCCCCGCGCTAGTGCCGCTGACCTTCGAGCCGCGCATCCTCGAGCGCCTGGCGCCGTTGAGCGGCATCGCGGTCGACCCCACCCGCGTTTCGGTGAAGAAGAAGAGCTTCGACGAGGCCATGCTCTTCACCCATCGCGGCCTCAGCGGGCCGGCGATCCTCCAGATTTCGAGCTACTGGCGCGAGGGTGACGCCATCGTCATCGACCTGTTCCCCAATGGCGACCTGGGCGAGATCCTCCGCGAGGCGCGCAGCACCACCCCCAAGCTGCAGTTGCAGACAGTGCTGTCGCAGCACCTCGCCAAGCGCCTCGCCCAGATGTTGGCCGAGGATATCGGCATCAGCACCATGATGGGCGACATGAGCGACAAATCGTTCGGCAAGATCGAAGACGCGCTGCGCCGCTGGACCATCAAGCCCACCGGCTCGGAAGGCTATCGCACCGCGGAAGTGACGTTGGGCGGCATCGACACCGACGGGCTCGATTCCACCACCATGCAGGCGCGCGCGGTGCCTGGCCTCTACTTCGTCGGCGAGGCCGTCGACGTCACCGGCTGGCTCGGCGGCTACAACTTCCAGTGGGCCTGGGCCTCCGGCTGGGCCGCGGGACAGGTCGCCTGAACCTCATCGCCCACGTCGAAGTGCCGGTGCGCGAACTCGCGCGCGGCCTGGTCAGGCGGCATCAGCCTCGGCAAAGGTGATCCGGTTGCCCACCGGATCGATCACCGTGCACTCGAGCCCACCCCATTCCGGCCGCTCCAGGCCCGGCCGGTTGTTCTTGTAGCGCTTGCCGATCAGTTCTGCCTGCAGCTCGGCCACTCCGGTGCAGTTCACCCGCACGTGCACCCCGGGCGAGCCATCGCCATGGTGCTCCGAAATATGCAACACGATGCCATCCCGGCTGACCTGCATGTAGAGCGGCAGCCCCGGCTCGAACCGATGCTCCCAATCCACCCTGAAGCCCAGCCAGTCGATATAGAACTCGCGCGCCTTCGCCTCGTCGAACGAGCGCAGGATCGGCACCGTCTGCAGATAGTTGAGCGTCATCGCGGTTCATCCTTGTCGCAACGAAACTTGCGGAAGTCTTATGGCAGCGACGCTGTCCATCCGCTACCAATGGGGCCAACAGAGGGAGAACCATCATGGCAGAAAAGAAGATCCGCTGGGGCATCCTCAGCACCGCCAATATCGGGCTGAAGAAGGTCACCCCGGCGATCATGAAGTCGCCGCTGAGCGAAGTGGTGGCCGTCGCCTCGCGCGACGTGGCAAAGGCTGAAGAATACATCGCCGAACTGGGCCTCACCGGCAAGGCCAGGGCGCACGGCAGCTACGAGGCCTTGTTCGCCGATCCCAACGTCGACGCCATCTATAACCCACTCCCCAACCACCTGCATGTGCCGATGACGCTCGCCGCGGCGAAAGCCGGCAAGCACGTCCTGTGCGAAAAGCCGATCGCACTCAACGCGCAAGAAGCCGAGCAACTGCGCCAACTGCCCAAGGGCATCGTGTTCCATGAAGCCTTTATGGTCCGTCATCACCCGCAGTGGCTGCGGGCTCGCGAAATCGTCCGCTCCGGCGAGCTCGGCGAACTCCGCACCGTTCGCGGCATCTTCGAGTATTTCCTCACCGACCCCACGAACGTGCGCAACCAGGCCGATATCGGCGGCGGCGGCATCTACGATGTCGGCTGCTACCCGATCACCGGCGCCCGCTTCCTGTTCGAGGCAGAACCGAAGCGCGCCGTGTCGCTGGTCGACCGCGACCCGGTGATGAAGACCGACCGGCTCGCCTCGGTGATCCTCGATTTCGGCGGCGGCAAGCAGGCGAGCTTCGTCTGCTCCACCCAGAGCGTGAACCACCAGTCACTCGAGGTGATCGGCACCAAGGGCCGCGTCGAACTCGTGATTCCGTTCAACGCCCCTGCCGACACCGCCACCGCGCTGATCATCGACAATGGCTACGCGCCGGATGGCCACCTCAGCCGCCGCGAGATCATCCCGCCCTGCGACCAGTACACTGAACAGGCCAACGCCTTCTGCCGCGCCATCCTCGACGACAAGCCGCTCGAATGGGGGGTCGAAGACGCCATCAAATCGATGAAGGTCATCGACGCGGTGTTTGAAAGCGAGAAGACCGGCGCCTGGGCTACCATCTAGGCTCGGCCAGGCAAGAACTCTCGCGGAGGGGGTTCGGGGCACCGCCTCCCCTCCCCACCGGGATTATCGGGTCGTGCAATGGCTCGGCACGTTCATCCCGCCACTTCCGACCCCACCAACCGCTCCACCAGCAGCCGGATCCCTGGCCCCACTCCTGCCGGGTCACGGGCTTTGCGCTTGATTCCCCAGGCGGCATCGAGCAGCAGCCGCGTCATCAATTCCGGCTGTTTCGCCCCGGCCTTCCCCAACTCGTCGGCCACCAGCTTCTCGATCGCCTCTTCGCTTGCCCGCACCTCGGGCCGCACTTTTTCGTGCTCGTCATAAAGTTCGGCGGCGTGCGGCGATCCCTCGAGCAGGCTGTCGATGGCCCCGTACTTGGCGGCCAACGCAGCCGAAACCCGCTCGACCACATCCCCTTCCCCCCGCAGCGCCGCCACCACCCCCTGATGGAGCGCCGCCATCAGCCCAGCGACGATCGCCTCGAACACCGCGTTCTTGTCCGGAAAGTACTTGTAGAGCGTGGGCTTGGCCACCCGCGCCTCAGCGGCGATCGCCTCCATCGAGGTGGCCCGAAGGCCCTGGCGCAGGATCAGCCGCCGCGCCGCCGAAAGGATCTGCTCCCGCTTGTCGATGTCCGCCACGCCGATTTCCTTCGTCGATATCTTGAACGAACTGAACGATCTTCGTACATATCGTTCAGTTCAACGGAGGGATACCTCAGAATGTCCGACCATTCCGACCGCGTTCTCGTCACCGGTGTTTCCGGTTTTCTCGGCGGCCATGTCGCCCTGCAGCTCCTCGCACAAGGCTATACCGTCCGTGGTTCGTTGCGCAGCCTCGAGCGCGCCGAAAAGGTGAGGAAAACCCTCGCGGCGCATGGCGCCGACACTTCGCGGCTCGAGTTCGTCGCCCTCGACCTGCTCTCCGATGCGGGCTGGGCCGAAGCGATGTCCGGCGTACGCTACCTGCAGCACGTCGCCTCGCCCTTCGTGCTCGAAATGCCCAAGGACAAGAACGAGCTCATCCGTCCGGCCGTCGAGGGTACCCGCCGCGCCGTCGCCGCCGCGTTCACGGCCGGCGTAGAGCGCATCGTCGTCACCTCCTCGATCGCCGCCATCGTCTATGGCCACGACGACTACAGCCGCACCTTCACCACCGCCGACTGGACCAATACCGACAGTCCCAAGGTCGGCGCCTACGCCGAATCGAAGCTGCGCGCCGAGCGCGAAGCCTGGGCGGTCGCCGATCGTTTCGGGGCCGGCGAGCGGCTCGCTACCATCAACCCGGGCGCCATTCTTGGCCCGCTGCTCGACGAGGACGTCGGCACCTCGGGCCTCCTGGTGCAGCGCCTGCTCAATGGCTGGATGCCCGCCGCACCGAAGATGAGCTTCTCCATCATCGATGTGCGGGACGTCGCTGCCGCTCAGATCGCCGCCATGACAGCGCCCACGGCGGGGGGCAGGCGGCACATCCTCGCCGATCGTGAGATGAGCCTGTTCGAACTCGCCACTACGCTTCGCACTGCCCTGCCCCAGGCCGCCACCCGCGCTCCGCGCTTCGAACTGCCCAACTGGGTGGTGCGCCTGATGGGCCTGTTCGACTCGCAGATCGGCTCCAACACCGCCGAGCTCGGCCATGTCCGGCGCGTCGACGGCAATAGCGGCCGGCTGCTGCTGGCCCGTCCCACCATCCCCGGCCCCGACGCCGCCGTGGCCACTGCCCGCAGCCTCCTCGCCCAGCGTCTCGTCGCCTGAAAAAAGGACTGGTCCTCGCCGCCGAGATTGGCTAATAAGCGCGCCATCGAAGCGGGGCTGTAGCTCAGTTGGGAGAGCGCATCGTTCGCAATGATGAGGCCAGCGGTTCGATTCCGCTCAGCTCCACCACTTCGATTTTCCCTGGGACCTCCGCCGTTCCATCCGGCGGGCTGCGGCTTCAGCGTCCGGCTACGATAGTCCTCACCAACCAGCGATCCTTGCCCAACCGCCGCTGCCGCGTGAAACCGGCCGCCTCGAACATCTCGAGCGTGCCGTTGTGCAGGAACGACGCCGAAACCGCGCGGCCGGCCGTGTCCTCGGGGAAGCTCTCTACGGTCCCGCCGCCCAGCCGGCCGATCTCTTCGAGCGCACCGGCCAGTGCCGCAGCGGCCACGCCGCGGCGGCGTTGCGTCTTGTCGACGAACAGGCAAGTGATCCGCCAGTCGGCCGGCGGCGCCGGTTCTGCCTCATAGGCCTTGCGCGCCTTGATCCGCGGCAACTCGGCGTGCGAGCCGAACTGGCACCAGCCGACGCAGGTTTCGCCGTCGAACACCAGCGCCGCATGCGCCGCGCCGCGGAGCACGCGCGCCTCTTTGTCGGCCCGGTTCTGCGCAGGTGCCCGCTCCTTGCCGACACCCTCGGCGTGGAACGCCATGCACCAGCAGCCGCCCCAGACGCCGTTATGGCGCTCGACCAGCGCGGCGAAATCCGGCCAGGTTTCGGCGGTGAGCGGTCTGTTCGAGAAGCTGGTCATCGCGGCCTCACCGAAGCTGAGAACCGCATCAGGCCGCAAACCGCGACGCGATGCAACCGCAATGACCAGATCGGCAGCCGGCTACTTGATACCCTTTTCGGTCATGCCCTTGTCCGCGCGGACTACCGGGCTATCGAGCAGCGGCGCCGCCAGATCCGCCGCAGCGCCGAGCGTCGCGCCGGTGCGCACCACATACTGGTTGTTGCAATCGCCGCCGACCTTGCGCGGCGGGGTGACCACCGTCCAGCCGCCGGTCGAGCTGGGCGGAATCTCGTTGCCCCAGCGGTCGATGCACATCCATTCGCCGTCCTTCGACTTGTAGATGGTACCGGTCTGGAAGGCCATGGCATGGCTCGCGAACGTCGAAATCGCGAGAGCGGAGAAGACGAGGACGGCGGCACGACGCATTGCAATTCTCCGTACTAAACCATTGATTGGATGGACGGATCCTGGCCCTCTGCGACTGAACGGCAGCTGAACGGGCGCGCCGGGTTGTCGTCTGTTCGGCACAGCCGGTTGACAACGCCCTCGGCATCGCGCTGATATGTGGGATCGATCTCATGTCGAGTTTCCATGGCGACGATCACCGATGTGTCGAAGAGGGCGGGCGTCTCCCGATCCACCGTTTCGCGGTTGATCGCCGGCAACGGCTACGTCTCGGACGAGGCCCGCAAGGCGGTCGAAGCGGCGATCCGGGAACTCGGCTACCGCCCCAACACCATGGCGCGGGGCCTGCGCTCCAACCGATCCGACATCATCGGCGGCGTGGTCGTCAACGTCTCGAGCCCGTTCTATGCGCAGATGATCGGCGGCATGCAGGAAACGGCGCGCGCCGCTGGCAAGAGCATTATCGTCGCGTCGGGTTACGCCGACCGCGATGAAGAGGCGCACGCCATTATCGAATTGCTCGATCGCGCCTGCGATGGGCTGATCCTCTATCTCGAGAACGCCCTGCGCGACGATGTGCTCGAGATCATCGCCCGCTCGCGGACCCCGGTGGTCACCGTCGGCGGCAACGAA
This sequence comes from Devosia sp. A16, assembly GCF_001402915.1. Classification (GTDB taxonomy): domain Bacteria; phylum Pseudomonadota; class Alphaproteobacteria; order Rhizobiales; family Devosiaceae; genus Devosia_A. The sequence goes on from NZ_CP012945.1 coordinate 1,939,168, forward strand.
TGCCCGCCGGCCCGCGCCCGGGTCACCATCGACAACGCCACCGGCGCCGAAGCCGGCATGCGCCTGTTGCTTGCCGAGGGCCACCGCCACATCGCCTATCTCTCCGGCGGCACCATCTATCGCGATACGCACGAGCGGCTCGCCGGCATCGACACGGCGCTGGCCGGTTACGGCCTGTCCCGCGACGATATCCATGTCGAGCATGGCAGCTTTTCCGAGACCTTCGGCCACGACGCCACGGCCCGCCTCATCGTCGAGCGGCCCGAGACCACTGCCATCTTCGCCGGCGACGACGACGTCGCGGCCGGCGCGCTCCTGGCGCTGAAGGCCGCCGGGAAACGAGTGCCCGACGACGTCTCGCTGCTCGGCTTCGACGACAACTTCCACGCCCGCCATCTCACCCCGGGGCTCACCACCGTGCGCCAGCCGGTGGACGAAGCGGGACGCGTCGCCACCCGCCTGCTGCTCGCCATTCTCGATGGCGAGCCGCCGCCCGAACCCGTCATCACCATTCCCACCGAGCTGATCCTGCGCCACAGCGTCGGCCCGGTGCGGGGTCTTCCGCCGACGCAGCGCAACGTCGCGCCGGCGCTGACTGCCAGTTGACCACCGAGAGATCCGGGGAGGTCCGCCGACCTTCCGGCCCGATCTCGCGGCAAACCAGGGACTACGCCTCAGGAGCTTTTTCGACTGCAAACGGCTGATCGATATGGGATCGATCTCACAGGGAGAGCACAAGCCATGCACCGACTGCGTTTACTGACCCTTCTTGCCACTACGGCGCTGGCCGGCGCCGGTTTTGCCACCCTGGCACAGGCCGAGGTCATCATCCGCATCGCCCCGGTTCACACCGACGCGCATGTCGAGAACTACAACCCCTACAACCTCACCGGCCCGCACGCCTATGTGCAGGATTTCGCCTATGAGCCGCTGTGGATCGACAATGTCTGGCATCCGGACAACGACTTTCCGGCGCTCGCTACCTCCTACGAACTGGGCGCCGACCTCAAGAGCGTCACCTACCACCTGCGTGAGGGCGTCAAGTGGTCTGACGGCGAACCGTTCACCGCCGCCGACGTGGTCTTCACCTTCAACTACGCCAAGGCGCATCTCGATTTCCCCATCGGCTACGACATTTACAGCGCCGAAAAAGACACCGGCTCGATCGTCGACGTGGTGGCGGTCGACGACCACACCGTCCGCTTCGAACTCAAGAATGCGGACTCGCTGGCGCGGCTCAATATCGGCCCGGTCTTCCCGCTGCCCGAGCATATCTGGAAGGATGTCGCCGACCCGGTGAACTACGCCAACCCCAAGGTGGTGGCGACCGGCCCCTTCACCGAAGTGCGCGACTTTTCGCGCAACGCGTTCAAGCTGTGCAAGAACCCGCTCTATCGTGACGCCGCCGAGGTAAAGATCGACTGCATCGAGTACCCGCAGCTTTCCGACAACCTGCAGGTCATCGCCGCCATCACCAATGGCGATCTCGACTGGGCCACCGACGGCATCACCGATCCCGAGATCACCTTTGCGTCGAAGAGTCCGGACAACCATTACTGGCTGCCGCCCGATGCCGGCACGAACCTGCAGCTCAACACCACCAAGGCGCCATTCAACAACCTCGAGTTCAGGAAGGCCATGTCGATGGCCATCGACCGCAGCACGCTGGTCGACACCGCCACCTTCGGGCTCACAACACCGGCCGAGTATCCGATCGGCGAAGGCATGTTCTACAAGGACTGGATCGATAAGACGGCGCTGGCGCCCTATCAGTACCTGATGGAGTACAACCCCGAGGCGGCCAAGAAAGTCCTCGATGATGCCGGCTTCCTCGACAAGGACGGCGACGGCTGGCGCGACAACCCCGACGGCACCCCCATCGCCTTCAAGATGGCCGTGCCGGCCGGTTGGGACGACTGGGTGAACACGCTGCAGACCGTGTCGGAGAACCTCCAGGACATCGGCATCAACGGCGAGATGGAGACGCCCGAGGAAGGCGCCTGGTTCGACAACATCCCGACCGGCAATTTCGACGTCTACATTATGTGGACCAACCTGAGCTCGACGCCATGGTTCACTTACCACTCGATGTTCAACCCGCGCACCATGGTCCCCGGCCAGCTCAACGAGCAGTCCATGCACCAGATGCAGATCCCCGGTATCGAGGCCGATCTCGCCGCCATCAGCGCCACCGCCGACGTTGCCGTGCAGAAAGAGAAGATCACCTCGGTGATGAAGCAGGTAGCCGAGAACCTGCCGGTGATCACGCTGTTCTCCAACCCCGCCTGGTACGAGTACTCGACCCGCAATTTCACCGGCTGGCCGGACGAGTCCAACGCCTGGGCCCGCCCCAACAACCCCGCCGGCATCCACGAACGGGTGAAGGTGCTGCTGAGCCTGACGCCGGTGGCGAAGTAGGCTTGGAGACGCTGCCCTCACGTCCCCTCTCCCCTCAGGGGAGAGGGTCAGAGTGAGGGGTGCGGCCTCTCAACTCGCGTTCCCGCAGCAGCACGCCACCGTGCGATGCTGCAGCAGAGAGCAGGCTGACGATCTGAACCCCTCACCCGGCGCTGCGCGCCGACCTCTCCCCTCAGGGGAGAGGTGACTGAGGCCAAAGGATAGGCAATGGCGTTCTTGCTGAGACGACTAGGCTTCTATTTCGGGGCGTTCTTCGTCGCCATCACCCTCAATTTCCTGATCCCGCGGCTGATGCCGGGCGATCCGGCGACCCGCATCCTGTTGTCGCTGCGCGGCAAACTCCGGCCCGACCAGATCGACGCCATCCGCAAAACCTACGGCTTCGATGGCTCGCTGTGGGAGCAGTACCTGCAATATCTGTGGCGGCTCGCGCATTTCGATTTCGGCATCTCGACCGTCAACTTCCCCGAGCCGACGGCGAGCCTCCTCTTCTACGCCGCCGGGTGGACGCTGTTCCTCGTCGGCGCCGCCACGGCGCTGTCGTTCGGCATCGGTATCACCATGGGCATCTGGTCGGCCTGGCGGCGCGGCGGCTTCTTCGACACCTTCTTCACCCCGATCAACGTCATGCTCAACGCCTTTACCCCGGCCGTCGTGGCGCTGCTGCTCTGGTACGCCTTCACCATGCAGTGGGCGATCTTTCCGCTCGGGCGTGCCCACGAAATGAACCTCACCCCGGCCTTCAACCTCGAGACCGTGCTGAGCGTCGCCTGGCACGCCGTGCTGCCGGTCGCCTCGATCGTCATCGTCAGCTTCGGCGCCTGGCACCTGGGCATGCGCAACACCATGATCAACCTGCTCAACGAGGATTTCGTGCTGCTCGCCAAAGCCAAGGGCCTCAGCGACCGCCGCATCCGCAACCGCTACGTGGCCCGCAACGCCATCCTGCCGCAGATCACCTCGCTGGCGCTGTCGATCGGCTACGTGCTGGGCGGCGCCTTCATCACCGAGGTGGTGTTCAACTATCCGGGGCTCGGCAAGTTCACCCTCAACGCCATCCAGACCCGCGACTATTCCTTCATCCAGGCACAGCTGATCCTGCTCACCATGAGCGTCTTGATCGCCAACCTCGCCTCCGACGTCCTCAACGTCATCCTCGATCCGCGGCTCCGTTCGCTGGGGAGGGCATGATGATGGGCCGGTGCGTGTGGACCCCCACCCCTGTCCCCTCCCCGCAAGGGGGAGGGAGACCTGCGCTCTCGAATTTTCGCCCCACACACACCCAGCTAGTGTTGGCGTCCCCCTCCCCCCTGCGGGGAGGGGACAGGGGTGGGGGTCGGCAAGCACCGGCCGCGAGGCTCACCCCATGACCGACATCCTCCCCGCCATCACCACCACCGCGCCGCGCGCCGAGCTCACCGCCCCGACGCAGCGCGAGCTGATGGCCGAACTCGGGGTCCGGCCGCGCTCGCGGCTCCTCGCGAAACTCCCCGGCTGGGCCCAGCTTTTCGTCACCAACAAGAAGGGCATGCTCGGGCTGATCATCCTCGCCATCTTCGTCATCCTGGCGCTGCTGGCGCCACTGATCACTCCCTACGATCCCTATCGCCGCGCCGGCAAACCGCATGTGCAGCCGGGCGTCGAGCACTTCCTCGGCACCTCGCGCCAGGGCAAGGACAATTTCAGCCAGCTGCTCGAAGGCAGCCGCTCGAGCCTCACCGTCGGCTTCATCGCCGGCTTCTCGGCCACGCTGATCGGCCTCGCGGTCGGCATCTCGGCCGGCTATTTCGGCGGCAAGACCGACGAGGTGCTGACCTTCTTCGTCAACGTCTCGCTGGTGCTGCCGGCGCTGCCGTTGATCATCGTGCTCGCCAGCTTCATCGAGGAGGCGTCGCCGACCGTAATCGGCCTGGTGCTTGCCCTGACCGGCTGGGGCTGGAGCGCGCGCACCATCCGCACCCAGACCCTCGCCCTCAAGAGCCGCGAATTCGTGCTCGCCGCCGAGCTGATGGGCGAGAAGAAATGGCGGATCATCGTGCGCGAAATCCTGCCCAACATGAGTTCGTTCGTGGTCGGCGGGTTCGTTCTTGCCACCATTTACGGCATTCTCGCCGAGGCGGCGCTCGAGTTCATCGGGCTGGGCAGTCCCAACTCGGTGACCTGGGGCACCATGCTCTACTGGGCCATGCGGGCCCAGGCGCTGCAGACCGGCGCCTGGTTCGAAATCTGGCCGCCGGCCATCGCCATCATGCTGACCGGCGCGGCGCTCGTGATGGTCAATTTCGCCGTCGACGAGATCACCAACCCGCAACTCGCCGCCACCCGCCGCATCGGCCCCATCCGCCGCTTCCTGAGGCGCCGCAACCGGAGTGTGGATTTTGTCTGACGCGATCGAACGGCACCCCTCCCCCTCGTGGGGAGGGGTGGGGGTGGGGGTCCATCGGTGATCACCGCACCACCCCCACCCTCAATCCCTCCCCTCAAGGGGGAGGGAAGCGACGACTGCAGATACCGTGTGGAAACTGCCCCATGCTGACCCAACCCCTCGTCGAAGTCCGCAATCTCACCGTCGACTATGTCGGCGCCAACAGCGTGTCGCGTGCCGTCAACGGTATCGACTTCGATATCCGCCCGGGCGAGGCCTTCGGGCTCGCCGGGGAGAGCGGCTGCGGCAAATCCACCGTCGCCTTCGCGCTCGCGCGCCTCACCCGGCTGCCCGGACTCGTCTCGGGCGGCGCCGTCCGCTTCATGGGCGAGGACGTCCTGAGCTTTTCCCCCGAGCGGTTGCGGCGCTACCGCTGGAGCGAAGTCAGTTTCGTCTTCCAGTCGGCGATGAATGCCCTCAACCCGGTGATCAAGGTCTCCGAGCAGATCGAGGACGCCATCCTGGCGCATCGCCCTAAGGCCAGCCGCGCCGAGACGCTCGCCCGCGCCGCCGAACTGTTCGAGCTGGTGGGCATCAACCCGCGTCGCCTCGACGATTATCCGCACCAGTTCTCGGGCGGCATGCGCCAGCGCATCTGCATCGCCATGGCGCTGGCGCTCGAACCGAAACTGATCATCATGGATGAGCCCACCACCGCGCTCGACGTGGTGGTGCAGCGCGACATCATCGAGCAGATCTGTGAGTTGAAGGCCCATTTCGGCTTCTCGGTACTGTTCATCACCCACGACCTCGGGCTGATGATCGAATTCTGCGACCGCATCGGCGTCATGTACGCCGGCGAGCTGGTGGAAGTTGCGCCTGCCAGCTCGATCCTCACCGCCCCGCAGCATCCTTATACCAGGGCGCTCGGCCGCTCCTTCCCGCCGCTCAGCGGACCACGGGTCCGCCTCGAGGGGATTGCCGGCGCGCCGCCCAGCCTCAGCGCCCTGCCCGAGGGCTGCCGCTTCTCGCCGCGCTGCGGCGAGGCCATCCCGGTCTGCACCCGGCTGGCGCCCGAGCTCCGCCCCACTCCGGCCACGGGAGGACAGGCCGCATGTCATCTGCTGTCATGACGGACGAACCGATCCTCGAGATGCGCAATGTCGACATGCGCTTCGTGCTCGGCGGCCTTGTCGGCAAGCGCACGACGCTCAGGGCGCTGTCGGGCATCTCGCTCAAGCTCACCCCTGGCCGCGCACTGGCGCTGGTCGGTGAATCCGGTTCCGGCAAATCCACGTGTGCCAGGATGCTGGCGCGGGTCTACGAGCCGGCAGCGGGCGAGATCAGCTTTCGCGGGGTCAATGTCGGCAAGCTCAGCGGCAAGGCGCTGACCGACTATCGCGCCGAGGTGCAGATGATCTTTCAGGATCCGTTCGGCTCGCTGAACCCGACCCAGAGCATCGGCTATATCCTGGAACGGCCGCTGCGCCTGCATCGCCCCGAGCTGAGCGGCCTGCAGATCCGCAGCGAGAGCGAAGCCCTGCTCTCCCAGGTCGGCCTGGTGCCGGCTGCCGAATTCCTGAAGCGCCGCCCGCATGAGCTGTCGGGCGGCCAGCGCCAGCGCGTCGCCATCGCCCGGGCCCTGTCGGTGAACCCTACGGTGCTGCTGGCGGACGAACCGACCTCGATGCTCGACGTCTCGGTGCGGCTCGGTATCCTCAACCTGCTCGAAGACCTGAAGCGGCAGAAGAACCTCGCCGCGCTCTACATCACGCACGATATCGCCACCGCCCGCTACTTCGCCGAGGAGACGGCGGTGATGTATGCCGGGCATCTGGTCGAGCAGGGACCGAGCGAGGCGATCACCGATCAGCCGCGTCATCCCTATACGCAATTGCTCATCGCCGCGGTGCCCAACCCCAGGAACAAGATCACGGGCGCCACTCGGCGGGCTGCCGACATTCCGCTCTGGACATCTCAAAGCCGCGGCTGCCCCTTCGCACCGCGCTGCCCGCGCGCCAGCGACATCTGCCGCGAGATCATGCCCGACCCCACCTCAGTCGGCGAGGGCCACACCGCCCGTTGTCACCATCTCTGACCGGACCATCTGCAATGAACCAGCTCCTCGCGATCAACGCCCAGTATCCCGCGCTGTTTTCGAGCCGCGCCATCGCCACCAACCAGGTCGGCTACGAAACCCTGGGCCCGAAATTCGCCGTTCTCGCCCTTGGTGAGGGCGCCGATTTCACCGCGCTGCGGCTGCGCGACGCCACCACCGGCACGCTCGTATTCGAGACCACCCCCGGGAGTGCCACCGGGGTCGATGGCTGGAAGACGCAGCGTTGGCAGACGGCCGAGTTCTCCGCCTTCACCGGGGCCGGCCGCTTCCTCCTCGAAGCGCTCGACACCACCGGTGCCCGCCTTACCTCCGAGCCGTTCGAGATCACCGAAAAGCTGTACGTCGAGCGCTTCCCCCCAGCGCTGCTGGGCTACTTCCAGGGTCAGCGTACCGAGGAGCCCTATCTCAGCGCCGACCGCGCTATCGGCTTCATCGGCGACAAACGCGACGCCCCCGTCGACGTGCATGGCGGCTGGTACGACGCCTCGGGCGATGTGTCGAAATACCTGAGCCACCTGAGCTATGCCAACTTCATGAACCCGCAGCAGACCCCGCTGGTGGTCTGGTCGTTCAGTAAGGCGGCTATCTGCCCGCATATCGATGGCGAGCTGCATGCCGCCTTCCGCACGGAGGCCCTGTGGGGCGCAGACTTCCTCGTCCGCATGTGCGACCCAGCCGGCATGTTCTACATGACGGTGTTCGATCGCTGGTCGGGCGACACGGCGCAGCGCCAGATCTGCTCCTATTCCACCCAGAAGGGCCATAAGCACGACACTTGGGAGGCCGGCTACCGCCAGGGCGGCGGCATGGCCATCGCCGCGCTGGCCCGCGCCGCCCGGTTGAAGCAGGACGGAGCCTTCACCGCCGCCGATTACCTCGCAACCGCCGAGCGCGCCTTTGCCCACCTCGAAGCGCACAACCTCGACTATCTCGACAATGGCGAGGAAAACATCATCGACGACTATTGCGCTTTGCTCGCCGCCACCGAACTCAGCCGCTCGACCGGCAAGCCCGAATACCTGGTGAAGGCCGGCGAACGTGCCACGAGCCTGCTCGATCGGCTGAGCAGCGGCCATGGCTACGATGGCTGGTGGCGTGCCGATAACGGCACCCGGCCGTTCTTCCACGCCTCCGATGAAGGTTTGCCGATCGCCGCCCTGGTGGATTACCTCGCCATCGCCCCCGAGGCCGATCGGCGGCGGGTCGTCGCCGCGCTCTCCAAGGTGGTGCGCCACCTCTCCACGATCACCGCAGAGGTCGAAAACCCCTTCGCCTATCCACGTCAGCTGGTGAGGCGCAGCGATGGCGAGATCGGCACGCAGTTCTTCTATCCGCACGGCAATGACAGCGGCTACTGGTGGCAGGGCGAAAACGCCCGGCTGGGGAGTCTCGCCTATGCGTTGCGCCGCGCCATGCCGCATGTCGACGCCGAGACGGCCAAACTGGCGCGGCTCCAGTCGCAACGGGCGCTCGACTGGATCCTCGGCCTCAACCCCTACCACGCCTCGATGCTGCAGGGCTTCGGCCGCAACTGGCCCATCTATGGGCCGGCCAAATTCCCCAATGCCAATGGCGGCATCTGCAACGGCATCACCTCCTCGCTCACCGACGAGACCGATATCGCGTTCTGCGAAACCGAGCATCCGTTCCAGTCCTGGCGCTGGAGCGAGCAATGGCTGCCGCACGCCGCCTGGTTCCTGCTGGCGATGACCGAGTACTGAGCGGGCGATATTTGCCGTCGAGCCAGCTACAAACGCGATGCCCACCTCCCCCTTGACGGGGGAGGCAAGCGAAGCTTGGGAGCGAAGCGAGCTAGCGTAGCTCGGAGGGGGTGCGCCAGGCTCGCGATGCTCGCGGCCGAGACACCACGGAACCCAAACCGCCCCGCTGCGATTAAGTGCCACCGGGCCTTTCTATTGAACGGCCACACCGACACACTATGTGCCTGTAATCGCAGCGAACCCGGCCGCCCCATGCCCGCTCCCGTCGTCGATGCCAAAGGCATCAATCTGCACCTGAAGAGCGGAGCCACTTCGCTGCACATCCTGCGGGATGTCGACCTCAGCCTCGCCCCGGGCGAAGTCGCCGCCATCGTCGGCCCCTCGGGCAGCGGCAAGACCTCGCTGCTGATGGTGCTGTCCGGTCTCGAGCAGGCGAGCTCAGGTTCGATCAGGGTCGCCGGCACCGATATCGCGACGCTCAACGAAGACCGGCTCGCTATCTTCCGGCGCAATGCGCTGGGCATCCTGTTCCAGAATTTCCACCTCATTCCCTCGCTCACCGCACTCGAGAACGTCGCCCTCACCCTCGAGATCGCCGAACCGTCGCTGCCCTGGTCCGAGATTCAGAGCCGCGCCGCCGCGGCGCTCGGCGATGTCGGCCTCGCCGGTCGCCTCACGCACCTGCCGAGCGCACTGTCGGGCGGCGAACAGCAGCGGGTCGGCCTCGCCCGCGCCATCGTCGGCAACCCCAAGCTGCTGTTGGCGGATGAGCCCACCGGGAACCTCGACCAGGAAACCGGCGCGCATGTGATCGAACTGATGTTCGGCATCGCGCGCCAGCGCGGCACGGCGATCCTGCTGATCACCCACGACGCTTCGCTGGCCGCCAAGGCCGATCGCCAGCTGCGCATGAACGAGGGACAACTCAGCGAGCAGGTGCGGGCGTGAGTGCCGCCGCTGCGGCTCTGCGCGGCTGGCTGCGGGTCGCCCTGCGGGACCTGCGCGGCGACCTGCGGCGCTTCACCATCCTGCTCGCCTGTCTGGCGCTCGGCGTCGGCACCATTACCCTCGTCGGCTCGGTGGGCGCGGCGCTGCAATCGGCGCTGCTGCGCGACGCCCGCACGCTGCTCGGCGGCGACATCGAGGCACAGCTCTCCTACCGCGCCGCCAACCCGGAGGAACGACAGGCGTTCGAGCGGCTGGGCAAGCTCGGCGAAGTCATCGAGGTGATGGGCCGTGGCGATGCCGGCGAGCAGAACAGCTTTCTCGCCATCCGCGCCGTCGACGCCAACTACCCGTTGATCGGCACGGTGACCGTCACCGGCGCCAACGCCCCGCTCTCGCAGTTGCTGGCCCGCCGCGACGACGGCAGCTTCGGCCTCGTTGCCGACCAGTTGCTGCTCGATCGGCTGGGCCTCAAGCTCGGCGACAAGCTCACCATCAGCGACGCCAGCTTCACCCTCGCCGGCGTTATCGGCGCCGAGCCCGACCGCATCACCGCCGGGCTGCAGTTCGGGCTGCCGGTGCTGATGTCGGTCGACGCGCTCAACGCCACGGGGATTCTCGCGCCCGGCGTCCTCGCCAGTTATCGCTACAAGATCCTGCTCGATGGCACCGATCCGGACGGGGCCATGCAGCAGATCGCCACTGCCTTCCCCAAGGCCGGCTGGAAGCTCGCCGGCCCCAAGGATGCCACGGCCGACCTTGCGCGCTTCTTCGACATGTTCGCGCGCTTCCTCACCATCGTGGGCTTGTCCTCGCTGCTGGTCGGCGGGCTCGGCGTCTCCAACGCCATCTCCGCCTATGTCACCGAACGGCAGCGTTCCATCGCCACCATGAAGGCGCTCGGCGCCACCGGTGCGCGTATCCTCGTCCACTTCCTCACCCAGGTGATGTTGCTGACCCTTGCCGGCATCATCGTAGGCCTGGTGCTGGGCGCGCTGCTCACCGCGGCGCTGCTGCCGATCCTCGGCGGCCTGCTCGGCCTGGCGCTGCCACCGGTGGTGGCTCCGATGACGCTGTGGACCGCAGCCGGCTTCGGCGCCCTCACCGGCTTCGCCTTCGGCTATCTGCCGCTGCGCCGCGCCGAAAAGCTGAAGCCGGCGCTGCTGTTCCGCTCCGCCGGCTCGGCCGTCGAAGGCGGGCTCGACTGGCGGGATATGCTGAAGCCGGGCCTGTGGCTGCCGCTCGGTGTCGCCGCTGCCGGTATCTACGCCCTGGCGGCCTTCACCACCGGTCGTCCGCTGCTGGTGCTGTGGTATGCCATCGGCGTCCTCGGCGCCTTCGTCGTGCTGCGCGGCGCGGCGTGGCTGCTGCAGCGTGGCCTCAGGCTGCTTCCACCGCTCGGCAATGCGGCGCTCCGCAATGCCGTCAAGTCGATCTGGCGCCCCGGCGCCCCCGCCCCGGTGGTGATCCTGTCGCTGGGGCTGGGACTGGCGCTGCTGCTGCTGATCGCCCTGATCGATGGAAACCTGCGCCATCAGCTCGCCCGCGAATCGATTCCCAACGCGCCGAGCTTCGTCTTCATGGATTTGTTCGAGGACGAGGTGGATTCGCTCAAGCAGTTCGCCGTCGGCGACAAATCGGTCGAGAGTTTCGCCTCGCTGCCCATGGTCACCGGCGCTATCGAGGCGATCAACGATACGCCCATCGCCGAGCTCAACCGCCAGCCGCCGTCCGAATTCGCCTTCGTGCTGGAGGGTGAGATCCCGCTTTCCGCGTCCGACACGCTGCCCGACCAGTCGACCATCACCGAAGGCAGCTGGTGGCCGCCAGGTTTCATCGGCCCGCCGGAGGTCTCGGTGTTCTATCGGCTCAAGGAGCCGCTGGGGCTGAAGCTCGGCGACATGCTCACCTTCCGCATCTTCGGCGAGGAAGTGAAGGTGAAGATCGGCAGCTTCCGCGACTACGCCTGGCGTTCCGGCAGCGTCAATTTCGGCTTCGTGCTATCGCCCAATGCGCTGGCGGATTTCCCGCTGAGCTATCTCGGCCTGCTCAAGGCGGTGCCCGGCCAGGAGACTGCGGTACAGCAGCGCCTCGTCGCCGCCTTCCCCGACCTGCTGTTCCTGCCGGTGGGCGAGGCGCTCGCAACCTTTGCCGCCATCCTCGCCAATGTCACCACGGCGGTAGAAGTCATCGGCGGCCTCGCCGTGGTCAGCGGTGTACTCGTGCTTGCCGGCGCCATGGCCGCCGGCCGCAAGCAGCGCGAATCCGATGCGGTGGTGATGAAGGTGCTGGGCGCCACGCGCGGCGACGTGATCCGCGCCTACCTTGTCGAATACGGGCTGCTCGGCTTGCTCGCCGCCGTGCTGGCGGCGCTGCTTGGCCTTGCCGGCACCTGGGCCTTCGTCGAGTTCGTGCTGGAGATCGACTTCTGGGCCGATCCGGCGCTGCTCGTCTGGGTCGCCCTCGGCACCATCGCACTGGCCATCGCGGTCGGCATACTCACCACCTGGTCGGCCCTCTCCACCCGGCCGGCCAGCTTCCTGCGCGAGGAGTGATGAGCTCGCGATTTGACTGCACCGGAGAACCTGGTCGTGCTCGGGCGTTTGCCCACCCACCGGGTGGGTGGGGTTATCGCCGTGGTTCAACTCATCCCCGATGTGATTTACCGTCCCGCCAGGAAAGGAGACCCCCATGCGCCGACTATTCCTTGCCCTGGTCCTGCTGCTCGTTCCGACAGTGCACGCCGCCGAACCGCAGATCGAGGAAGTTCGCGCCGCCTGGGATGCCTGTTCGGAGCTGCTCGACACCACCCCCGATGACTGGACCGGCTGGCGCCGCAACTTCGACGGCGGCTACGCCGACCATTTCGAGTTCCACGACGGTGGCGACAACGCCGCCTCGGTGCTGGTGCAGACCTGGCTGATCGACGCCATCGCCACCCAGACCGACACCTCGTGCTTCCGCCCCGATGGCAGCCTCGCCTTCATCTACTCAGAGATGATCTCTCCCAACCTCGCCGCGGGCGCCGCGGGCGGCGCCATCACCCGCGAGGGCCGACTTTACTTCGCCCCCGATGGTCATCTGCTGCGGCTGCTCAAGCGCATCACCGAGGCGGGCAAGGAGGTGGCGCCGATCGACAACGACAAATACCAGCTGGCCCGCGGCTGCGGCCTCACCACTCCGCACGCCACCGTCGACGACGTGCGCTCCCACCTGATCGCCGAACTCGGCGACATCGAGGGGACACGGGGCAAATATGTGCCCGAGCCGCTGGATTGGTGCGGGATGGAAGTGGAGTAGCTGAGAAGCCGGAGCGGGCTGACCCCCACCCTTGATCCCTCCCCCTAAGAAGGGGAGGGAGACGCCAACTTCGATATTGGTGGAAGGGTCTCCCTCCCCATGTTTAGGGGGAGGGGACAGGGGTGGGGGTCAGCCCGCACCAGCCCTTCGGTCGTCGCTGCAGCCCCTAATCCGGCTGCCCACCCACCTTGTTGACGGCCGACGACCCGGCCTCGATCCCCCGCCGCAGGCTCGTCTCGAGATCGGCGCCCCGCAGTTCGGCCGAGACGAACGCCGCGGCGAACGCATCGCCGGCGCCCGTGGTATCGACCACCTTCACCTTGGGCGCCGGCAGCTTCAGCTTGACGCCCGACGCATCGCCCACCGCCGCGCCATCGGCGCCGAGCTTGACCACCACCTGCCGGTAGTTCGATCCCAGCACCTGCATCTGCGTCGCGAGATCGGCGCTGCCCGACAAGGCCACCGCCTCGTCGGCATTGGCGAACAGCGTCGAGAACCCTTTGGTCCACTCGAGGAACTTGTCGGCCCCGACTTCCTCGACGAAGCCGACCGAAGCCGCGTCGACCGCCACCGGGATGCCCCGCGATTGGGCCTCCTCGGCCATCCAGCGGGCCGCGTGGCGCGGCTTCTCCGCGAAGAGCGAGTAGCCGGACACCAGCACGAAGCGCGTCTCCTCGAGCAGCCATACCGGCATATCGGAGTGCGACAAGTCGAGGTTCGCCCCGCGATCGGTAAGAAAGCTCCGCTCCCCATCCGGATCGACGATGATCACCAGGATGCCGGACGGCTTGACGGGGTCGGCGATCAGCACCGGCTCGACGTGGAACCCCCGCAGGTATGCCTCGAGATGCGGCTTGTCGCGCGCCCCGACCCGCGCCACGAAGCTGACGGGCGTGCCCATCGAGCCCAGCCAGACCGCCTGGTTGGCGCCGGAGCCGCCTGGGCGCTGGGTGATCTGCGCCCGCCGGTCCGAACCGCGCACCAGCGGCCCCTCCGGCAGCACGATGACGTCGGTCATCACGTCGCCGATGACGATGACCCGGCCGGCGCTGTCGCTCATTTATTGAGTTTCGCCAGCGCCACCGCGATCTCGGACGCCACCCGAGCGTTGTTTTCGACCAGCGCGATATTGGCGACGAGGCTCTTGCCGTCGGTCAGCTCGAAGATGCGCTTCAACAGGAACGGTGTCAGGTCCTTGCGGCTCACCCCTTCCTTCTCGGCGCCCTTGATCGCCTCGTTGATCCGGCCCTCGATCATGTCCTTGTCGAGCGCCGCGCTTTCGGGGATCGGGTTGGCGACCAGTACGCCGCCCAGCCCGAGCGCGAACTGCAGCGCGATGACCTTGGCCGCCTCCTTGCCGCTCTCGACCCGATGGTCGACCTTGCCGCCCGACTGGCGCGCCCAGAACGCCGGGAAGTCGGCGGTCTGGAAACCCAGCACCGGCACGCCCTTGCTCTCCAGCACTTCGAGCGTCTTGGGAATGTCGAGGATCGACTTGGCGCCGGCGCAGACCACCGCCACCTGGGTGCGGCCGAGCTCATCGAGATCGGCCGAGATATCGAAGGTGGTCTCGGCGCCGCGGTGCACCCCGCCGATGCCGCCGGTCGCGAACACCTGGATGCCCGCAGCTTCCGCCGCCATCATCGTCGTCGCCACCGTGGTGCCGGCCACTTCGCCGGACGCCAGCAGCGCCGCGACATCGCGGCGCGAGGCCTTGGCGGCCTTGCCGCCGGTCTGTGCCAGGCGCTCGAGATCCTTGGCCGTCACGCCCACCTTGAACTTGCCGTCCATGATGGCGATCGTCGCCGGCACCGCACCGTTTTTCTCGATCACCGCCTCGACGTTCTGCGCCATCTCGAGGTTCTGCGGGTATGGCATGCCATGGGTGATGATGGTGGATTCGAGCGCCACCACCGGCTGCCCGGCGTCGAGCGCCTTCTTCACGGCCGGCGAGATGGAGAGATGCTTTTTGAGGCTCACGGGAGCGCCTTTCGGATACGAGGTTTGCCCCTGACTTGAACTGAAAACGACTTCAGTTCAACTCCCTGAAAGCCGGCGTGAGCCGACCGGTGCCGGCCGCACCGCGCCGTCTCGTCGCACCCCCGTCCTGCCCCTGCCGCCACGGCCCCTTGAACGTCCCCAAAACCCTTGCCCGCTGCCGCATTTCCCACTAGGTTTCGGCCGGCTGGAAGGCACGTCGCGAAGGGTCACGTCACTGCTTACGGTTATGGTTGATCCGGAGCCTCCGCCGGATCGATGGGCGCCCGGCTCAGGGCACATTGCGAACCCGAACTTTCCCGGCGCGACGCCCGCGCTGCTTGGCCTACCCTCCCGTGTACCCGCTCCCCGACATCTGGCAGTCCGTAGCCACGGTTGTCGCCCCCACCACCTCATTCGCCGCCCATTGGTCGGCCATCCGCCAACCGGCGCCTTCTCGGCGTCCGGCCACCATCATGCGCCGTCGGCCACCCGCGGCGCGGGACTGTAAGGAGACAACCACACATGCATAAGCCGATGCTCATCGCCCTGGGAGCACTGCTGATCGCAGCGCCTGTCCTGGCCCAGGACAACGTCGTCAACGTCTACAACTGGTCGGACTATATCGCCGAAGACACCATCGCCAATTTCGAAGCCGAGACCGGCATCAAGGTGAACTACGACGTCTACGACAATAACGAGATCGTCGACGCCAAGCTGCTCGCCGGCAATTCCGGCTACGACATCGTGGTGCCCTCGGGCAGCTTCCTCGAGCGCCAGATCAAGGCCGGCCTGATCCTGCCGCTCGACAAGTCGAAGCTGACCAACCTCGGCAACCTCGACCCCGCCGTCATGGCGACCGCCGCCTCGCAGGATCCGGACAACGCCCATGGCGTGCCCTACATGATCAACACCATCGGGCTCGGCTACAATGTCGCCAAGGTGAAAGCGGCGCTCGGTGACGCGGCTCCCCTCGACAGCTGGGACCTGCTGTTCAAGCCCGAGGTCGTCGCCAAACTCAAGGATTGCGGCGTCGCCGTGCTCGACAGTCCGTCCGAGGTGATGGGTATCGCGCTGCACTATCTCGGTCTCGATCCCAATTCCGAGAACGAAGAGGATCTCGCCAAGGCCGAGGCCCTGATGGCCAGCATCAAGCCGTCGATCCGCTACTTCCATTCGAGCCAGTACATCGACGACCTGGGCAATGGCGAAATCTGTCTGGCGCTCGGCTATTCGGGCGACATCTTCATCGCCGCCGATGCCGCCAAGCAGGCCGCCCAGGGCAACGAGATCACTTACCTGATCCCCAAGGAAGGCGCTGCGACGCTGTTCGACTTCCTCGCCATCCCGGTCGATGCCCCGCATCCGGACAATGCGCTGAAGTTCATCAACTACATCCTCGAGCCCAAGGTCGTGGCGGCGATCACCAACTACGTGTTCTACGCCAACCCCAACCTCAAGGCGCTGGAGTTCGTGAACGAGGACGTGAAGTCGAATCCGGGCATCTATCCGCCGGCCGAGACCATGGCCAAGGCTTTCGTAATGAAGGCGCACTCGCCCGAGTTCGAAGAGGTCTTGACCCGGACCTGGACCCGCATCAAAACCGGTCTGTAATCTCCTCAGGGGGCAGCCTGCGCTGCCCCCTTCAGTCTTTCTCCAGGTGCCGAATGGCCAAGAAGCCGCAGCTCGCCATCGACACGCGCCCCTGGCGCGACCCGTCGGCCAAGCCGTTTGTGCGTATCCGCAACGTCTCCAAGAAGTTTGGCGACGTTTCGGCGGTGCACGAAGTGTCGCTCGACATCTACAAATCCGAGCTGTTCTGCCTGCTTGGCGGCTCGGGTTCCGGCAAATCGACGCTGCTGCGCATGCTCGCCGGCTTCGAGCAGCCGACCTCAGGCAGCATCGAGATCGACGGCCAGGACATGACCGAGGTGCCGCCGTACCACCGGCCGGTCAACATGATGTTCCAGTCCTACGCGCTGTTCCCGCACATGAACGTCGAGCAGAACATCGCCTATGGCCTCAAGCGCGATAACATGCCGCGCGGCGAGATCGCCGATCGCGTCGCTGAGCTCTTGAGCCTCGTCAAGCTCCAGGACTATGGCCGGCGTCGTCCGCACCAGCTGTCGGGCGGCCAGCGCCAGCGCGTTGCCCTTGCCCGCTCGCTGGCCAAGCGTCCCAAGCTGCTGCTGCTCGACGAACCGCTCGGCGCGCTCGACAAGAAGCTGCGCGAGGAAACCCAGTTCGAGCTGGTCAAGATCCAGGAATCGCTCGGCGTCACCTTCATCGTCGTCACCCACGACCAGGAAGAAGCGATGACGCTCGCCACCCGCATCGGGGTGATGAACCAGGGCGAGATCGCCATGATCGGCGAGCCGCACGACATCTACGAGTTCCCCAATTCGCGCTTCGTTGCCGGCTTCATCGGCTCGGTGAACATGGTCGAGGGCGTCGTCACCGAGGACGAGCCGGACCATGTGCGCATCCGCTCGGCCGAACTCGGCTGCGACATCTATGTCGGCCATGGCGTCGATTGCGCCCCCGACCAGATTCTGTGGTGGGCCATCCGTCCTGAAAAGATGGAGCTGAGCCGCGAAAAACCGGAGGCGCTGAACGGCGCCAACGTCACCCGCGGCGTGGTCGAGGAGATCGGCTATCTGGGCGACATGAGCGTCTACCAGGTGCTGCTCGACAGCGGCAAACGCATCCGCGTCAGCCAGACCAATACGGTGCGCGGCAACCCCGACGCCATCACCTGGGAAGAACAGGTCTATGTCACCTGGGGCCCGAGCTCCGGTTCGGTGCTGACGGTATGAGTGGGGCGATTTTCCAGCTTCGCCATCTCCACGGAATCATTCCCGCGAAAGCGGGAACCTCTGTTTGCGGTGTTCGCGGCCAAACCGAGATCCACGCTTCCGCGGGGATGACTCGGCGCGAGTTGCGCAGCCGGGAAAGCGACATTCACCCATGACCCTCACCGGCAACCAGTTGCCGCCGCCGCGTCGCCTCCGGCCGTGGAGCGGGCTGGAGCGCCGGCTGCGCGATGTCGGCATTTCCGGCCGCACCCTGGTGATCGCCGCGCCGGCCATCTGGCTGACCGTCTTCTTCATCGTGCCGCTGTTCGTGGTGTTCGGCATTTCGCTCGCCACCAAGCAGTTCGGCCGCCCGCCCTATTCACCGCTGCTGACCACCGAAGGCGGCACCGTGCAGCTGACGCTGCACCTTTCCAACTACCTCAAGCTGTTCACCGATCCGCTCTATGTCGCGGCCTATCTGAGCTCGATCCGTATCGCTCTGATCGCCACGGTGATCACGCTGTTCATCGGCTATCCGATGGCCTACGCCATCGCCCGCGCCCCTGACAAATGGCGCAACATCCTGCTGATGATGGTGATCCTGCCGTTCTGGACCTCGTTCCTGCTGCGCGTCTATGCGCTCAGCGGTTTCATGCGCGGCAACGGCGTGATCAACCAGGTGCTGGCAGTGTTCGGCGTCCAGCCGCTGGTGATGATGCAGACTGATTTCGCCGTCTATGTGGGCATCGTCTACACCTACCTGCCCTTCATGATCCTGCCGCTCTACACCACCCTGGTGAAGCTCGACTCCTCGCTGCTCGAGGCCTCCGCCGATCTCGGTTCGCGCCCGTGGCAGACCTTCCTCTCGGTGACGCTGCCGCTTTCGCTGCCCGGCATCATCGCCGGCTCCATGCTGGTGTTCATCCCGGCGATCGGCGAGTTCGTCATCCCCTCGCTGCTCGGCGGGCCGGAAACCCTGATGATCGGCCGGGTGCTGTGGGACGAGTTCTTCGGCGCCACCAACTGGCCGCGTGCCGCGGCGGTGGCCGTGGCCATGCTGGTCGTCGTCGTCATTCCCATCCTGCTGCTGCAGAAGGCGCAGGATGCCGTGGTCGAGAAGGACCGGTAGATGCGGCGCGGCTGGTTCCTCCCCATTGCGGCAACGCTCGGCTTTGCCTTCCTCTACCTGCCGATCATTTCGCTGGTGGTGTTCTCGTTCAACGAGAGCCGGCTGGTGACGGTGTGGTCGGGCTTTTCCACCAAGTGGTATGGCGAGCTGTTCGCCGATCCGCAGATGCTGGGCGCCGCCTGGCTGAGCCTCAGGATCGCTTTCTTCTCGGCGAGCTTCGCGCTGGTGCTGGGGACGCTGTGCGCGGTGGCGCTGGTGCGCTTCAAGCGCTTCCGCGGCCGCACCGTGCTCGCCGGCGCGGTCTCCGCACCGCTGGTGATGCCCGACGTGATCACCGGCCTCGCGCTGCTGCTGCTGTTCGTCGCCATGGAATCGACGCTCGGCTGGCCTGCGGGCCGCGGCATCGTCACTATCATCATCGCCCACACCACCTTCTGCATGGCCTATATCACCGTGGTGGTGCAGTCGCGGCTGTCCGACCTCGACCTCAGCCTCGAAGAAGCGGCTATGGACCTCGGTGCCACGCCATTCCGGGTGTTCTTCGATGTCACCCTGCCGATCATCGCACCGGCCCTGATCTCGGGCTGGCTGCTCGGCTTCACCCTGTCGCTCGACGACCTGGTGATCGCCAGCTTCGTTTCCGGCCCCGGCTCCTCGACCCTGCCGATGGTGATCTTCAGTAAGATCAAGCTCGGCGTCTCGCCTGACGTCAATGCTCTCGCCACCATCATCATCGGCGTCGTGGCGCTCGGCGTCGTCGCCGCGACGATCATCGGCCTGCGCGGCAGCAAGCAGAAGCGGGCCTAATTGGGAGCCCCGTCCCTTCTCCCCTCAGGGGAGAAGGTGGCGCGAAGCGCCGGATGAGGGGTGAAGCGGCGCAACTTGCGCTCGCTGAGAAGCTGAACCCCTCACCCGAGTTCCGCTACGGACCTGGCGGTCCCAGTTGACGCCCCTCTGCCCTCAGGGGAGAGGGGCGTCCCTCCCTCATGCCGCGACAGCCACCCCCCGGTTTCGTCTTTGTGCTTGCTTGCAGCAGAGGGCCGGGAGGTCTATGTGAACCATTGTCGGTCGAGCAATCGGCTGGCGAGTTCTCAGGGCGGGGTGCAATTCCCCACCGGCGGTAAATGGGCGAACGCCCAAAGCCCGCGAGCGCTTTCGGAGCGATCCGAGGGGTCAGCAGATCCGGTGAAACTCCGGAGCCGACGGTATAGTCCGGATGAAAGAGAACGGGATTTACGCTGGCTCTGCCGGCGTCCCTTGGTCCGTCCCCGTTGCGGGGAGGAGATCCATGCCGAGCATGGTGGAGGGGGCGCTCGTCATTTCCCATCGCGATTCCCCGTAACCCTGAGGAAACAGGCTACGGAAAGGATCGTTTGATGAGCCAGGTTTCCTCCACCAACAACTCCGCCGCCACGGCGGGCGCCACGTTCATGCTGGTTGCCGCCGTCGCCTTCGCCGGCTCCAACGTGCTGCAGTCGGTGCTGCCGACCCCCGTCGAGTATGGCGGCTTCGGCATGGCCTCGACCGGCATGGTGTTCTGGCAATACCTGATCGCCGGCGTGATCAGCCTGCCGCTGATCCTGCGCATCGGCATCGACAAGCTCCGCACCAGTCATCCCCTCGCGCACGAAATCCGCGCCTTTGTCTCGGCGCTCGGCGCGCATGTCTTCGTCTACGGCTTCGCGTCCGGCGTACCGATCTGGCAGATGGTGACGCTGCTGGCCGCCGGCCCGCTGTTCATCATCTTCGGTTCCACGGTGTTCCTCGGCGAACGCGCCTCCGCCGCGCGCCTCGTCGCCGCCCTCGCCGGCTTCACCGGGGCCGTCATCGTCTCCGGCATCGGCAGCGAGGGCCTCGGCTGGCACACCCTGATCCCGATCGCCGCCGCGGCGCTGTGGGCCACCACCGACGTCTTGACCAAGTATCTGGCACTGAAGGGTGAGAGCCCCGAAACGCTGACCATTTCGCTGCTGGTGCTGGTCACCCCGAACCATCTGCTGATCCTGCTCGTCGTCAACGCGCTCGGCTGGCTGGCGCCCGCCGTGGTGCCGGCCGGCCTCGCCACCGGCTTCCCGTTTGCCCTGCCGAGCGGCGACGGCCTTTGGCTGCTGCTCCTGCTCGGCGTGCTGACCGGCCTCGCGCAATACCTGATGGCCTTTGCGTACCGGGCCGCCGACGCCACCTACCTGCAGCCCTTCGCCGACCTCAAGGTGCCGCTCAGCGCGCTGGTCGGCTGGGTCGCCCTGGGTCAGGTGCCGTCGGTCTGGTTCTGGCCCGGGGCCGCGCTGATCGTCGCCGCCTCGGCGTTCATCTATTGGGTCGAGAGCCGCAATCGCACCCCGACCCTCGCCGCCGCCTGAGGCCGCTGCACGCCCTCAGGCCCCGGAGCCCCCGTGACTGCGGCTCCGGGACTTTTCCCTAACTCCCGATAGAGACGGGCCCCTCCCAGCCTTCCCCATAAGAGGAGGTGAAGAGTCGGGGCTCCGTCTTCGATGGTGCCGAACCCACCGGCGGGGCACCTCCCCCTTCATGGAGGAGGCTGGGAGGGAGCCGTCTCGGTCAGTCGACGGCCACCCATCGCCCCTCGCGATGCGACTGCGCCATTGCATGCACTGCCCGCTCGATCTCGAGCCCGCGCGCGAAATCGACGATCTGTGCGCCGGCATCGCCGCCGATCGCCTTCAGCAACTCATGGCATTCGATGATCTTCAACTCGTTGAAACCCAGCCCGTGCCCCGGCGCCGGAATGAAGCGATCGTAGGGCACGTGCACCGGCGCGCTGAGGATGGTGCGAAAGCCCTGCTCGGCCACCGGGCCGCTGGCCTCGAACAGCTGGAACTCGTTCATCCGCTCCTGGTCGTAGGCGATCGTGCCCTTCGAACCGAACACCTGCAGGGCGATCCGGCCCTTGCGCCCCCAGGCGGAGCGGTCGAGCGCCATCACCCCCGATGCGCCGTTGCCGAGCTCGAGCAGCACCAAGGCGATGTCCCAGGTCTCGACCTTGCGCCGGCCGCCGTCGCGGCTCGGCCGATCGGCATAGGGCATGGCGAGCTGCGCCATCACCCGCCTGACCCCGCCGAACAGGAACTGTATCAGGCTGAGCGGATGCACGCCGAAATCGTCGAGCGCGCCATAGCCTGACGAGGCTTCGCTCTTCCAGTAGAACAGCGCCTCCGGGTCGGCCATGAAATCTTCGTCCATCTCGAAGCGGACATGGTTCACCTCGCCGATGGCGCCCGCCTCGAGCAGCATCCTGATGTGCCGGATCACCGGGTTCTGGATGTAGTTATAGCCAAGTGCGGTGACCTTGCCCGACGCCTTCGCCGCCGCGACCATGCGTTCGGCATCGGCAAACCCCACCGCCATCGGCTTCTCGCACCAGACATGCTTGCCCGCTTCCAGCGCGACAATCGCCATTTCGGCGTGGAAAGCGTTCGGCGTCGTCACCGACACCACCTCGACCTCCGGGTCGGCGATCAGGGCCCGCCAGTCCGAAGTGGATTTCTCGAACCCGAACTCCTCGGCCCGCCGCGCCGCCAGCTCCGGCGAGACTTCCGCCAGGTGCACCAGCCGTGGCCGCGGCCCATCGCCGAACACCGGCTTCACCCCGTTCCAGGCCAGGGCATGGCACTTGCCCATATAGCCGGTGCCGATCAGGCCGACGCCGATGCTGGTCACTGTCAGTCTCCTTCGA
Organism: Devosia sp. A16; assembly: GCF_001402915.1. Taxonomy (GTDB): domain Bacteria; phylum Pseudomonadota; class Alphaproteobacteria; order Rhizobiales; family Devosiaceae; genus Devosia_A. The sequence continues at coordinate 1,961,631 of NZ_CP012945.1, forward strand.
AGGCGAGTCGCGATTGGTCTGGCTCGCCTGCCGTCCCATCGGTCCGAGAAAGCGCGCTCTGGAGGAGAGCTTACGTGTGGTCCGCGGCCCTGTCGTCGACAACCGCAGCGATCGAGCACCGTGCTGCATCCGATCCGCGCAGCCACCAGCATGGAACATCCAGAGCCGCAGCTGCCATTGATGGAATGTTTATTCCACTCTACGATGGATGGTCAATCAGGGTGCCCGTCCGGTCCGGGCGTGGAAAACCGCGGCGGCGCCGGCGCAAGCCATGGACTTTGGCTGCAGTTCTGTTGGACTCTGCTGCGGCAGCCGCTATGAGGCCGGAATGGACGACACGCAGATCAAGCTGGATGACGCCGTGCCGCGGGATTTTCCCGCGCTGCGCGCGCTGATCGCCGCGCGTGCCCCCACCCTGCCCCGCCGCCTGACTCAGGTGGCGAGCTTTGCCCTCGACAACCCCGACGATATCGCTTTCGGCACCGCGGCCAGCGTGGCGCAGCGCTCGGGCGTGCAACCTTCGACCCTGGTGCGCTTCAGCCAGGCGCTGGGCTACCAGGGCTTTTCCGACCTGCAGGAAGTGTTCCGCGCCCGCCTGCGCGATCGGGTGCCCTCCTATGAGGAACGGCTCAAGCAGTTGCACGAGCATGGCGGCAGCAAGAGCGGCCTGCTGCTGCAGGGCTTTGCCGATGCCGCCGAGCGCTCGGTCGCCGATCTCCGTCTCAAGCTCGACCCCGAAACGCTCGATGCCGCGGTCGATATCCTCGCCAGGGCCGAGACGATCTATCTGGTGGGGCTGCGGCGCTCATTCCCGATTACCAGCTACATGGCCTACGCGATGGGCAAGCTCGGGATCCGCAACCTGCTGGTCGACGGCATTGCCGGGCTCGGGGCCGAGCAGATCGGCTTCATCTCGCCGCGCGACGCGGTGCTGGCCATCAGCTTCACCCCCTATGCCAGCGAGACGGTGAACCTCGTCCACGCCGCCAAGGCGCGGCACGCCAAGGTGGTGTCGATCACCGACTCGATCTTCTCGCCCATCGCGCCGGTCGCCGACGCGTGGCTGGAAATCGTCGAAGCGGATTTCGAGGGCTTCCGCTCGATGGCGGCGACCATGGCACTGGCCATGACGCTGACGGTGGCTGTCGCCAGCCGGCGCAGCGAGAAGTAGTCGCTGGTTTCGAGGTCGTTTCTACCTCACGGAGGCAATACTTCTCCTCCTCACCGGCTGTCACCCCAGCGAAAGCTGGGGCCCATCTCACAGCCCGCGCCAACCGAGAGTTGGGTCCGTTCGCTGGGATGACACCTGGTGGGTGTGGAAGCGCCGTGCCTCGCCTGGCTGTCCGGCAATCGAACTGCTCGCCGCCCTCAGCTCTTCTTGACCGGATACCCCGTCGCCAGCCCGCCGCCGCCGGCGCCGACCACGGTCTGCTCGAACTCGACGCAGGAGCCGGTCATCGGCGCCGATTCCGGCCCGCCGAGGAAGGCGATGAGCCGCGCCACGTCCTCGGGCTTGATCAGCTTGCCGAACGGCCGCGACGCCTCCGCCTTCTCCAGCCAGTCGTCGGCCGCGTCGTGGAAGGTCTTCAGCGTCACGTGCTCACCGGGCGTATCGGCCCAGCCCAGGATAATGCCGTTCACCCGGATGCGCATCAGGTTGACGGCATTGGCGGTGTTCTTGGTCAGCGTCATCAGCGCGCCCTTCGAGGCGCTGTAGGCGGCGAGGTTGGGCGAGCCGATATAGGCGTTGACCGACAGGATGTTGACGATCGTCCCCTCGATCTTTTCGCGCTGCATCAGCTTGATGGCGTCCTGCATCAGGAAGAACGGCGCCCGCACATTGATGGCGAACATCCGGTCATAGAGGGCAAGATCGGTATCGAGAATGGTGCCGCGATCGGTGAGACCGGCAATATTGGCGAGCACGTCGACCCGTCCGAACGCCTTGTCGGCGGCAGGAATGATCTTTGCCACCGCGGCAGGGTCGGCAAGGTCCGCCGCAACGAACACGGTTTTGGTGCCGGCGTCGTTCAGCGACTTCGCCACCGCTTCGCCCTTGTCGGCCTGCCGATCGACCAGCACCAGGCCGGCCGCACCGCGCTCGGCCAGGAGCCGCGCCGTCGCCTCGCCAAGCCCCTGCGCGGCCCCCGTGACAACGGCAATCTTGCCGGCAAACTGGGCGGAGGCACTCTCGGTCATGTCAGGACTCAAATGGAAGTAAGGAAAGCGGCCCGGACACTATGGATTTGAGGGGCGCAAGCCAAGCCCCATCGTGCAATGGCGATGCTTCGTCAGGCCGACAAACCGGAGCGGGCTGCTACCCCACCCGCACGGTCTGCCCGGTCTGCGAACTCTCGGTCGCTGCTTCCGCGAGCTTCTGCGCCTGCAACCCGTCACGCCCGGACGGCGTGGGAACCGTGCCCTTGGTCATCGCTTCGATGAAGCTGTTCACCTCGGCGGCATAGGCCGCGACATAACGGTCGATGAAGAAGTTCTGAATCACATCCTGGGTGAAGCCGGCCCCGTCGGCGCGCTCCAACGTCGTCATGTGGACATTGCCGGCCCGCAGCATGCCCTTCGAACCGTGCACCTCGACGCGCTGGTCGTAGCCGTAGGTGGCGCGGCGCGAGTTGGTGATCACCGCGATCTTGCCCGAGGCGGTCTGCATCTGCACCGCCGCGGTATCCACGTCCCCGGCGCCCCCGATGGCCTTGTCGACCAGCGCGCTGCCCAGCGCCGTGACCGTGACGAACTCTTCGCCGACGAGGAAGCGCGCCATGTCGAAGTCGTGGATCATCATGTCACGGAAGAGCCCGCCGGAGCGCTCGATATAGCTGACCGGCGGCGGCGCCGGGTCGCGCGAGATGATGGTGACGATCTCCACCTCGCCGATCTCGCCGCCCCTGATCCGCTGCTGCACGGCGGCAAAGTTCGGGTCGAACCGGCGGTTGAAGCCGATCATCAGCGGCACGCCGGCCTTTTCGACCACCGGCAGGCAGGCTTCGATGCGCTCGACCGACAGCGACACCGGCTTTTCGCACAGGATCGCCTTGCCGGCCCGCGCCGCCTGTTCGATCAGATCGGCATGCGTATCGGTGGGGGTGGCGATCAGGATCGCTTCGACGTCGGAGGCAAGGATCTCGTCGATCGTGGCGACCTTGGCGCCGACCGAGACGGCGAGCGATGCAGCGGCCTCGGGTACGGCGTCCGCGACATAGGCGACGCTGGCGCGGCTGGAATTGGCGATGGTTCCCGCGTGCACCTTGCCGATGCGTCCCGCCCCCAGAATGCCGAACCTGACCACGGGATTGTCTCCTTGCTTCGCGCACCTGGCGCGCCGGTTGATGATGATCGAAATCATAGAACGTTCGTTCCGAAAACAGCCACTTCGGAATTGACGTTTCATTCGCGCGAGGGATACAACGGCCGCGGAAAGCTGTCCAGTCAGACCAAGCGGGGAAGATCATGCCGGAGGCCAAGCTCGATGTCATCACCATCGGGCGCTCGTCGGTGGACCTCTACGGCCAGCAGATCGGCAGCCGGCTCGAGGATATCGGCTCGTTCGCGAAATCGGTCGGCGGCTGCCCCGCCAATATCGCGGTCGGCACCGCGCGGCTCGGGCTCAAATCGGCGCTGATCACCCGCGTCGGGGCCGAACAGATGGGCGGCTTCATCAAGGAGCAGCTCAGCCGCGAAGGCGTAGATATCTCCGGCATCGCCACCGACGACAAGCGCCTGACCGCCCTGGTGCTGCTCGCCGTCGAGGCCGAAGGCGTCTCGCCGATGATCTTCGTTCGCACCGACTGCGCCGACATGGCGCTCGACGAGGCCGATATCGATGCGGCGTTCATCGCTTCGGCCAGCGCCATCGTGGTCACGGGCACGCATTTTTCCACCCCCAATGCCGAGGCAGCGCAGCTCAAGGCCATCCGCATCGCCAAGGCGGCCGGCCGCAAGGTGGTGTTCGACATAGATTATCGCCCCAACCTCTGGGGCCTCGCCGGCCACGCCGCCGGCTTCGAACGCTACGTCAAATCCGACTACGTCTCGCAGAAGATGCGGCCGGTGCTCAAGGATTGCGACCTGATCGTCGGCACCGAGGAAGAGGTGCTGGTGGCGGCAGGCGAGAGCGACCTGCTAACGGCGCTGCAGGCAATCCGCAAGTTGACCGACGCCACCGTGGTGCTGAAGCGCGGCGCCAAGGGCTGCATCGTCTATGACGGCCCGATCGGCGACGATCTCGAGCAGGGCATTGTCGGCCAGGGTTTTCCGATCGAGATCTACAACGTGCTGGGTGCCGGCGACGCTTTCATGTCGGGGTTCCTGCGCGGCTGGCTCAAAGGCGAGAGCCACCAGACCTCCGCCACCTGGGCCAATGCCTGCGGCGCCTTCGCCGTCTCCCGCCTGCTCTGCGCCCCGGAATATCCGAGCTGGACCGAGCTCGACTATTTCCTCAAACACGGCAGCAGGTTCAAGGCCCTGTGCAAGGACGAGGACCTCAACCACCTACACTGGGCGACGACGCGCCGGCAACAGTGGCCGCGCCTTACCGCCTTCGCCATCGATCACCGCAGACAGATCGAGGATATCGCCGGCGACAAGGCCGACCGCATCCCCGCTTTCAAGGCGCTGGCGGTCAAGGCCGCCGCGCGGGTGGCCGATGGCCGGCCCGGCTTCGGCATGCTGCTCGACGACAAATGGGGTCGCGACGCGCTGTTCGAGGTGCCCAAGCCGTTCTGGATCGCCCGCCCGGTGGAGCTGCCCGGCTCGATCCCGCTGGAGTTCGAGTTCAGCCAAGATATCGGCAGCCGGCTGGTCGAATGGCCGGTCGATCATGCGCTGAAGGTGCTGTGCTTCTGGCACCCGGACGACCCCCGCGGCATCAACAACCGCCAGCTCGAGAAACTGCGTACCGCGCACGACGCCTGCCGCAAGGTCGGCCGCGACATCCTGATCGAGATCATTCCCTCGAAGGTCGGGCCGGTCGACGACGCCACCACCGCGCGGGCGCTCGGCCAGCTCTATGCCGCCGGCCTGAAGCCGGACTGGTGGAAGCTCGAGTCGCAACCGAGCGCCGCGGCGTGGGAGGCAATCGACCAGGCGATCGAAACCAACGACCCACTCTGCCGCGGCGTCGTGCTGCTTGGGCTCGATGCGCCGCAGGACGAGTTGGCCCGCGGCTTTGCCATCGCGAGGTCGGCGCGCACGGTGCGCGGCTTCGCCGTCGGCCGCACCATATTTGGCGAAGCCGCCAAGGCGTGGTTTGCTGGCAGCATGACGGACGATGAGGCGGTCAGCGATATGGCGGCGCGGTTTGCGGCGCTGGTGGAGATTTGGGGGGAGTGATGCCAAGCTGGCGGTTGCGGACCCCCACCCCTGTCCCCTCCCCGCAAGGGGGAGGGAGACCCTCGAACTGGCATCGTAGCCACAGGCAAGAGACTATCGATTAGCGTCTCCCTCCCCCTTGCGGGGAGGGATCAAGGGTGGGGGTCAACCCGCACCGGCCCTGAGGAGGAAAGCAAATGACCAACAAGACCATCCGCCTCACCATGGCGCAGGCGCTGGCGCGGTTCATGACGCGGCAGAAGACCGTCATCGACGGCAAAACGGTGCCGATCTTCGGTGGGGTGTTCGCCATTTTCGGGCATGGCAACGTCGCCGGTTTCGGCGAGGCGTTGTACCAGGTGCGCGAAGAGCTGCCGACCTACCGCGCGCAAAACGAGCAGGGCATGGCGCATGCCGCGATCGCCTTTGCCAAGGCGAGCTTCCGCCGCCGCTTCATGGCCGCCACCTCCTCGATCGGGCCGGGCGCCACCAATATGGTGACCGCCGCGGCGCTGGCGCATGTCAACCGGCTGCCGGTGCTGCTGCTGCCCGGCGACGTGTTCGCCAACCGCGCCCCCGATCCGGTGCTGCAGCAGGTCGAGAGTTTTCAGGACGGTACGGTCAGCGCCAATGACGTGTTCCGCCCGGTCAGCCGCTATTTCGACCGCATCACCCGGCCCGAGCAGATCATCCCGGCGCTGAACCGCGCCATGCAGGTGCTGACCGATCCCGCCGAATGCGGCCCGGTGACCCTCAGCCTTTGCCAGGACGTACAGGCCGAGGCCTATGACTATCCCGAGGCTTTCTTCGACGAACGGGTGTGGACGCCGCGCCGGCCGCAACCCGACACCAACGAACTCGAAGCCGCCGTCGCGGCGCTCAGCGCGGCGAGGCAGCCGGTGATCATTGCCGGCGGCGGCGTGCTCTATTCCGAAGCAGCCAGCACGCTGCAGAATTTTGCCGAAAAGCACGGCATCCCGGTGATGGAGACCAATGCCGGCAAATCGAGCCTGCCGCACGACCACCCGCTGAACATGGGCTCAGTCGGCGTCACCGGCTCGTCGGCCTCGAACCTCCTCGCCGAACAGGCCGACCTGGTGCTGGCGGTCGGCTCACGGCTGCAGGATTTCACCACCGGTTCGTGGGCCTTGTTCAAGGCCGATGGCGTGAGGATCGTCGGGCTGAACGCCCAACTGTTCGATGCCGGCAAGCACCGCGCCCTGCCGCTGGTCGCTGACGCCAGAGCCGGCCTCGAGGCACTGGATGCCAAACTCGGGAGCTGGAAATCGCCCGATGTCTGGCTCGCCACGGCCAGAGACGCCAAGGCGAAATGGCTGGTCTCGGCCAAGGCGGTGACCGACCCGACCAACGCGCTGCCGTCGGATGCGCAGGTGATCGGAGCGGTGCATCGGGCGCGGGGTTCGAGCGCCACCCTGGTCTGCGCTTCGGGCGGCCTGCCGGGCGAGCTCCACAAGCTCTGGCCGGCCGGCGCGCCGGGCAGCTACCACATGGAATACGGCTACTCGACCATGGGCTACGAGATCGCCGGCGGGCTTGGAGTGAAGCTCGCCAAACCGCATGACGATGTCATCGTCATGCTCGGCGACGGCAGCTATATGATGATGAACTCCGAGATCGCCACCTCGGTGATGCTGGGCAAGAAGCTGACCATCGTGGTGCTCGACAATCGCGGCTTCGGCTGCATCAACCGGTTGCAGATGGCGACCGGCGGCGCCAACTTCAACAACCTGCTGAAGGACACCTTCCACGAAACCCTGCCCGAGATCGACTTCGCCGCGCATGCCGCATCTATGGGCGCCTGGGTGCGCAAGGCCGCCTCGATCGCCGAGCTCGAAAGCGCGCTGGCCGAGGCCGACAAGGTCGAGCGCACCACCGTGCTGGTGATCGACACCGACCCGCTGATCTCCACCGACGCCGGCGGCCACTGGTGGGATGTGGCGGTGCCGGAGGTTTCGGTGCGGCCTGAGGTGAATGCGGCGCGCAGGGAATATGAGGCAGCGCTGAAGGGGCAGCGGCTCTGATCACCCTCCCCCTCGCGGGGAGGGTACTGGAGCTTGGCAAGGCGTAGCCGAGCCATAGCGCAAGTGGGGTGGGGGGAGACGCCCGCTCGGAGCACTTGGCGCCCCCCACCCAAGCTACGCTAAGGCTTCGCCTAGCTACGCTACCCTCCCCGCAAGGGGGAGGGTGACGACTGAGACAGAGGATTGGAATGCTGAAAGCCAAACTGGGCATGTCCCCCATCGCGTGGTGGAACGACGATCTGCCGGAGCTGAGCGATGACGTGTCGCTGGAGGAGTGTCTGCGCCAGTCGCGCGCGGCCGGCTTCACCGGCATGGAGAAGGGCCGGCGCTTCCCCGACGATCCCGCCATCATGCTGCCCATCCTCAAGGCGGCGGATGTGACGCTGTGCGGCGGCTGGTTCTCCGGCACGCTGGTCAACGAAGACCTGGCGGCCAACCAGCGGCGCATCGCGCCGATGATCGAGCTGTTCAAGGCGGTCGACGCGCCCTGCATCGTCTATGGCGAAGTCGGCCGCTCGATCCAGGGCGATCGGACCAAGCCGCTCGCCAGCAAGCCGAAGCTGAGCGATGACGAGATGCGGACCTATGCCCGAACGCTCACCGCGTTCGGCGAATGGTGCGCCGCCGAGGGCATGCCGCTCAGTTACCATCACCATATGGCCGCTGTCGTCGAGACCGAGCCCGAGCTCGACGCCTTCATGCGCTATTCAGGGCCGGGCATTCCGCTGCTGCTCGATGCCGGGCACCTGGCCTTTGCCGGCGGCGATGTGCTGCGCGCCATCGACAACCATCACGCCCGCATCAGCCATGTGCATGTCAAGGACATCCGCCGCGCCGTGGTCGATCGGCTCGACCGCAGCCGGCAGAGCTTCCTCGATGCAGTGGCGCTCGGCGCCTTCACGGTGCCGGGCGACGGTTCGCTGGATTTTGCCGCGATCGTGCAGAGACTCGCCGATTACGGGTATGAGGGCTGGTTCGTGGTCGAGGCCGAGCAGGACCCAAAGGCCAACCCGCCGCAGCGCATGGCCGAGGTCGGCCACAAGGAACTGATGCGGGTCATGACGCTCGCCGGCTACAGCGTCGAGACGCAAGGTTTCCCCGCGAGATGACTGCTGCAAGGGGCGATGCGGTGGACGAACTGCCGGCAACCCTTCACAATCGGCCGTTCTCCATTCACGAGTGCCGGTCATGAGCGACGACAACCAAGACAACAAGAAGCCCGGCCTGTTCACCATGCCGTGGTTCAAGCCGCTGTACCGGCGGGTGATCCTCATCGCCATCATCGCGGGGTGGTGCGCCTGGGAGTGGCTCTACACCCACGACCAGTTCTGGGGCCTCATCACGCTGGCGGCGCTGGCCTATGGCGTCTGGACCTTCTTCATCAACTTCGAGAACGAGCTCAAGAAGATCGATGGCAAACCTAAGAGCTAGGCCGGCGGCAGCACAGGGCCACGTCCACCACATCACCCCTGAGAGCGCCGGCTGGACCTATGTCGGGTTCGACCTGCACAAGCTGCCCAATGTCGGCGACGTGGCGCATGGCGGCGGTGACGACCGCGAGGTCTGCATCGTCCTGATCTCGGGCCGGGCCAATGTGAATGTCGACGGACAGGATTTCCTCGTCGGTGGCCGCATGAGCCCGTTCGAGGGGCCCGGCTACTCGGTCTATGCGCCGGCTGGCGCGGCCTGGCGCATCGAAGCGCTGACGCCGCTCGAGGTTGCGGTCTGCTCGGCGCCCGGTGTGCGTGGCGCACGGCCGCCGCGGGTGATCGGTCCTGGGGATGTCGAAAAGCTGACCCGCGGCACGGGCACCAACACCCGCTACCCCACCAACATCCTGCCCGAAACAGCGCCCGCGGACTCGTTGCTGGTGGTCGAGGTGATCACTCCGGGCGGCCACACCTCGAGCTACCCGCCGCACCGTCACGACGAGGACGACCTGCCCCGGCAGAGTTTTCTCGAGGAAACCTATTACCACCGGTTCAGCAAACCCCAGGGGTTCGGCTTTCAGCGCGTCTACACCGACGATCGCTCGCTCGACGAGACCATGTTGATCGAAGACGGCGACGTGGTGCTGGTGCCGCGCGGCTATCATCCGGTGGCGGCGGTGGCCGGCTACGACATTTACTATCTCAACGTCATGGCCGGGCCGAAGCGGACCTGGAAGTTCTACAACGCGCCCGAGCATGAGTGGATGCTGGGGTAGCACCTCCACCGATAGCCTGGTGCGGGAAGAGTACCCCCACCCCTGTCCCCTCCCCGCAAGGGGGAGGGAGACGCTCTCAGAACCGACTGAGCTATTGGGACGAAGACTTGCAAGCGCAGGTCTCCTCCCCCTGAACGGGGGAGGGACAGGGTGGGGGTGAGTTGTGCGCACCAGCCTCTCCGTAACCCTCCCGACCCTAACCTCTTGACCCCGCGCGTCCCCGCGTGCATCGCTCCGCGACTTTGTTTTCGGAGCCCGTCATGTCGTCCAATTTCGTTCTCACCCTCTCCTGTGCCGATCGGCCGGGGATCGTTGCCGCGGTGACCACGGAACTGGCGGGCCTCGGTTGCAACATCGCCGAATCCAACCAGTTCTGGGACAAGGAGACCGGCCAGTTCTTCATGCGGCTGGCCTTCACCGCTCCCGACGGGGTCGACCGCGATGCGCTGGAACGCGGGCTGAAGCCGGCGGTCGAGCGCTTCGGCATGCGCACCACGCTGGTCGATGAGGCCAAAAAGAAGAAGATCCTGGTGATGGTTTCGAAGTTCGACCACACCCTGCTGCACCTGCTCTACCAGATCCGCGTCGGCTGGCTCGATGCCGAGGTGGTGGCGATCGTCTCCAACCACGAGGACAGCCGGAAGACCGCCGATTACGAGGGCATTCCCTTCCACCTGCTGCCGGTCGGCAAGGACAACAAGGCGGCGCAGGAAGAACAGGTGATCGCCCTGTTCAAGGAGACCGGCGCCGATCTGGTGGTGCTGGCCCGCTACATGCAGATTCTCAGCGACAAGTTCGCCACCCGGCTCTACGGGCAGATCATCAACATCCACCACTCGTTCCTGCCCAGCTTCAAGGGCGCCAAGCCCTACCACCAGGCGCACGAGCGCGGCGTCAAGATCATCGGCGCCACCGCGCACTACGTGACGCCGGAGCTGGACGAGGGCCCGATCATCGAGCAGGAAACCGCGCGGGTGACCCACGCCTTCAGCCCCGACGACCTGGTGGCCGCCGGGCGCGACGTGGAGTCCCGCGTGCTCGCCCGTGCCGTAAAACTCCACCTCGAGAGTCGGGTGATGCTGAACGGGCGAAAGACCGTGGTGTTCGGGTAGGCTGGTGCGTGGGCCCTCCCCCACCCGGCTTCGCTACGGCTTCGCCTAGCTGCGCTACCCTCCCCACAAGGGGGAGGGATGGGCGGAACCGAACCGCTGCAGTCGGCTCTCCCTCCCCTTGATGGGGAGGGTAGTGAAGCATGGCAGCGTGCCGCCTAGCGGAACTGGGTGGGGTGGAGCAGGACACACGGAGCGCTGCACTCAAGCCGTCTGCGTCAGCGCCGCCTTGTTGGCCTCGAGGAAGGCCTTCAGCCCCTGCGGCTTGGTGCCCCACAAGGTCTCCACCGCATTGGTGGTAAGCGCCACGCGCCCGAGCCGGGTATTGGCGTCGAACGGCACGATGAAGCCCTGGACCACCGGCTCGGGCACGCCCGCAGCGATGGCGCCGGCGGCCAGTTGCTCGTCGGTGACGTCGACCACTTCGATCGGCTTGCCGGTGACCTCCGAAGCGACGGCGGCGATCTCGCGCGTGCTGAGGGCCACAGGACCGGTGACGGTCAGTGTCCGACTGGCATCGCCTGCGAGCAACGCACCGGCAGCGGCCCGCGCCGTATCCTCGCGGGAGACATGCGCCAGGGTGCCGGCGCCCGCCGAGGTGTACCACTTGCCTGAATTGAGCGCCGGCGGCAGCGAGTTCAGCAGGTTCTCGCTGTACCAGTTCATCCGCAGGATCGTGTAGCCGATGCCGGAAGCCTTGATTGCCTCCTCGGTGCCGAAATGCTCGGACGCGAACGGGATCGGCGAGGTCGGCTCGGGCGCCGGCATCGAGGTATAGACGATGTGCTTGACGCCTGCGGCCTTGGCGGCGGCGACGGCGCTGGTCTGCAGCGCCGTGCGCACCGGGCCGAGCACGTCGGTCGAGATCAGCAGCAGGCGGTCGACGCCCTCGAGCGCCTTGATGAAACCGGGCACGTCGCCATAGTCCGCCTTGCGGGTTTCGATGCCGGCAAAGCTCAGTTTCTCCGGGTGGCGCGAGCCGGCGATAAGCTTGCCGTCATAGCCGCGCTCCAGCAGCAGCTCGACGACGCGGCGGCCCAGCTTGCCGCCGGCGCCGGCAACGAACAGGGTGGGGGAAGTGGTCATTTGCGGAGTCTCCGATAGGTTGTCTCTTTTTGAGACTACGTATACAATAGGAACTAACTCGACTGCCGCAAGACGGCAGTTTCAACGCCACTGGTTACCTTGAGGGAACCACCATGTCCGGCACGCCGATTGCCCCGCTAACCAAGATCATGTCCGAATATGCCGACGCCTCGCAGTGCCCGGTTCGCAACGTGCTGGACCAGCTCGGCGACAAGTGGAGCGTGCTGATCATCAGTGCGCTGGCCGAACGTCCCTACCGCTTCGGCGAGTTGAAGCGCGAGATCAGCGACATTTCGCAGCGTATGCTCACCCAGACGCTGCGCGACCTGCAGGCCGACGGACTGATCGAACGCACCGTGTTCCCCACCACGCCGCCCAGTGTCGAGTACAAGCTCAGCCCGATGGGCCGCAGCTTCCTCGTGCCACTCTCGGCCATGGTCGATTGGGCGTTCGAGCACTTCCCGGCGATCCGGGTGGCGCGCGAGGAGTTCGCGAAGGCGGCTTAGTGGTACTGACCGAAGCGGACGGCCCCCTCCCGGCCTCCCCATAAAGGGGGAGGTGAAGACCCGAGGCTCTGTCTTCGATCGTGCCAACACACGCGATGCGGCACCTCCCCCTTCATGGGGGAGGATGGGAGGGGGCCGTCTCTCTCAGTGATCCCTTGCCCTGTCCCGGCAAATCCCTCACAACCCGGCGGTGACCCGCTCCTCCCCCTTCACCGATCGCCGCCTCGTCGTCGCCATCGCGCTGCTCTGCTGTTTTCTCTGGGGCAGCGCCGTGCCGGCGGTGAAGATCGGCTACGGGCTGTTCGCCATCGCTCCGTCCGATACGGCTTCGCTGATGCTGTTTGCCGGGGTCCGCTTCTTTCTATCCGGGGTCATCCTGCTCGGCTGGTCGGCGCTGACCCGCAAGCCGATCGTCCAGACGCCGCGCCGCCTCGGACAGCTGGGGCTGCTCGGGCTGATCAGCACGGCCGGACAGTACCTGTTCTATTACATCGGCCTCGCCCACTCGACCGGCGTGAAAGTCTCGATCACCACCTCGACCAGCACCTTCTTTTCGGTGCTGATCGCGCATTTCCTCTACCGCGACGACAAGCTGACGCCGCGCCGCATGCTTGGCTGCCTGCTCGGCTTTCTCGGCGTCGTGGCGGTCAATCTCGCGGCAACCGGCATCGACCTGCATGTCAGCCTCTTGGGAGAGGGCTTCATCGTCATCGCCGCGCTGCTCTTCTCGGTCGGCGGCGTCTACGGCAAGGGGCTGAGCGCCGATATGGATGCCGGGGTAATGACCGGCTGGCAGCTCCTGCTGGGCGGCGCCATGCTGGGGTTGGCCGGACTGGCGCTCGGGGGCCGGTTCGGCGCCTTCGGCCTCGAAGCGGCGCTGCTGCTGGGCTATCTGGCGGCGCTGTCGGCGGCGGCTTTCGCGCTCTGGAGCGTGCTGCTCAAGCACAACCCGGTCGGCTCGATCGCCATCTTCAACTGCGCCATCCCGATCTTCGGCGTGTTGCTGGCCGGCCTGTTCCTCGGCGAGAGCATCTTCGAATGGAAGAACCTCGTGGCTCTGCTGCTCGTCAGCGTGGGCATCTGGATGGTCACCACACAGCAACCTGCCGCGCGGCGCACGAGCTGAGCCGAAGGGCGGCATTTTCGCGGTCGGCATAGCAGAGTGTTTACCGGCGAGGGCTAGTCGAGGGCCATTTGCCGGATTTGGCTCCCATGCATCTCATGCTGATCCCGCCGATCGTCCTGGCTGCCTTCGCCATGTCGCTGGGCGGCATGTGGCTGATCGACCGCCGCCGGCTGCACCTCTTGCTGTTGGCTGGCGGCTTTGCCGGCTTCGGCACGGCGATCCTGGTGCAGGTACTGGAACTGCCGCCGCAATCCGCCTTCAGCTCGGTGGTCTCGGCCACCCTCTATGCTGCCGGCGCGACGCTGTTCTCGCTCGGGGTCATCTGGCGCTCCGAACGGCGCGGCCTCCCGATACCGCTGCTGGTGCTGCCGCTCGTCCTCGTCGCGACGTTGGCCTGGTTCAGCTATGTCGACGACCAGTTGCTGGTGCGCATCTACGTGCTGAACTTCGGTCTCGGTCTGATCGGCATTGTCGGAACCTGGTATGCGCGCCGGCTGGTGGATGGCAGCGTCGCCGAACGTACGCTGTTCTGGCTGCAATTGACGCTGGCGCTGCATTTCTTTCCGCGCACCCTGCTCGCCGTGGGCCGGCTCGGCAGCGGCATCTCGGACCCCCAGCGCTTCGGCGGCAGCGATTTCTGGATCCTCACCCTCTATGCCGGTGCGGTCCTCGGCGTGGTGATCGGCATCGGCGTGGTGCTGGTGACTGCGGCCGACCTCATGGCCGGGCTGCAGCGGGAACGCGACACCGATGCCTTGACCGGCGCGCTCAATCGCCGCGGCCTCGAAGCACATGCCGGCGCTTTGCTGGAGCAGCCGGTCTTTCGCCCCATCGCCCTGATCGCCTGCGACATCGACCACTTCAAGGCGATCAACGATCAGTTCGGCCATCACGCGGGCGACCTGGTGCTGCAGCACATCGGCACGCTGCTGCGGGCGAACTGCCGCGCCACCGACATCGTCGCGCGGATCGGCGGCGAGGAGTTCGTCGTGGCGCTGCCCAATACCACCGCCGCGGAGGGCTTCGAGCTGGCCGAGCGGCTCCGTCGGCTGGTCGCCGAGACTGCGGGCAGCCATGCCCCGTCGGTCACCTGCAGCTTTGGCGTGGCCGAGCTGCAGGACCACGATGCAGACATCTGGGCCGGCCTGCAGCGCGCCGATCGGCAGCTATATGCGGCCAAGCATGCCGGCCGGAACCGCACCGCTGTCGAACTGCTGGGCGCGTCCGTGGCTGGCGTCGTGGCAATGGGCGAGAGCCCGCGCCTCGTCGCCTCGGCACCCGGCCGCGGCTGAACCTCAGGCCTGCGGGAACACCCGCCAGCGCTTCGGGCGGAAGGCGATGCGGGTCTTCTCTCCCGCCGGATGGTCGAACGGCAGGTCGACTTCGACACGCTCGGGCAGGCCGCCAATCTCGAGCTCGACGCGACGGGTGCCGCCCACACGGCGCGATGCGGCAACGACGCCGGCCAAAGCCGCGCCATCCTCGACCAGTTCCACGTCGTGCGGCCGGAAGAACAGCTTGGCCGCCCCGGCGGCGTCGTTGGGCGCCGGGAGCCCGATGGCGCGGCCGCCGACCCACAGCTCATGGTTCTCCACCGCGACCGGGATCGAGCTCGATTCCCCGATGAACGAGAAGACGAACGGCGAATTCGGACGATCGTAGACATCGTCGGGCGTGCCGACCTGCTCGATCTTGCCCTGGCTCATCACCACCAGCCGGTCGGCCAGCTCCAGCGCCTCTTCCTGGTCGTGCGTCACGAACACCGTGGTGTGCCCGGTGCGGTCATGGATCTCGCGCAGCCATTTCCTGAGCTCCTTGCGCACCTGTGCGTCGAGCGCGCCGAACGGCTCGTCGAGCAGCAGCACGCGCGGCTCGATGGCCAGCGCCCGCGCCAGCGCCACGCGCTGCCGCTGACCGCCGGAGAGCTGCTGCGGAAAGCGCTTCTCCAGCCCCTTCAGTTGCACCAGCTCGAGCAGCTCCATCGCCCGGCGGCGGATTTCCGCCTTTGGCGGCCGGGTCGCGCGCGGCCTTACCTTCAACCCGAATGAGATATTGTCCAGCACCGTCATGTTGCGGAACAGCGCGTAGGCCTGGAACACGAAGCCGACATTGCGCTCCTGCACGGTCTTGCTCGATGCATCTTCGTCGCCGAAGAAGATGCGGCCGGCGGTGGGCATCTCCAGCCCGGCGATGAGCCGCAGCAGTGTGGTCTTGCCCGAGCCGGAAGGACCGAGCAGCGCGATCAGTTCGCTCGATTTCACCTCGAGCGACACGTCGTTGAGCGCGGGGTACTGCGAGAATTCCTTGCGGACGGTGTCGACGCGGATATCCAAACTGGGAAGCCCTTTCAGTCTCTGGTCGGCACGCCTAGTGGCGGCGGGTGCCGGCGAGTTCGTCGCCGAAGCGGTACTCGAGGATGGTTTTGAACACCAGCGTCACCAGCGCCAGCATGGCAAGCAGCGAGGCGATCGCAAAGGCGGCGGCGAAATTGTACTCGTTGTAGAGGATTTCGATATCGAGCGGCATGGTGGTGGTCTTGCCGCGAATATGGCCCGATACCACCGACACTGCCCCGAACTCGCCCATGGCGCGGGCGTTGCACAGCAGCACCCCGTAGAGCAGCCCCCATTTGATGTTGGGCAGCGTCACCCGGGTGAAGGTCTGCCAGCCGGTGGCGCCGAGCGACAGCGCGGCTTCTTCGTCGGTATTGCCCTGGTCCTGCATCAAGGGGATCAGTTCGCGGGCGATGAACGGGAAGGTGACGAAGATCGTCGCCAGCACGATGCCCGGGACGGCAAAGATGATCTCGATATTGTAGGCCTTGAGCAGTGGATGGAGCGCGCTCTGCGCCCCGAACAGCAGCACGTAGACCATACCGGAAACCACCGGCGAGACCGAGAACGGCAGGTCGATCAGCGTGGTGAGGAAGCTCTTGCCCCAGAACTCGTACTTGGCCACGCACCACGCCGCGGCGACGCCGAACACCAGGTTCAGCGGCACCGCAATGGCGGCAACCAGCAGTGTCAGGTAGATCGCCTGCTGCGATTGCCGATCGGCAAAGGCGGCGAAATAGGTGTCGGCGCCCTTGCGGAAGGCCTCGGTGAACACCAGCACCAGCGGCAGCACCAGCACCGCCGCCATGAACACCACGGCAATCGCGATCAGCAACCGCCGCACCCAGGGCCGCTCGGTGGTCGGGCGGGTGTGGTCGGTGGGCAGGATCACCCGCCGGCTGTCATAGACGACATCTGGCTCAAACATTGCCGAACCTCCGGCGGGCCCAGGCCTGGATCAGGTTGATCACCAGCAGCATGACGAAGGAGATGATCAGCATGATGCCGGCGATGACGGCAGCACCGGCCTGGTCGAATTCCTCGAGCTTGATGACGATCAGCACCGGCGCGATTTCCGAAATGTTGGGCAGGTTCCCGGCGATGAAGATCACCGAGCCGTACTCGCCCACGGCGCGGGCGAAGGCCAGCGCAAAACCGGTGAGCAGGGCGGGGCTGAGCCGCGGCAGGATCACCCGGGTGATGGTCTGCCAGCGGTTGGCGCCCAGCGTCGCGGCCGCCTCCTCAAGCTCCTGCTCGAACTCTTCGAGCACCGGCTGCACCGTGCGCACGACGAACGGCAGGCCGATGAAGATCAGCGCGATGACGATGCCGGTCGGGGTATAGGCGATCTTGAAGTTGAGCGAGAACTCGCTGAGCCCGAACGGCAGCCAGGTCTGGCCGTGCCACCACTGCCACAGCGGCCCCTTGTCGGAAAACAGCGAGCCCACCCAGCCCTTGGGCGCGTAAAGCGTCGAGAGCGCGATGCCCGCCACCGCCGTCGGCAGCGCGAAGGGCAGGTCGACGATGGCGTCGAGCAACCGCCGGCCGGGGAACTTGTAGCGCACCAGCACCCAGGCGACGATGATGCCGAACACCACGTTGACCAGCGCCGCGATCAGCGACGAGCCGAAGCTAACCTCCAGCGCCTTCAGTGTACGCGGCGAGGTGGCGATCCTGATGATCTGCTCGATCGGGGTGGTCGCCGCCTTGAGGAACAGCCCGGCGATCGGGATCAGCACCAACAGGCTGAGATAGAGGATGGTATAGCCGAACGTCAGCCCGAACCCCGGGATGACGCTGGGCTTTACAAAGCTCCACCCCGCTCGCGCGGGGTGGGATGGGTTCCGGGAGGCGCCGGCGGGCGCCCCAGCCACTGCATTACTGCGCAGGGGTGTAGACCTGGTCAAAGATGCCCCCGTCCCCGAAATGCTTGGGCTGCGCCGTCTTCCAGCCGCCAAAAAGCGGATCATCAATAGAGATCAGATCGATCTTTGGGAAGGCTTCGACCAGCGCCTGGTCGGTGACGATGGAGGGCTCGGACGGACGGTAGTGGTTCTTGGCCGCCAGCGTCTGCCCTTCGGGCGAGTAGAGATACTCGATATAGGCCTTGGCGAGATCGGCGGTCCCGTGCGCCTCGACATTCTTGTCGACTATGGCCACCGGCGGCTCGGCGAGGATCGACGACGGCGGATAGACCACGTCGAAATTATCGGCGCCGAACTCATCGAGCACCAGGAACGCCTCGTTCTCCCAGGCCAGCAGCACGTCGCCCAGTTCCTTCTGCGCGAAGGTCACGGTCGAGCCGCGCGCCCCGGTATCGAGCACCGGTACATGCGCATAGAGCTGCTTGATGAAGTCGATATTCTTGGCCTCGTCGCCGCCGAACGTCTTGTTGGCGTAGGCCCAGGCCGCCAGGTAATTCCAGCGCGCGCCGCCCGAGGTCTTGGGGTTCGGGGTGATCACCTCGACGCCGTCCTTGATCAGGTCGCCCCAGTCGTTGATCGCCTTGGGGTTGCCCTTGCGCACCAGGAACACGATGGTCGAGGTGTAGGGGGTCGAGTTGTTGGGGAATTCCGAGCGCCAGTTGGCGTCGATCAGTCCGGACTTGGTGACGATGGCGTTGATGTCGCCCTCGAGCGCCAGGGTGACCACGTCGGCGCTGAGCCCGTCGATCACCGCCTGGGCCTGCTTGCCCGAGCCGCCATGGCTCTGCTCGATGGTGACGTTGCCGCCGGTGGTGTCCTTCCAGTGCTTGGCGAACGCCTCGTTGAACTGCACGTAGAGCTCGCGCGTCGGGTCGTACGACACGTTGAGCAGGGTCTGGTCCTGGGCGCGCGCGGTGATGGCGCCGGTGAAGGCGAGCGCTACGGCAAGGCCGCCAAGCGCGAGAATTCTGGCCGTTCTCTTCATCATGTCCTCCTGGTGAAGATCAACTACCCTAACTCTACCTGGTCAGTCGGCATTCTCAAGAAAGCCGCCGGTTGCGACGACCCGGCCAAGCGGAAAAGCTTTCTGCCGAAAGGCTAGCAGTCGCACCGCCATTGCGCAAACCTCGATTCTGCCCTTGCGGATGAGCATGGCTTTGCGCGAAATGAAACCGTGTTCAATTGCGGGAGTGGCAGTAAACGCGTGGGACTGAAGCAGGGTTGCAGGGGAGCTGCTTGGCTGGTGCTGGCTGACCCCCACCCTTGATCCCTCCCCCTAAACAAGGGGAGGGAGACGCATCCCTCGGTGTCGGTGTTCTGGTCTCCCTCCCCATGTTTAGGGGAAGGGGACAGGGGTGGGGGTCAGCCCGCACCGGTGTGTCAGAAGGTGAGCGGCTTTACACCAGCACGTCGTTGGCGACGACCGCGTCGGCCAGGGTCGTGCGGTCGAGGACCTCGCGGGTGGCGACGGTGACGCGGGCGAAGACGTGGCGGATTTCGCAGCTCGACTCTTCGGCGCAGTCGACGCAGCGGCGATAGGCGATCTTGGAAAGGCAGGGCAGCGGCGCGATCGGTCCGTCGATCAGTCGCAGTACCTCGCCGAACGTCACCTGTTCGGGAGCGCGCAGCAGCACATAGCCGCCGAGCCGGCCGCGGCGGCTCATCACGATGCCGGCGCGCTTCAGTTCGAGCAGGATCTGTTCGAGGAATTTCTTGGGGATCGCCTGGCCGCGCGAGATCTCCGAGATCATCAGCGACTCGCCGGCCGGGATCTTGGTCAGGGCCACCAGCGCCCTCAGCGCGTATTTTGCCTTCTGCGAAATCATCGCGGGCGGAATTCCGGAACAGCCGCCAGCCGGCCGTCACCTCTGGCTATAGCGTTGTCGGCGTGAACAAACCATTGCGCAATGGCATGGGTGTCATGCCTTCTCCGCTTCGGGCACCGGCGGCGGCACCTCCGGGTTGAACGGGGTGCCCGGGGTGGTCGCCGGTCGGTCTGGTCGCGCCGGGCGGGCAGCGGCCGGCTCGGCCGTGGCGCTCACCACCGGCTCGGCGGCAGCCGGCGCAGCGGCATCGAGCGCTTCCAGCTCGGCGATGGTCTCCGGCTCGACCTCGTAGTCCTCGGGCTCCGGCGAAGGCTCCACGACAGGCGCAACATCCGGCTCCTCGCCATAGGCCGAGACCACCGCCGGCGGTTCCGCCGGACCACTATCGGGATGCTGCACTTCGGCCTGCGCCGCTTCGATCGCTTCGGCGAGCAGGTTCGGGTCGGACGGCAGCTTTGCGGCGCCGGCCGCCGCCAGCGGGGCCAGCACCGATGCGACCGCATCGGAGGCGGTGATCTCCGCCACCGCCTTGCTGTCACGGTTGATCACGTCCACCATGCCGAGCCCGATCTCGCGCTCGCCCAGGATCACCACGTTGGCGCCGAGCGCCTTCAGATGCGCCTCTTCCTCGTCCGAATGGGCCCGCGCCACGATCAGCACCTTGGCGTTCTGCTTGCGGGCCTGCTCCACCGCCTGCCCGGCTTCGAAGGCATTTGGAATGGCGATCACCACGGTGGAGGCCCCTGCCACGTTGGCGAGCGTCAGCACCTTGGCCGCGGCGGCATTGCCCACCACCACCTCGATGCCCAGCGCGCGTGCGGCATTGGCGCGGCCCTCGGCATCCTCGACCACGAGGAACGGCGTCCTGGCTTCGAGCAGCGCTTCGCCGACCACCGAGCCGACCCGGCCGAAACCGACGATGATGACATGGCCCGACTGGCCGGTGGGCACCTGTGTCGGCTCGATTTCCTGCGGTGCTTCGGGAGCGGCGGCGCGCGGCGCGCTCGCCACGAGGTCCGGTTCGGTGCGCTCGACCGGCCCACCGCCGGCAAAGGCTTCGGTCGGACGGCCGAAGCGACTTTCCAGCGCCGGCCGCAGCAGGTCGAGCACGAAGAAGATCACCGGGTTGAGGATGATCGAGATGATCGAGCCGGCGAGGATCAGGTCGCGTCCCTCCACCGGCAGGATCCCGAGACCGACGCCGAGCGCCGCGAGGATGAACGAGAACTCGCCGATCTGCGCAAGGCTTGCCGAGATGGTCAGGGCCGTGCCCACCGGCCGCTTGAACGCCACCACGATCAGAAAGGCCAGCACCGACTTGCCGATCAGGATGATGAACACTGTCGCCAGCACCGGCAGTGGATCGGTGACGAGGATCATCGGATCGAACAGCATGCCCACGGCGACAAAGAACAGCACCGCAAAGGCGTCACGCAGCGGCAGGCTCTCCTGCGCGGCGCGATGGCTGAGCTCGCTTTCGGAGAGGATCATGCCGGCAAAGAAGGCGCCCAGCGCCAGCGACACGCCGAACAGGTAGGCCGCACCCGCCGCCACGCCCAGGGCGATGGCGAGCACGGCGAGCCGGAACAGCTCGCGGCTGCCGGTATGGGCGGTGTAGTGGAGGATGAACGGGATCACCCGCCGCCCCACCACCAGCATGAACCCGACAAAGGCGGCGAGCTTGACCACCGTCACGGCCAAAATGCCCAGCAGGTCGAGCTGGATGCCGAAGATGCGCTCGACGAAATCGACGAACGGATCGTGCAGCGCCGCGCCCTCGACCCCGTTGATCGAGGCGATGGCCGGGATCAGCACCAGGGCGAGCACCATGGCGAGGTCCTCGACGATCAGCCAGCCGACCGCGATGCGGCCGCGCTCGCTGTCGACCATGTGCCGGTCCTGCAGCGCCTTGAGCAGCACCACGGTGGAGGCGACCGACAGCGCCAGGCCGAAGATCAGGCCGGCCCCGAGCCCCCAGCCGAGCAGCGTCGCCAACCCCAGCCCCATGATAGTGGCGCCGCCGATCTGCACGATCGCGCCGGGAATGGCCACCGCCCTGACGCTGAGCAGGTCCTTGAGCGAGAAATGCAGCCCCACTCCGAACATCAGGAGGATCACGCCGATCTCGCTGAGCTCGGTGGCGAGCTCGGCATCGGCGACGAACCCGGGGGTGAACGGCCCCACCAGCACGCCGGCCACCAGGTACCCGACCAGCGGCGGCATGCGGAAGCGATTGGCGATCGCGCCGAGGATGAACGCCAGCACCAGACCCGCAACGATCGTCGAGATCAGGGGCGTACTGTGCGGCATCGGCGAAACCTCCGGCGGGGATTACCCTGAAGCTGGTTGAAAGCGGTGAGAGCCTTGAAGATGGGGCAATCACCGCCCCCCTGCAACCCAATCAGACCGGGAAAACTGCGGCAAAATCATGTGGGTGCGGGAGAATCGCTGCGACTTTCGTCGAAAGCGCGGGCTCGCCGTCGCCCGGCGCAGGCTTGGGCCGATGCTAGCCGGCCATCACCAGCTTGATCTCGCCGGCCTGTGGCGCCCCGGCGATCGCCGCGGGCACTTCATCGAGACGGATGGTACGGGTGATCAGCCGGTCGAGCGACAGGGCGCCGACGGCGATCAGCTCGGCTGCGCGCCCATGCGTCAGCGGGTTGAGCCAGGCGCTTTCGAGCCGCAACTCCTTGGTGAGCAACTCGAACGGCGCCAGGAGGACCTCTTCGCCCTCGGGCACGACACCGAACAGCACGACGGTGCCGCCGCGGCGCGCCATGGCGACCGACTGCCGGACCGTCTCGCCGACACCGGCGCACTCGAACACCACATCGGCGCCGCCGGGCAGCAAGGCCCGGATCGTCCCCACCGGATCGGCGCTGGCGTCGACCGCATGATGCGCGCCCAGCTCGAGCGCCAGGGCGCGACGCGGCGCCTGCCGGGTCGAGAGCACGACGGGGCCCGCTCCGGCCAGCCGCGCCAGCTCGACCATCAGCAGGCCGATCACCCCGCCACCGAGGATCACCACCGAAGCGCCCGGCGCGATCCGCGCCACGTCGATGGCGTGGAGGCAACACGAAACCGGCTCGCAGAAGGCGCCATGCAACGGGTCGAGCCCAGCCGGCAACGCCACCGCCTGCGCCGCCGGCACCAGCACATACTCGGCGAAGCCGCCGTCGCGGTGCACGCCGATGGCGCTGAGGCTGGGGCAGAGATTTGGCCGTCCGGCGAGGCAGTTCTCGCACTGGCCGCAGGAAATATTGGGATCCCCGGTAAGGCGGGTGCCGATCGGAAAGCTGTCGACGCCTACCCCCGCCTCCTCGACGATGCCGGAGAACTCGTGCCCGAGGGTCACCGGCTTGGCCGTGGGGAACTCGCCGCGGAACATGTGGCGATCCGAGCCGCAGATACCGCAGGCCTCGACCCGCACCAGCAGGTCCAGCGGCCCGGGCAGCGGCCGCGGCACCTCCTCGACGATCAACTGTCCCGGCGCCTGCAGTCGCGCTGCCCGCATCTCGAGGTCCTCCCGCCCGTCATCATGGAACAAACCTCGCCAAATGTCTCCACGTCGCCGGGTCACCCCCGTCCGGGCCCACATGCTCCAGGTCGTAGCCCTGCCCCACCCACGGGGTCACTCCCCGAGCTTGGGGCGCTTTCTGGTGGCCAGCTCACTGACGGGCGCGTAAGCAGGCTGGGATGACATCGGATGCGGGACGCGCGCCCCCCTCTCAGACCATCACCCGGTCGATCTTTTCGGCAAGCTTGACGTCCTTTTCGGTGAGCCCGCCGGCCGAGTGCGTGGTGAGGGTGATCCGCACCGTGTTGTAGACGTTCGACCATTCGGGATGATGGTCCATCTTCTCTGCCGCCAATGCCACGCGGGTCATGAACGAGAAGGCTTCCGAAAAGCTCTTGAACTTGAAGTCGTGGCTGATCGCGTCGGCCTGCGGATCGTAAATCCAGCCATTGAGCTTCAACAGGGCGGCTTCGCGCGCGGCAGGCTCGAGCTTTTCGACCATAATTTCTTTCCTCATCTGCAATGAGTCGGAAGACTGCGGCCCCATAACGCCCGATCCGTGGCAAAGCTCCGGCGCCGCGTCGACGGCGCCGGAGAGCGGGGCAAGATCAGGCGGCGAGCGCCGCCGCGTCGCCCGGCACGATGCGCGATACCCGTCCGCGCTCGACCCCGCCGGCATCGACGTAGCCGATGCGCCCCGGCTCGGCGTCGAGCTGCCAGCCGGCGCTGGGCCCATCGGTCCAGTCGACCTGGTAGCCGGTTTCGGTGATCCGCCAGCGGCCGACCCGGCGGGTGCCGTCGGGAAGCGCCATGTGGGCTTCATCCGCGGTGCGGTAGTAGATGGCCGCCTCCTGGCCGGGCGCCATCTCGATGTAATGCGTGCTGCCGATCAGCAGTACGCTGAGCGTGTTTCGATCGGTGATGATCATCTGTGCATCCTCTCATCGCCTGCTGGCGACCGGCGACCTGCCGTGCTAGTCAAGCGGCTTGACGATCTAGCGCAGGGTGAGCATTTGGTCAAGCAACTTGACGATACCGATCTTGCGAGCATCGATCATATCGGGCTGGCGCTGTGGCGCGCGGCACAGCAGTGGCGTAACCGCATGCGCGCCGAGCTGGCGGCCCGCGGCTATCCCTGGCACCAGGGCGCCGCCGGCGAGGTGCTGGCGCATCTGGGCCCCTCCGGCATTTCGCAGGCGGCGCTGACCGAGCGGATGGGGCTGAGCAAGCAGGCCGTGCAGCAACTGGTCGATCAACTCGAGGCGCAAGGAGTCGTCGAGCGCGTGCCCGACCCCACTGACGGACGTGCCAGACGGATCGTGCTGACCGAACTGGGGCTTGCCGATTTCGCCGAACGCAACCGGGTGAAGCGCGCCATCGAACGCCAGTACCGCGAAAGGCTCGGGCCCGAGGCGTTCGAGGCCCTGCAGGCCGCGTTGGCGAAGCTCGCCGACTGACCCCGCTATCGGCCCTAACAGCCGACAGGACGATTGCCAACGATTGACCCAACCAAGCATAAACCATTCCGAGCGTTTGGAACGTCCGAACATCGTGCGGCGTGGTGGTTGCGCGTCGCCGCGTACTGGCTTGAAAGCAGGCATTAACGCCTCGCCGGGCAAAGTCGCCACACCTTGGTGAGGTCTATGTTCGAGCCAGCGCACAAGTCACTGCCGCCTGTCGATTACGTTTCGATGATCCGGTCGCTTTACGCGGACCGGCGCGTCATGATGCTTGGCGCCTTGTCGTCGGCGCTCGTCGCGGCCGTGGCCGGCATCGAAGGCAATTCCTGGGTGCTGCTCGCCATCGCCATCGGCTTCGCCATTGTCGGGATCGCCCGCGACATCGACATGCGCGCCTTCGAGCGCGCCGAACTTGCCGATGACGACGTTGCCACCGCCACTCTTTGGGAAGCGCGCGCCACCATCGGCGCCGCCGCCATTGCCGGGCTCTACGCCTTCTGGATGAGCTACAGCTTCCTCGTGGTGAACACCCCGTTCGCCGAGATGAGCTCGCTCTCGGTCACCGTGGCGGTGCTGGTCGGCGTTGCCGGGCGCAACTTCGCCATCGACCGCCTGGTCACCAGCCAGGTCATCCTGATCGGCGCCGGCATGGCCGTCGGCATGTTGTTCGACGGCACGCTGCACACCGCCATGCTGAGCGTGGTGCTGATCGCCTTCGTAGTGTCGCTGCGCAAGGTTTCAGCCAATATCCGCGCCATCCTGCTGCGGGCGGTGCATGGCCGCATCGAGGCCACGCGTCTCGCCTCCGAACTCGATACCGCGCTCGAGACCATGCAGCATGGGCTGTGCATGCTCGACGAGAACGGCCTGATCGCCGTGGCCAACGATCGGGCCGAGCTGGTGTTCTCGAGTTTCATGCCCGGCAACTGGACCGGCCGGCCGTTCGCCGCCATGATCTCCGCCTCGGCGGCGCGCGGCACCATTCCGCAGCGTTCCGCCAGCCAGTTGATGGATACCGTCGATGCCGGCGACGGCGGCAAGGTGGTGCTCCGCCTCTCCGATGGCCAGTACTGCGAAGTCACCGTGTCGTCGCGGCTCGACAAGACCGTGCTGCTGTTCGAGGACATTACCGAACGCGTCAAGGCCGAAGAGCGCATCAACTACATGGCGCATTACGACACCCTGACCGGACTGCCCAACCGCGCCTATTTCACCGAACAGGTCGAGGCCGACCTCGAGCGCCGCCGCCACCATGGCGACAAGCGCCCCAACGACATGGCCATGCTGATGATCGTCGACATCGACGACTTCAAGCATGTCAACGACACTATGGGCCACCTGATCGGCGACCGCGTGCTGATCGAGACCTCGGAACGGCTGACCCGGGTCCTGGGCCGCGACAGCCTGGTGGCCCGCCTGGGCGGCGACGAATATGTGGTCTATCGCTCCGGCGGCGTGCAGCTTTCCGACACCGTGACCGATCCCGAAGCCATCCTCGGCGGCTTCCGCGGCCCGTTCGAGGTCGAGGGCGAGGTATTCTCCGTCAACGTCTCGATCGGCGTGGTGACGTTGACCGATGGCAGCGACGACCTCGATGCGCTGATGACCAAGGCGGATCTGGCGCTCTACAAGGCCAAGGCCCAGGGCAAGGGGCGCAGCCAGGTGTTCCACGACGAGATGGACACCGACTACCGCTATCGCCAGCGGCTGAAGGCCGAACTGAAGCAGACCGTTGCCGATGGCGGCCTGTCGCTGGTGTTCCAGCCGATCGTCGATCTGAAGACCAAGCGGGTGGTGAGTTGCGAGGCGCTGGCGCGCTGGCACCATCCCGAGCTCGGCTCGATCCCGCCCTCGCTGTTCATCCCGATCGCCGAAGAAACCGGGCTCATTTCCGAGATCAGCCGCTGGGTACTGGCGACCGCCACGGCCGAGTGCCGCAACTGGCCAGAAGAGGTCTCGGTGTCGGTCAACATCTCGGCGCGCGACTTCCGCAACTCCGATGTCGCGGGCATGGTGAAGGGCGCTCTCTCCGGTTCGGGCCTCGCCGCGCACCGGCTCGAGATCGAGGTCACCGAGACCGCAGTGATCGAGGAACGCGCCGCCGCCACCAAGATCCTCGCCAAGCTCGCCAAGCAGGGCATCGGCATCGCACTCGACGATTTCGGCACCGGCTATTCGTCGCTCAGCTACCTGCAGGCCCTGCCCTTCACCAAGCTGAAGATCGACCGCAGCTTCGTCATGGACATTGCCGAGAACCCGCGCTCGCTGAAGCTGTTGTCCAACGTCGCCCAACTCGGCAAGGACATCAACCTGACCGTCACCGCCGAAGGCGTCGAGACCGAGGAGCAGCTTAACCTGATTGCCGAGCACTCCAAGGTCGACCAGATCCAGGGCTACCTGTTCGGCGTGCCGCTGCCGCGCCGCGAAGTCGCCGAGCTGATCGCCAGAATGGCGGCTCGCGCCACCCTCGAGCCGGTCGTAGCGGTCGAGGCGACAAACCGCAAACGTGGTTAAGACACCTAACGCTTTCTGGAATCAGCGTGATTCTGAGCTGCCGCAAGCCCGATCAGGGCTTATGCGTAAGAGTCGCGGGGCCCGTGCACATTTCGCAATTTTATTATGGCTAATGAAAGGTTAAACTCCTCTCGAAAGTTGCGGAGTTCCCTATGCGTTCGGACGTGGAAGGTTCGGCAGCGACGTCAGCTGCTCCGGTGTCTCGCTTCGCCGGCACGCTCATGGAGATACTCGACCGCGTCGAATACTCCCGTGTACGCATGGACGTCACCGACAACCCGATCTATCGGTTGCGCTACGAAGCTTATCGTCGCGAAGAATCCGTGCCGTTCAACGACGCGGGTATAGTTGTCGACGATCTCGATACGGCGCCGAACGGCATGAGTTTCGGTGTTCACATCGATGGCGAACTGGTCAGCTCTATTCGGCTGCATCACGTAAGTGCCAAACATCCTTTCGGCCCGTCGATGAAAAGCTGCCCGGACGTGCTGGATCCGCTGCTCGCACGAGGCGAGACTTTCATCGATCCGTCGCGCTTTACTGCCGACTACGAAGCTTCGCTCGCCTACCCGGCGTTGCCGTTCCTGACGCTCAGGATCGCGGTGATGGCGTCGCTGTTCTTCAAGGCCGATGCCTGCCTCGCCCTGGTGCGCCCCGAACACACGGCGTTCTACCGCCGGGTTTTCGGCTCCGAGGAGATGTCGGATGTCCGGGTCTATCCGGGCCTCGCCTTTCCGGTCGCCCTTTACGGCGCCTATGTCAACGTCAAGCTGCCGGCGACGCTGAGGCGCTATCCGTTCTTCATGTCGACCGAGGAAGAGCGCGAAAAGCTGTTCGCCCGCGCCATGGACGAACATTTCGAGGTCCCGCAACGCGCCAGCTCCCGGCTGGCCTATGAGCGGGCGCTGCTGGAATCGCAGTTCGGCGGCCAGGCGGCGGAGTAGTTGGCCTTTTCCTGACTGATGGAGACGGCCCCCTCCCGGCCTCCCCCATAAAGGGGGAGGTGAAGAGTCGAGGCTCTGTCCCAGATCGTGCCAAGTGAACCGGCAGGCACCTTCCCCTTCATGGGGGAGGATGGGAGGGGGCCGTCCGCTTCAGTTAGCCCCCGCGCCCTTACGCCTCCGGAATCCACACCACCATCGAGCCCTGCCCGCGATTGGCCCATAGGTAATAGGGCAGCGCGGTTAGCGTCGCCGGGGCTTCCTTGGGCGGGCTGGTGCGGTAGAGCGGCTTGAACTCGGCCTCGTCCACCGCCTTGCCCCCAGCGGTCAGCTGGATGATGCCGTCGAACAGGTTCGACTGCCTGACGGCGATGTCGCTCTGGCGCGGCAGCTTGAAACGCTGCACCGTGCCGCCCGGATTGTCGGCCTCCTCGAGGCAGTAGACCAAGGGGCCGCGGGTCAGCGCCACCCGCCCGACATCCATCACCACGTGCGGATTGGCGTAGACGCGTTCCACCGGCATCGGCAGCTCGAGGCTGATCCTGTCGCCCTGCTTCCAGCTGCGGCGGATGGTGGCGTAGCCGTTCACCGGGCTGAGCTGCACCGCCTCGCCATTGACCTTGGCCGTCGCCCCCCTGCACCAGCCGGGGATGCGCAGCTTGACATCGAACACCGTTTCGACCCCCGGGTCGATCTCGATGGCGATGTCGCCCGACCATGGATAGTTCGAAACCTCGCGCACCGCCACTTCCGTGCCGCCAACATCGAGCCTGGTCGAAATGCCGCCATAGAGGTGGAAGGCGATGCCGTCGGGCGCGGTGGAGACGAAGTAGCCGCCGACCGAGGCGACCAACCGGCTGACATTCATCGTGCAGCACGGGCAGGTGTGCCAGTCCCAGCGGCTCGGCGTGCCGTTGCTCTCCAGCGGGTTCATGTAGAAATAATGCTCGCCGTCGCGACTGAGGCCGGCCAGCGCGCCGTTGAACAGTGCCGTCTCCAGCACGTCGGCATACTTGCCGTCGAGATCGAGGTGCAGCATGCGCTGCGCCCAGAAGATCAACGCCACCGAGGCGCAGGTCTCGGCATAGGCGGTCTGGTTGGGCAGGTCGAAATCGAAGGTGAAGCCCTCGTTGTGCGCCGAAGGGCCGAGGCCGGCGGTGATGTACATCTTGGTGTCCATCACGTCGTTCCACAACGTCTCGCACGCCGCCTTGAGGCCGGCATCGTTGAGCTCGACCGCGAGATCCGCCATGGCGGTGTACATGTACATGGCGCGCACCGCGTGCCCGACCACCTTGTCCTGCGCCCGCACCGGCTTGTGCGATTGCGAGTACTCGTAGTTGCCCTGCACGTAGCGCTGGTATTCCCAGCCCTTCTTCTCGCGCTCCTCGCGCTCGACGTCGAAATAGTGCGGATTTGGGGTGCCGCGCTCGTTGATGAAATAGGCGGCGAGGTCGAGGTGCTTTTTCTCCTTGGTCAGGTGGTAGAGCTTGATCAGCGCGATCTCGATCTCCTGGTGCCCGCAATAGCCGCGCTTCTGCCCCGGCCCGGTACCGAAGGTCTGCCGGATATGCTCGACATAGCGCTCCATGATGTCGAGCCAGCGCCGCCGGCCGGTCGTCTCGTAATAGGCGATGGCGCCTTCGAGCATGTGCCCGGCATTGTAGAGCTCGTGGTTGTCCCTGAGGTTCGACCAGCGCTTTTCCGGCTCCCGGCCCAGGTACCAGCAGTTGAGATAACCGTCAGGCGCCTGTGCCCGCTCGAAGTCGTCGACGATCGCTTCGATCTTGGCCTCGATATCCGGGTCGCGCTTGTGGCTCAGCGCATAGGCGGCGGCCTCGATCCACTTGCCGATGTCGGAATCCCAGAACACCTGCACGGTGAAGCCGTTGGCATGGCGCGGAAAGCGCAGCGGCGGCGGCGGGTTGGGCAGCTTCAGCGACTCGAGCAGCCCATACTCGCCCAGCTTCTTGTGCTGGCTGGGAATGGTGCGGGCGAGCACGGTGTCGAGCCGTTCCTTCCAGAAGTCTCCTTCGAGACGGACATCGACAAAACGCACCGGGTGATACTGGCTCACTGTAGGTCTCCTCCTCGCCGCGCCGCTGAGCAAGCGGCGGGCTGTTATCTCTGCGTGGATTGCCTGACGACCAGCGTGCAGGGCAGGCGGCGAATGCCGCCGATGCTGTCGCCGCCGATCATGTCGACGAGCAGCCGACCGGCCTCCTGGCCGAGCGCGGCAAGATTCATGTCGATGCTGGTGAGCGGCGGCCGCGCGGCGTCGGTCATGACGTTCCAGTTGTCGAAGCCGACGATCGCGACCTGCCCCGGCACGTCGATGCCGCGGTCGCGCAGCGCCTCGGCGGCGCCGCGCGCGATCTGGTCGTTGCCGCAGAACAGGCCGTCCGGCTGCTGGTCGGCCGGCACCCCGTCGAACAGCTTGGCGACCGCCTCGCGGCCCCACTGCTCCGACCATTTGCCGCTGAGATAGAAGCCCGGATGCTCGGTGAGCTTTTCGAGCGCCAGCGCCTCGCGGAACCCGCGCCTGCGCTCCAGCACCGCCTCGAAATGCTCGGGACCGGTGATGTGCGCGATGCGCGTACAGCCGATCTCCCTGAGATGGGTCACCGCGAGCCGCGCACCGCCCACCTCATCCGAGACCAGCGATAGCGCGCTGCCGTCATCGGGCTGCGAGTAGACGTAGATCACCGGCAGACCGGGCGGCAACGGCCCGACCGGCGGCCGTTTGTCGGCGCGGCGGGCGGTGACCACCAGCCCATCGATGCGCTTGCCCAGCAACTGGTCGAGATGCTGCCGCTCGCGTTCCGGATCGTCCGTGGCATTGCACATGAAGATTGCGATGCCCCGATCGGCGAACTGCTCCTCCAGCGCCTGGAAGATCGGCAGGGTGAAACGGCCGAACGAGTCGGTGGAGAGCACCCCCACCGTCATCGAGCGCGTGCGATGCAGGCTCTGCGCCATATCGTTGGGGCGGTAGCCGATCTCGCGCGCCACCCTTGTGACCTTGTCGCGCGTCTCCTGCCGCAGCCGGCCGTTGGCGTTCAACGCCTTGGACGCGGTGCCGATCGACACGCCGGCGATCCGCGCGACGTCGCGGATGGTGGGGCTGTGCCGTCCGGTCTTCTCGGTGCTGGAGCGTTCGTCGTTCATCTCGTTGTCCTACTTCACGGCTCCGTTGAGGAAGCCTGCGACGTAGTACTTCTGCAAGAGCAGGTAGATCAGCACACACGGCAATATCGAGAGGATCACCCCGGCCTGCAACGCCCCCCAGTCGATCGAGCCGAGCCGCCCGGTGCGCACGCTGACGAGCATGATCGGCACGGTGAAACTGGTCTCCTTGTTCATGAAGATCAGCGCCGAGAGGAACTCGTTCCAGCTGGCGATGAAGGCGAACAGCGCCACCGTGACGATGCCCGGCACAGCCAGCGGCAGGAAGATGGAGCGCAGTGTCTGCCACGACGAACTGCCATCGACCTTGGCGGCCTCCTCAAGCTCCCTGGGGATCGACTCGAAGCTGTTCCGCATCAGGTAGATCGAGAACGGCAGTTGCAGGATGGCGTGCACCATGGCGAGCCCGAGGTGGCTGTTGGCCAGCCCCACCTTGGAGAAGTTGAGATAGAGCGGGATCAGCAACGCCTGGTAGGGGATCATCAGCGGCGCCAGCAGCAGGATGAACCACAGTTCCTTGAAGCGCATCCTGAAGCGCGCCAGCCCGTAGCCGGCCGGCACCGCGAGCCCCAGGCAGATGACGATGGTCAGAGCCGCCACCAGCAGCGAGTTGGAGAGGTAGGTCCACAGCCCCGCCTGGTACTCGAACACCTTGGCATAGCTTTCGAGGCTGAAGCTGTGCGGCAGGTAGCTCGGCGGCGAGGCGCGCGCCTCGTCAGGCGCCTTGATCGAGGCGAGAAAGCTCAGCACCAGCGGCGCCAGCATGATGGTCGATACGCCGATGCAGACGGCGGCGATGATGTAGCGGACCGGGCGGCTTTCCCCCGCTGCGCGCGACACGTGTTCGGCGACGCGCGACCGCGTGCTGGCTTCGGCGATCGCGGTCATTGCGAGGGACTCCGGTTCGACAGGATCACCTGCAGGCTGGAGAACACCAGGATGATCGCGGTGAGGATGATCGACAGCGCCGCGCCGTACCCGAGCTTGAAGCTGATGAAGCTCGACTGGTAGATCGAGTACACCGCGGTGAAGGTCTGGCCGCGCGGATTACCACCAGTCATGATGTAGAACTGGTCGAAGGCCAGCATCGAGCCGATCACCGAGATCAGCGTGGTGAGCAGGATCACCCTCAGGCTCAGCGGCAGGATGATGTACCAGACGCGCTGCCAGTAATTGCCGCCATCGATCAGCGCCGCTTCGCCGATCTCGCCGTTGATCGACTGGATGCCGGCCACGAACAGCAGCATGCCGAAGCCGATCACCTTCCAGGTGATCGAGATGGTGACCGCCAGCAGCCCCATATCGGCCTTGGTGAACCAGACCGCCGGCTCGGCCAACAGGCCGATATCGACGAGGAACTTGTTGAACAGCCCGACCTGCTGATCGAACAGCCAGAACCAGAGCAGGCTCGACGAGCCGATGCCGATCACCACCGGCAGGAAGATGATGCCGCGGGTGATCTGCTGCAGCCGCCGGTTCGGCGAGGTCAGCAGCGCCAGCGCGAAGCCCAGCCCCATCAGCAGCGGCGTGATGAACACCGTGTAGCGGGCGGTAAAGCCCAGCGCCTGCCAGAATTTCTTGTCTTCGAACGCCTTGATGTAGTTCTCGAGACCGATGAACTGGCCACCGCCAAGCAGCGAGGTATCGGTCAGCGACAGATAGCCCAGTTGCAGCAACGGCCACAGCACGAAGAAGCCCACGAAGGCCAGCGCCGGCAGCACGTACAGGAAGCCGACATTATTGCGAAGCGCCCGCACCACGCTTGCTCTCCTCTGTCCGCAATCGCGATGGAAGGGCTCGCGGCGTACTGCCGCGAGCCCCCGGCGGTTACTCGGCCGCAATGGCGCGCATCGCTTCGCGCGCCCCCTCGATGGCGCCGTCGATGTCGCCATCGAAGATCGCCGTCTGCAGCATGGTGAGCCACGGCGACTGGTCGGCATTGACCATGTCGTTGAAGTGGAAGGCATAAGGTGTCTGCCCGATGCCCACCGCCTGCGCCGTGGTGATGTAGCGCGGCTCTTCCTGGAAGTACTTGTTGTCGGCCAGATCCGACCGCGAAGGCAGGATCAGGTTCTTGGCGAGGCCTTCGAGCTGCGCCTCGTCGGTGAGTTGCCACTGAATGAACTGGGTGGCGAGTTCGGCGTGCTTGGCTCCGGTGGGGATGGCGATCACGTCACCGCCGACGAAGCTGGACGCCTGGCCCTCGGCGAGGCCGGGCAGCGGCGCGATACCGAAATCCATGTCCGGATGGTTGGCCTTGAGCAGCGAGATGGCAAAACCGCCCGAGCCCTGCATGCCGATGGTGCCGGTTTCGAACGTCGCCATGAAGTTGGCCCCCGTATCGGCTTCGGCCGACTCGGGAATGACCTTGGCGTCCCACATCTGCTTGAGCATGGTCAGCACTTCCTTGACGCCGGGACCCTCCATGGCAGGAGCATCGCCCGAGGTCGGCAGCAGCGTCGCGCCCGAGCCCCACATCATCGGCGCCTGGGTGAAGATGTTGCAGCCGCCGCACGACCCGGAGAAGTAGTAGCCATAGGCATCGGGCACCGCTTGCTTGATCTTGGTGGCGTATTCCTGCAACTGCGCGATGGTCTTGGGCGGGCTTTCCGGATCGAGCCCCGCTTTCTTGAACAGGTCCTTGTTGTAGACGAGGATCGACACATCGGGCGTGAAGCCGGTGCCATAGAGCTTGCCGTCATAGGTGGCGAGGTCGCGGAACGCCTTGGCCACTTTGGCCTGGTTCGGATCGGTGCTCAGCGTCGCGGTGAGATCGGTCAGGAATCCGGCCTTCATGAAATCGGGCATAAAGATCAGGTCGAACGAGATCAGGTCCGGCACGTCGCCGGCCTGCACGCTGGTCGCCAGCTTGGTCACCATCTGGTTGTCGGGGATGGTGGTCAGCTCGATCTTGTCGTCGTGGCTGGCGTTCCACAGGTCGATCATGTGCTGCGCTGCATTCGAGCTCGAGGCGCGCGCCCACAGGCTCAACGTTTCCGCAAAGGCCGTGCCCGGAACGACAACAACGACCGACATGGCGGCAGCGGCGAGCGCCGCACGCCAAGAGCTTGGCATTCTCATCAGGTTTCCTCCCTTTTTGCCGTGCCGCCCGTCCGGCCTCGCAATGACGAGGTTCCTCCCGGTAGCGGCAAGGAAAAGCTTTTCCACTTCACCTGACGGCCGGCCTCGACTGGCAGGCTCGCGATCTGGGAAAAGCTTTTCTTGCACTTTCGTCGCACGTTTGCCGTCGCTTCGCAAGTCGTTGGGAAAAGCTTTTCTGAAACCGTGGCAGGCTCGGTTAGGCTGGCCACGTGACGGCGCACTGGGCTGCGCCGAAACGGCAGCCGGCCACGCCTTCGGCTCAGGCGCCGATGCCGAGTTGTTTCAGCTCCGCCACCCAGTCGACGACATTGGCCACGGCGCGCTCGTCGGAGAGGAATTCCTCCGCCAGCTCGGCCAGCCGCAGCGCCGACGAATAGAGCATGACCCGCTCGCGGTTGACCTGGACCCGGGCCAGTTCCTCGTACCGATCGATGATCCTCAGCGTCAGGTCGGCCGAGATCCAGTTGGAATAACTGAGGTCACGATGGCGCGAGCCGAAGCCCGAATCGGCGAAGTCGAACACGCCGTTGAGCATGCCGGTCTCATGGTCGAAGGCCATGTTCCAGCCATGCCCGTCGAAATAGCCGTAGACGAGCTCGTCGCCGGTGATGGTGAGCTTGCGGTAGGCCGCCATGGTCCGCTTCATGAAGCCCTTGTAGCCGCGCGGCAGTTTGGGCTCGGCGCGCATTATGATCTCATCCGGGCTCATCCAGGGATCGACCCCGATGGCGCCCACCGCCTGCATGCGGCTGAGCTGCAGGGCATGCAGCTCGGCATAGAGCTGCGCCATGCGGGTGGCGAGCGCATTGCGCCGACCTTCGTCGAGCGCCAGGTATTGCGGCCTTTCCAGCGAAGCGCCAGGCAGCTTCAAATGCTGCGAGAACGGCACCGGGCCTTCGTGCAGCACCATCTGCGGCAGTGGCATGGTGACCCGCGGCTTGAGGAAGGCCAGCAGCGCCACTTCCCGTCGCAGCCGGGCCTCGGCCTCGGGATTTCGAGCGAACTTGAAAATCCAGCCGTCACACTCCAGTGCGACGCTGTCCCAGCCATCGGTGAGGGTCACGAAATTGCCGCCCGCGAACTGCGGCAACGTTCCGATGACGAGCGCGCGCAGTCGCGCGATCTCCGCCGCCGGCACCCCTTCCATAGTCGCGACTCCCCCTCAAAGCGGGGCCGAATCTAGACGAGGCGCGGGGAAAGTCCAATCAAGCCGGATGCAGTTCCCGCGCCCCACGCTGCTCCCGCACCTGACTGTGGCGGCGCGACAACTTTGCATGTTGCCTCGGGGCGCTCGGCCGAGCCCGACGGTGCATCGGCATGGCGACGCCGAGCGCATCGGCGACGGTCTTTTCCAGCAGGCGATCCAGTTCCGCCTTGTGCATGATGACGTCTCCTTGGCCGCACAGGAACGGTCCCCGTGCCTTGGATAAGAAACGCCCCTCCCCCGGATCGGGTTGCCTGGGTCCTGGTTCAGATTCCGGTGATCGGCGGCGGAGCGGCAGGCGCCGCCACAGCCCGCAACAGGCTCGTTAACGATTCCGGCGGATAATGCTGGGACCGGAATATAAGCGTCACCGGCTGCTGTTCGATGTGTTTCCGCCAGCTCAGCGGAGGGGCAAGATGCGGTCCATTGGCCTCGCGGCGATCCTGCTCGCGGCACTGGTTCTTCTGTTTCCGTTCTATCGCCATTGGGTGCCCTATATCCGCATCACCACCGCGGACAGCCGCCTGCTGGGCGGCCTGCTGCTCGCCGTGGGCGCGCTCACGCTGGCGGTGTTTCGCAACCGCTAGGGTTTGGGCGGCTTGGCCTCGTCTCGCGACTCGGGCGAGACGGGCAGCCGATCGTTGGCGAAGGCTTCGGCGAACATCGCTTCGACGCTTTGCAACGGCCTGGGCGTAATTGGCGTGGGCGTCGATAGCTGAGGCGCCGGCGGCGCCGCATCGGAAGCGATGACCGGCTTGGGCGGCGCCGAGGAAACGAGGCTGAGCGCTGGCCGGGCCGGCCCGGACTTGGCGTCGGGTTCGGCCCCGCCCTCGGCCCCAGCTTTGGGCTCCGGCTTCGATACGATCGTGGCTTCGGCCTTCGGCGGCATCGGGCTGGCGGCCACCGGCGTCCTCGGCTCGGCCCCCGACGCTTTGGGCTCCACCGATTTGCGCTCCACCGGCTTCGGGGACACCGGCCTGCTCAGCCCCGCCGACACGGGCCGCTTTGCGGCCGCGGGCTTTGCGATTGTCGTCGAGACCGCTGGCGCCACGACCGCTGCCGTCGTGCCGCGCCGCAAACGGCGACCAAGCCGCCGGTGCTCCAGCGTGACATAGCCGAGCAGCAGCATCATGCTGCCGGCCACACCGACGCCCAACCCGACCAGCAGCCACACCAGCGCATCGTAACTCATCACCCGCTCCTGCCCGGCCTTCTCCTGACACCATGCCGGATTCAGGCCCCCGGCCGCAACGGCAACTCCACCCTGCTGCAAAACCGCCGCAGAGCCGCCGGCCCGCCCGCGCCGGAAAACTCTGCACCTTTTCGCAAAAGCACTCTAACCTCGACCGCACGTCATTGCCGTCCCGAGACCTTCATGCTGCAGCCCCGAACGCGCCCGCTCCTGCCCGATGTCGTCCGCTCCGGTCTCAGACGCGCCATCATCGAGGGAGAGTTCCCGCCCGGCTCGAAGCTGCCCAACGAGGATGCGCTCTGTGCCCGCTTCGCGGTGAGCCGCATCACCCTGCGCGAAGCGGTGCGCGGCCTGATCGAGGACGGCTATGTCGTCCGCCGGCAGGGCTCGGGGACCTACGTCACCCAGGGGCCTCGGCTGCGCAACTCGCTCGATACCAATTTCAGCTACACCGAATATCTGGAGAGCACCGGGGTGGTGGTCACCCGACAGGTGCTCGACGCCTTCCGGAAGCCGGCGGACGAGACCGTCGCCACGGCACTCGACCTTCCCGCCGGCGCGGACGTCGTGGTGGTGCGCCGGGTCCGCAGCGCCGACGGCCGGCCGGCGATCTATTCCGTCGACAGCCTGCCCACCGATGTTGCCGATGCGGACCGCGACCTCGAGGCATTCGGCACGTCGCTTTATAAGCTGCTGGCCGATCGCGGCCATACCGTCGACCATGCCCGCGCCGCGCTGGCGCCCGTCATCGCCGACGCCGAACTGAGCGACCTGCTCGGCGTGGCCGTCGGCACGCCGCTGCAGCACTTGCGCCAGGTCGACCACGACGCGTCGGGTCGCCCGGTCATGCTGTCGCTCGAGTGGCACGTCCCGGAAGTGATCGAGCTCAGGGTCTACCGGCGCGGGCCCGGCCCGCAGGCCCAGAGCTGAGCCGCCCGCCGCTGCCCGGATGCCTTCTACCCGGCCGGCTTCAGCCGGTGGTCCAGCACCTCACCCGCTTCTTCCAGCACGAGGTAGCCGATCGAGGCCATCAGCGAGTTGATGGTCTTCATGGCGCGCAGCGTCTCGAGGTGGAGGTTGGAAGTGGCGAGGCTCGCCTCGGTGCCGTCCTTCAGCCGCTGCAGGTGCTGGCGCTGGCTCGCCGCCACCGCTTCGCGCATCCGGGTCTTCTCCACGACCAGCTGGCGGGCCTGCTTGAGGTCGCGGGTGACGAGCACGTTGCGGGCCAGCTGCATGTTCTCGACCACCTGGGCGTGCAGTTCCGCCAGCTCGCGCCAGCCGGTGGGCGAGAACGCCAGCCGTTGCTCGCGCCGCACCTCGGCGAGGCGCAGCAGGGTCTTGGTGATGGCGTCGCCGACATATTCGAGGTTCACCGCGATTGCCGCGAGGTCCTGCCCGCGCCGGGCGCTGTCGCTGTCGCCGCCGAACGACACCCGCGCCAGGTAGAGCTTGATGTCGCTCTGCGCCTGGTCGATTGCCGCCTCCATCAGCCGAGCCTGGCGAATCTTCTCTTCGTCGCCGGCCTTGTAGATCTCCATCACCGGCTCGAACATGCGCGCGACGATCTCGGCCATGCGCAGCAGCTCGCGCGTGGTCGAGGCCAATGCCATGCCGGGATCGTCCACCGCCGCCTCGTCGAGGCAGCTGGGCGGCACGCCGATGGCGGCAACCGGATCGCTCGCCGCCGGAGCGCGGATCAGCCGCTCCATCAATCGCGCCATCGCGCCGCTGAGCGGCAGGCCGCAAACCAGCAGCGCCAGGTTGAACACCAGGTGCAACCCGACCAGCTGCTGCACCGGCGTAAAGCCCGCCGCCAGCGCCGCGCCGCCCAGCAACAGCGCTGCCAGCGCCAGCACCGCGCCGACGATGCGGGTGAGCAGGTTCCCCGCCATCAGCCGCTTGGCTTCGATGCCGCTGTTGCGGGTCAGTACGAACGGCCCGATCGCCGTACCGATATTGGCGCCGAGCAGCAGCGGCGCCGCCGCCTCGAACGACAGCAGGCCGTGCTGCGCCAGCACCACCAGCAGCAGGATGGTGGCGACCGACGAATGGAACAGCCAGGCGATCGCCGCCCCCGCCAGCAGCGCCGTCAGCGGCTCGTGCCCGAGATAGGCCACCACTGCCGGCAGCACCGCGCTGTCGCGCAGCGGCGCCGTCGCCTCGCCAAGCAGTTGCAGCGACACGAAGATCAACCCCACCCCGACCAGCGCCCGACCGCTCTGCCGCACCCGCCGGGCTTTCCCCTTGAAGAACAGCAGGCCGCCGGCCAGCAGCAGCAGCGGCGGCACGAGGCTCGGATCGAGGCTGAGGATCAGCACCACCAGGGCCGAGCCGAAATTGGCGCCGAGTACGATGGCGAGGCCGGTCGACAGCGCAAACATGCCGCGCGACGCGAAGGCAGCGGCGAGCATCCCCGCGGCGGTCGAGCTCTGCAGCACCAGCCCGAGTCCGGCGCCGACCAGGGCGCTGCGCACCGGCCCGTCCGTTGCCCTCAGCAAACCGGTGATCTCCGGCCGCCAGCCCCGTTCGGCCCCGGTATGGACCATGTGCACGGCCCACAGCATCAGCGCCACGGCCCCCGCCACATGCAGCACGAACAGGTAGGCAGTCACTGATCTGGTCCTTTCGCTTGCGAGCTCGTCACGACGAACATGGAACCTGCAACGAAGGCAGGTTCGGTGCGTTCCTCATTCCCGCGCGAACCCGAGGATATTGAGGCAGTAGGCGGCGACCCGGCCGTTACGATAGAGTGCGCAACCGACATTGCCAAAGCATCTTGAGGAGTGCCGCCGTGAGCACAGTGAAGTACGAGGTCGTCCAGCACGACGGGGGCTGGGCCTATAAGGTCGGCGATGTCCTGTCGGAAACCTTCCGCACCCACGCGCAGGCCCATGAGGCCGCAGAAGCCGCGGCACGGCGCCAGCGGGTCGCCGGCACCACCGACGGCATCGAATACGAAGACGCCCGCGGCGTCTGGCACCAGGAAGTCTCGGAAGGCACCGACCGCCCCGACACCGAAGTCGAGGACAAGTAGCGCTCCAGCGGCGCCGGGTTCTCGGCAGGCGGTCCTACTGCGCGAGCTTGCCGCGCAGTTCGTCGAGCTCAAGGATGCAGCGATCGATCTCGGACTTGAGCGTCCGCCGCTCGGCGATGCTCATCGCGTTCTTGCTGCCGGGCCGGCTCTGTCCCACTATATCGCGCAGCGTCGCAATCTCGCGCTTCAGTTTGGCAATCTCGCTGCTGGCCTGCATCGGGGGAGTCTCCGTGGTCGGGTCTTGTCGCCCGCGCGGCAGCAGGAGGCAAGCCGCAATGATCCGCCATAGCGTACGCGGCCACGCGATCTGAATCCCCGTTCCAGGTCGGGCTGGGCGCCCGCTACAGGCAACCGCTGATCACAGCCCTCAGGGACATGCGAATCCACGTGAGATTTGCAACTTCCTAACCGCCCCGGCGTATGTTTTAGTCATACTGGAGACGGTGACGGGGCTAACATGGCGAAAGCGCTGGTCAACGCAGCTATGCTGGGTTGGGCGTTGGATCGAGCAGACGTGTCTGCCGGTGGTCTCGCAACCAAGTTGAATGTTCAGCCTGAGCAGGTCGACAGTTGGCTTTCTGGCAAAGATCGGCCGACTTTCGTCCAGGCGCAGAAGGCGGCCACCATCTTGGCAGTGCCGTTCGGCTATCTGTACCTGCAAAAGCCACCAGCGGATGAAATTCCCATTCCAGACCTGCGCACGGTAGGAGGCGAGCCCAAACCGATCGATCTCAATCTGCGCAGCCTGCTGACCGACATCCTCTTCAAACAGGACTGGTTCAGGGATTTTCTTGAGCAGAACGATACGGAACCGCTTCCCTTCGTCGGTAGCTGTGACATTGCCACTCCCCCTGTGACGATTGCTCAGGATATCCAAACCACCCTGCTCGGTAAGGAGGGGCGTCCTCGCACCGGCAACTTTGAGGGCTATCTTCAGGCCCTTATGCAGGCCGCAGAAGATGCCGGCATATGGGTTATGAGGACGGGCATCGTCGGAAATAACACTCACCGTCCTCTCGCTGTTCGTACATTTCGTGGCCTAGCAATTGCTGATAAACTAAGCCCTCTGGTCCTTATCAACGGCCAGGATTCCAAGGCAGCGCAGATCTTCACGTTCGTCCATGAACTAGCGCACATCTGGCTCGGAAGTACCGGTATCTCTAATGTACAGCTTCAGGCAGAGGACTACGGTGCACATCGGGCAATTGAACGACATTGCAATGCCGTCGCTGCGGAGTTTCTGGTACCCGCGGCCGAATTGCGGCAGACTTGGCGAGCCGACATAGGCCTGTTGGCACAAGTCGATCACTTATCTCAAAGGTTCAAGGTCAGCCGTGTCGTTGTCGCACGCAGAGCTTTCGATCTCGGATTCGTCGCCGGTGACGACTACGCCCAGTTCTTCGCCGCAGAGCAACGTCGATGGCAGGACGTCAACCGCGATAGCGGAGGTGATTTCTACAAAACTCTCCCCGTCCGCAACGGCAGACGCTTCACAAAATCCGTCGTCGCCGAAGCCATGCGAGGAACGCTTCTACTCCGAGAAGCGAGTTCGCTCTTGGGAATCCAGCCGGGCAAGATCCGGGAGATGCACGAGAGGCTCGCGTCCTAAGTGGTGTACCTCCTCGATAGCAACGTCTTCATCGAGGCTCAGAACCGCTACTATGCGTTCGATATCGTGCCTGCATTCTGGGACTGGATGGACACGGTCATCGGGCCGAACGTCGCGACAGTGGCACCTGTTCGAGACGAGTTGATCGGAAAAGATGATCCGCTCGCCGCATGGATGAAGCAACGACAGAACGACCCGTGGGTGTTGCCAGTCGACGACAAGGCCACGCAGGAAGCGTACGCCGAGATCGCAATCGAGCTCGACGGATCAAACTATCGACGGCCGGCGATCGAGAAATTTCTGAGCGGAGCTGATCCGTGGCTCATCGCAAAAGCGAAGGTTCTAAAGGCGACTATCGTCACTCACGAAGTCGCGGCGCCTGATGCCGTGAAACGGGTGCCGATCCCCAACCTCTGTGTAGGACGGAAGGTGCCGTGCATAAACACCTTCGATGCTCTGCGTGCCTTGCAGGCGCAGTTTCGGCACCACCCGCGATAAAGGGACCGATCCAACGCAGTGTCCGACTAGGGATAAACTCGATTGGCAACCGGGACGGCAAGCCGCTTGTGTCAAAGGTGCTCAAGGCGATGTCGCCAGCAGCGAGCATCTGCACCGACTAACCAGATACCCATCACGCTCCGGCGCCCCGAAACGCTCACCATCTTCTTAATGGACCTAATGTCTGGAAAAGGGGTGGTGCCGCATGCCGGATTCGAACCAGCGACCCCCTCATTACGAATGAGATGCTCTACCGACTGAGCTAATGCGGCTACGGGCGCGCAGGACGCGCCGGTGCGGGGTCTAATACAAGCGACGCCTGTCACGCGCAAGTGCGCTTGAGGGGATCAC
Source organism: Devosia sp. A16 (assembly GCF_001402915.1). GTDB lineage: Bacteria > Pseudomonadota > Alphaproteobacteria > Rhizobiales > Devosiaceae > Devosia_A. The sequence goes on from NZ_CP012945.1 coordinate 2,003,723, forward strand.
CAACAAGCCTAGGCCTCGGGCAGCGCCAGCGGCCCGCCCTGCGGCTTTTCCGGCTCGGGCGGAGCCGCCGGTGCAGTGCCCTCGGGCAGCGCCGGGGTGCTGGCGCTGGTGCGGGTGGCGACGGCGCTGGTCGGCACCCGCCACTCGAAGGCATCGAGCTTGCCGGTGACCGGCGACAGCGGCTCCCACTCCTCGGCGGTGATGCCGTCGGCGGTCCACACCGGATCGCGCGGCGCCCGCACCGCCCGGTTGAGCCAGTCGCGCGCCTTGCCCTTGTCGCCGGACTGGCCTTCCTCGATCTCCGCCATCAGCAGGCAGACCGCCTGCGAAGGGTTGGCGTTGGAGTAGCCGGCCAGCGCCTGCCGCGCCCCGACCCAGTCGAACGCGTCGATCGAGGCCCGCGCCAGCACCAGGGCGCTGGCCTTGTTGGGCGGCGGCGTATCGATCAGCTCCCGGATGCGCTTCAGCCGATCGACGGCGGAAACGCCAGGCACCGAGTTGGCGAACAGCGTCGCGACATCGGGATGCGAGGTGGCCCGCCACACCCGGCGCAACAGGCTCATCGCCCGCCGCGCTTCGTTGCGGTTGGAGTAGATGCGTGCCGCGATCAGCGCCGCCGGCACGAAATCCGGCACCAGCTTCAGGGCGGCCAGTGCATGTTCGAGCGCCGCATGCGGGTCGGTGCCCTCGGCGAGTTGCGCCCGCGCCGTCTCGACCACCGCCTGGCGACGGCGCTTGCGGGTCTTTTCCTCGCGCGTCACCGCCTGCTCGTCGGCGATCATCCGGTAGGCGTCGTCCCAGCGGCCATTGCGGGTCAGATCGTCGAACACCGCCTCGCGCGCCCATGGTGCCTGCGGCGAAATGTCGATGGCCTTCTGCGCGAAGGTCAGCGCCGCGTCGGGCCGGCCCTGCTGGCGCGCCTGGTCGTAGAGACCGGAGAGCGCGGCGAGCGCAGTCTTGCGGTTGGTGATCAGCGCCCGGTAGTGCTCGCGCGCCGAATGCATGTCGCCGAGCGCCAGGTCGGCCCGCGCTTCGAGCAGTTGCGCCGCGGCATTGCGCGGCAGGTTGCCGCGCGCCTCGCGCGCCAGCTGCCTCGCCCGGTTGGCATCTCCGGCCTGCAGCGCGATGAAGCCATCCGACAGCGCCATATAGCCGGCATCCTTGCGCCGCTCGCGCGATTGCCGCGCAATGTAATAGGGCGCCGCGATGATGCGTTTGACGATGCCCCAGAGGAGGATGATCAGCACCACCCCGGCCACCGCCAGAAAGGCGGCGACGCCCAGTCGCGGCTGCATGCGGAAATCGAGCACCTCGATGGTGAGCGTCCCCGGCAGCCCGATCAGCCAGGCGATGCCGGCGGTGACCAGCAGGCTGACGATCAGCCAGTAGGCGAGACGGATCACGGCGTCGCCTCCGCCGTCGGCGCCAGCGCCCGGCTACGCAGCGTGGTGACGAAATCTTCGGCCGCCGCGAGCTTCGTGATATCGGCTCCGACAGAGCCGGCGCCGGCTTGCATGGCCGGCGGCAATTGCGCCAGCAGTTCCGCCGCCGCCTTGAAGTCGTGCCGGCCGACCGCGGCTTCGAGCCGCGACACGATCGCCTCGGGCGTATCCCCCGCCACCTCGCCTACCGGCCGCAGGGCCAAGAGGCCCTTCATCCATTCGAGCGCGTCTTCGCCCATGTCGCCGGTGCTGACGGCGGCGCGTCCGGCCAGCACGTTCGGTACCGCAGCGGTGAACTGCGCCACCACGGCGTCGGGCCGCGGCAGGCCCTCCGCTGCTGCCGCCTCCACTGGGCCGGGCACGGCGAGGTCGGGCAGCAACGCCTTGAGGCTCGTCAGCTCGGCGGCGAACGGCCGGCCGTTGGCGATGGCGGTTTCGAGCCCGGACACCACCAGCGGCAGCCGCACGGCGGGACCGATCTCGGCCGCTCCCAAGGTCTGGTTCTGCGTCGAGATGGCGGTCTGAGTGGCTGACACATCACCCTTGAGGCCGCTGATGGCGCTGTCGGTGGCCGCCACCCGCTGGTCGAGCGCCGTCACCTGGGTACGCAGTTCGGCGATTCCGGCCTCGATGCTGCTGATGGTCTGGGCCAGCGCTGCCGCATCGGCCGACGAGGCGCCGGCGCCGATTGCCGTCACGCGGTCCTCCAGCGCCTTCAACTGGGTTTCGAGCGGCGCCAGGTCGACCGGCGCGGCTGCCGCCGGCACCGCGGCGATGGCCTCACGCACCTCGGTCAGCCCGCCGTCGAGCTGCGCAATGGTCGCATCGAGGCTGACCTGCGTGCGCTTGCTCTGCTCTTCGATGGCGGCGAGCCGCGTCTCGATCTCGTTGAGGCTGCTGTCGGTGGCATCGAGACGCGCGGCGGGGTCGGCGATCACCGGACGCTGGTTCGGCAATGGCAGCCAGTTGCCGAGGCCATAGACGAGGCCGGCCCCCAGCAGCCCACCGGCCACCGCAGCGATCGAGATGGCGCTCCATGGCATGGCGAGGCGCGCCTGCGGTCTTGGCGGCGGCGTTGGGCGTACCGGCTCTTCAGCCGCGGCGGGGGTTTCCGCCGCTGCCGCTTCCGCAGCTTCGGCCGCCTTGCCGCCGGCAGTCGTCGCGGCGGCCGGCTTGTCGGCTTCCCGCGCCGTGAGCTCGATGACCGGCGGTTTGACGGGCCCCGACTTGCGTTCAGCCATGCGGCACTTCCTTGCTTGTCTTCATGGGTTTTGGTCGCGGGCGAACGACAAGGCAAGTCCCATCATTGCCTCCTCGCTGGGATGATCGGCGAGCCCGACCCGCACGAAATGGGCATCGAGCAGCGGCGCGGCAACCGCCTCGGACAGGCAAAGCACGCCCAGCCGCGTCCGCACCTGCCGCTCCAACCCGCGTTCCACCAGCCGCACGAAGGTCTGTGCGGTCCGCTTGGAATAGAACAAGGCCGCTTCGATCTCGCCGGCGTTGAGCCGATCGATGACGCCTTTTGGCAGCTCCATTACCGGGTTCATCGCATAGACCTCGGCGGTGATCACCATGCGCCCGAACGGCGCCAGCGATTTTCCGAGGTCCGCCGACATGTCGCGCGCCGCCGGATAGAAAATCGGACCGGATAGCGGGGCGTGCGCCAGCAGTTCGACCAGGTCGGCAAAGTCGCCATCGGCGCTGGTCACCTGCGCAAAGCCCAGCTCCCGCGCCAGCGCCGCGGTGCGGTTGCCGACGGAATAGACCGGGAGTGACCGATAGCGGTCGAGGACGCCGCGCTCATCGAGGGCCCGCAGCGCGTTGGCGCTGGTCAGCACCAGGGCAGCAAACCCCTTCGGCTCGGGCAGGCTCACCTCCAGCGTCTGGTGCCTGAGCAACGGACACGGCACGCCCTCGATCCCGAGCGCACCGAGCCTTGCGGCGGTATCGCTCGCGTCGGGGTCCGGCCGGGTCACGAGCATTTTCAAGTCGAGTCTATCCTTTGAACTGCCGCTGGAATTCCGGCCCTGCCTGCTCCAACAACCTCGCACCCAGTTGCGTTCCGAGTTTGGCGGCGTCGGCAGCCGCGCCTTCAACCGCATCGCGGTAGAACTCGCGACCGTCGGGACTGAGGATCTCGGCGGTCAACCTGCACCAAACCCCATTCAATTCGGTAAACGCGCCGATCGGGGTTCGACACGAACCGTCGAGAGTGGCGAGCAGCGCCCGCTCGGCCGCGATGGTGGTGGAAGTCGGTCCATGGTTCAGCACCCCCACCAGTTCGGCGGTGCGGCTGTCGGCTTCCCGGATTTCGATGCCGATGGCGCCCTGTGCCGGTGCCGGCAGAAATTCGAGCGGGTCGAGATAGGCGGTGATCCTGTCCTGTTTGCCGAGCCGGTTGAGCCCGGCCACCGCCAGCAGCGTCGCGTCGGCCACCCCGGCCTGGAGCTTGTTGAGCCGCGTGTCGACATTGCCGCGGAACTGCACCACCTCGAGATCGGGCCGCACCCGCAGCATCTGCGCGGCGCGCCGGATCGAGGAGGAGCCGAGCCTCGCCCCCTCGGGCAGGGCATCGACGTCGGCGTAGTTCAGCGACACGAATGCGTCGCGCACGTCCTCGCGCTCGAGGAATGCCGCCAGCACCATGCCGTCGGGCAGGAACGAGGCGAGGTCCTTGCTGGAGTGGACGCCCAGGTCGATCTCGTCGGCGGCCAGCGCCGCCTCGATCTCGCGCGAGAACAGTCCCTTGCCGCCCGCTTCGCTCAGCGGTCGATCGGTAAGCCTGTCACCGCTGGTGGTGATGACGCGGATCTCGATACGCTCCGCCGGTACGCCGTGCGCCTCGGCCAACAGCCGCTGCGTCAGCTGCGCCTGGGCCAGCGCCAGCATGGAGCCCCGGGTTCCGATGCGGAGGAACGGCGCCGATTGCATTTCAGTTCATACCTATTGTAGGCCAAAGCCGGGCTGGGCTTACCCCTTGGAGAGGGTGCGGACAAGTTTGATGAGAGTGCTCGGCATCGAAACCAGCTGCGACGAAACCGCCGCCTCCATCGTCGAGCGTGGCGCCGACGGCCGCGCGACCATTCTTTCGAACATCGTGCGCAGCCAGCTCGAAGAGCATGCGCCCTATGGCGGCGTGGTGCCCGAACTGGCGGCGCGCGCCCATGTCAGCCACCTCGACCACATCATCGAACGCGCCGCCCGGAGCGCCGGAGTGCAGCTCAGCGAGATCGATGCCGTCGCCGCCACGGCCGGGCCCGGGCTGATCGGCGGGGTGCTGGTCGGGCTCACCACCGCCAAGGCGATCGCCGCGGCGTTGGGCAAGCCGCTGATCGCGGTCAACCACCTGGAAGCGCACGCGCTTACCGCCCGGCTGACCGACGGCATCGCCTTTCCCTACCTGATGCTGCTGGTCTCGGGCGGGCACAGCCAGTTCGTGCTGGTGCGCGGCGTGGGCGACTACGAGCGCTGGGGCACCACCATCGACGACGCGCTGGGCGAGGCCTTCGACAAGGTGGCGAAGCTCCTCGGGCTGGGCAGTCCGGGCGGACCGGAAGTCGAGAAGCTGTCGGCAAGGGGCGATCCACGGCGCTTCAACTTCCCAAGGCCGCTGCTCAAGGAAGATCGGCTGGATTTCTCGTTCTCCGGCCTCAAGACGGCGGTGCGGCTTGCCGCCGAACAGCAGGCGCCGCTGACCGACCAGGATGTCGCCGACATCTGCGCCAGCTTCCAGCGCACCGTGGCCGAGATCGTCGCGGTTCGCGCCCGCTCGGCCCTCGCGCGCTACGCCGCCGAGCTCCCGGACCAGCCGCAGCGACTGGTGGTCGCGGGCGGAGTTGCCGCCAACAAGGCGATCGGCGCGGCGCTGCGCGAGGCCGCCGACAAGGCCGGCGCCACGCTGATCGTTCCCCCGATCCCGCTCTGCACCGACAACGGCGCCATGGTGGCCTGGGCCGGGGCCGAGCGGCTGGCGCTCGGCGCTGCCGACCCGCTCGACGTCTCCGCCAGGGCGCGCTGGCCGCTCGACAGCGCCGATATGGGGCTCGGCCATGGCGCTTGAACGGATCGCCGTGGTCGGCGCCGGTGCCTGGGGCACCGCGCTGGCGCAGGCCGCCGCCATTGCCGGGCGGAGCGTCACCCTGGTCGGCCGCGATCCCGCCGTCATCGACGACATCAACCGCAATCACCGCAACAGCGCCCATCTCGGCCACCAGCTGCTGTCGGAACGGATCAGTGGGGCGCTCACGCTGCCCGACGCCGAACTCGTCATCCTGGCGGTGCCGGCGCAGGCGAGCCGTGCGGCGCTGCAACCGATCGCCGCCGGGCTGGCGCACCTGCCGGTGGTGCTGACCGCCAAGGGGCTCGAGCATGGGACCCTGAAGCGGCAAAGCGAGGTGCTTGCCGACGTCTCGCCGACTGCCATCCCCTACGTGCTGAGCGGCCCGAGCTTTGCCGCCGATGTCGCCGCGGGCCGACCGACTGCCGTCACCCTCGCCGGCGACGATCCGGAACAGACTTCGGCCGTCGCCGCTGCGCTGGCCGGCCCGACCTTCCGGCTCTACGCCGCCGACGACCGGCTCGGCGTGGAGCTGGCCGGCGCGCTGAAGAATGTCTACGCCGTCGGCTGCGGCGCGGTCGATGGCGCCGGCCTCGGCGCCTCGGCGCGCGCGGCGCTGCTGGCGCGCGCCTTTGCCGAGCTCACGCGCCTCGTGGTCCGTATGGGCGGCAGCGCCTCGACCCTCACCGGCCTTGCCGGGCTTGGCGACCTGACCCTCAGCTGCACCTCCACGCAATCGCGCAACTACCGCTACGGCGTCAGCCTCGGGCGCGGCGAGCCGGCCGGCAGCGACCTCGCCGAGGGCGTGCTGACGGCGCCGGTTGCCCAGGCGCTGGCCGACCAAGTGCGCATCGACGCCCCGCTGATCGATGCGGTAAACCTGCTGATCGAGGGCAATAGCTCGATCACCGAAATCGTCGCCGGCCTCATGTCGCGGCCGCTCAAGAGGGAAGAAGACTGATGCCGTTCTACTCGATCATCGCCACCGACAAGCCCAACGGCCTCGAGCACCGTATGGCGGTCCGCCCCGAGCACCTCAAGCACCTCGACAATCTGGGCGACAAGCTGGTGATCGCAGGCCCGTTCCAGACCGAGGAAGGCAAGGCCACCGGCAGCTTCATGGTCATCGAAGCCCCCGACCTCGCCGCGGCGACCAGCCTCTACGAACAGGACCCGTTCATCAAGCAGGGCGTGTTCGAGAGCTACAAGATCAGCCGCTGGGCGCTGACCATCAACAAGAGCGCGGGACGCTGACCATGGCCTACTGGCTGATGAAATCGGAGCCCAACGTTAACTCCTACGATGACGTGGTGAACCGCGGGGTTCCCGAGGAGTGGCACGGCGTGCGCAACTACACCGCACGCAACAACATGAAGGCGATGCAGCTCGGCGACGAGGCGTTCTTCTACCACTCCAACATCGGCAAGGAGATCGTCGGCATCATCAAGGTGGTGGCGCTGGCCCACCCCGATTCCACCGCCGAGCCGAACGAGAATGGAAAGATCGTCTGGGAGTGCGTCGACGTGCTGCCGGTCAAGAAGCTGCCCAGGCCGGTGACGCTAGAGACCATCAAGAAGACCCCCGAGCTCGCCGATATGGCGCTGGTGAAGCTCTCCCGCCTGTCGGTCTCCCCGGTGACCGAGGCGGAATGGAAGCTGATCTGCAAGATGGGTGGCCTCTGAGCCGCTGAAACACCGGTTTGGACGCCTCGCCCGACCTCCCCAACGCGGGCAAATAGCCTTACTCTCCCCCTGCCGCAGCCGCGGCTTTCGGGGGGAGAGATCATGCATTTCGACGTCAACTGGCTGGCCGTCATCGTCGCCACCATCGCCGGCTTCGCCGTCGGCGCCGGCTGGTACACCGCGCTGGGCAAGCAGTGGATGGCCGCGCTCGGCAAGACCCGCGAACAACTCGGCACCGGACCCGCGCCCTTCATCATCGGCTTCATCACCGAACTGGTGATGGCCTATTTCATGGCCGTGGTCATCCAGGCCCTGTTCGGCAGCGTCACGGTGTGGAACGGCATCCTCGCTGGCGCCCACATGTGGGTAGGTTTCGTCATCACCACGATGATCCTCAACCACCGCTACCAGGGGGCGCCCTGGAAGCTGACGCTGATCGACGGCGGACACCTGCTGGTGGTGCTGGTCGTGCAGGGCATCGTCATCGGCCTCTTCGGTGGCGGGGCAGTGCCGGCGGCCTAGCTAACTGACGAACGGGTTGACGATCCGCAGCCGGCCAGCGATCAGCTGGCCGTGCTGCATGTCTTCGGCATAGAGGGTGGTGCAGGCAGCCTCGAGGGCCGATGCGAGGATCGTCGCGTCGTAAACTTGGAAAGCATGGCGCTCCGCGAGGGCCAGCGCCTGTCGGTGCGTCTCCACGGTTAGCGGGTGCACCTGCAGCAGGCTGCAGAGCAAGTCCTCCACCTCGGAAATTTCGCCCCACTCCATGTGCATCTTCGAGCGAGCGACGTTCGCGAACTCGTTGAGCACCTGAACGCTGATCGTCCCGCCTGCCTCCACAATCTCGGCAGCCCGGCCAAAACGCGCCGGGTCCTGAACTGCGAAGTAGACGAGGATGTTGGTGTCGAGGAAGCTAACGCCTGGCATTCGCTTCTTCGCGATCAAACCGGTAGTCCGCCGGCAGCCGCCCTTTCATCAACTCCCTCAGCCGTTCGATGCGTTCGCGGCGCGAGGCAAGGCGGAGCAGTTCGATCCCGTTGGTTTCGGAGGGCTGAAGGTCAACCTCGTCACCCTCCTTCAGGCCGAGTCTGCTGGCCACGTCCGTTGGGATGCGTACCGCGAGGCTGTTTCCCCATTTCGAGACCTTCATTTGACCACTCCATGATATACATCGCCAAGACGTATATCATGCCGAAGCGACGAGTTCAAAAGTCCGCCGTGAGGCCCTTGATTTCCCAGTCGCCGTAGCGGGCCGGATCGAGCCCGCCGCGGCCGCCTTTCTCGCGTTTGCCGGCGGCGGCCTTCTCGTCGATTTCGGCGCGGCGGGCCGCCGCTTCGTCGAGGGCCCGCTGCGCCGCGGGGCTGACGGGAGGCCTGGCTTGTGGCGTTTCGTCCATCGGATTACCGTTTCAACGAGGGTCCTTGTGGGGAACCCCACGCCTTCCCATGTACTTTTCAGTTCAGACGCTCACGAGGTACAAGACTTAACGGCAATGCTCAACTTCCTCCGCACTTCGGTCCTGCTCGCTGTCCTCACCACCATCTTCATGGCGGTCGGCTACTTCGTCGGCGGCACCGGCGGCATGTGGATCGCCTTCATCATTGCCGCGCTCACCAACCTCTTCGCCTATTGGAATTCCGACAAGATGGTGCTGCGCATGCAGAATGCCGTCGAAGTCGACCCGCGCACCCAGCCCGACCTCTACCGGACGGTCGAAGCGCTCTCGCAGCGCGCCGGCATCCCGATGCCGAAACTCTATGTCATCGACACCGAGCAGCCCAACGCCTTCGCCACCGGCCGCAACCCTGAGAATGCGGCAGTCGCCGTCTCGGCCGGGTTGTTGCGCTATCTCGAGCCGCGCGAAGTCGCAGCCGTGGTGGCGCACGAGCTGGCCCATATCCGCAGCCGCGACACCCTGACCATGACGATGACCGCCACCATTGCCGGCGCCATCTCGATGCTGGCGCAGTTCGGCCTGTTCTTCGGCGGCGGCAATTCGCGCGACAACCCGCTCGGCCCGATCGGCGTGCTGATCGCGGTGATCGTCGCGCCCATCGCCGCGGCCCTGGTGCAGATGGCGGTGAGCCGCACGCGCGAATACGAGGCCGACAAGGATGGCGCCGAGATTTCCGGCGACCCGCTGGCCCTCGCTTCGGCGCTCAACAAGATCAGCCAGCTGGCGCAACGCACGGTCAACGTTCCGGCTGAACGCAACCCGGCGCAGGCCCATATGTATATCTTCAACCCGCTCAATGGGCAGCGCATGGACAACCTGTTCTCGACCCACCCGAATGTCGAGAACCGCATCGCCCAGCTGCAGCGCATCGCCGGCGAAATGCAGGTCGACCGCACCGGCCGCCGGCCGGCGCCGCAGCCCGCGGCCGACGGGACTGTCCCCCGCAATACCGGCGGCGGATGGCGCGTCCCCTCGACAGGCTCGAGCGAGAATGGCAATAGCTCGCGCGGACCCTGGGGCTGAGCCAGTTGAAGAAACAGAAACACCCGCCTGGACTGAAGCTGAGGCTGCTCGCAGCCGAACGGCTCGATCAGGTACTCAAGGGGGCGAATTTCGCCCCTTTTTCACAAGCCGAGATCGAGGACGGCCGCGACCGCGCGCTGGCCAACAAGCTGGTGACGGTGGCGCTGCGCCGCCACGGCCAGCTCAACCTGATGATATCGCGGTTTCTCGATCGCGGCATTCCCAAGAAATCCGGGCCGTTCGAGGCGATCCTCAGGTTGAGCCTCGCCCATCTGGTGTTCCTGCCTGAGCTGGGCGACCACAGCGCCATCTTCCTCGCCGTCGAGGCGGCCAAGCGTGATACGCGCAGCCAGCACCTTTCCAAGCTGATGAACGCCGTGCTGCGCCGCGCCCAGGCCGAGGCGCATGCGCTGCGCCACCTGCCCTACCAGGCGCTGTTCCCCGACACGCTCGGCCCGCTCTGGCGCGACACCTATGGCGACGATGCGCTGGAAGAGTTTGCCGGCGCCCTGGTGGATGGCGCTCCGCTGGATCTGACCCTGAAGGCGGTCGACCCCGAACTGATCGACGCGCTCGGCGCCGCTCGGGTGTTCGGCGAGACCGTCCGCATCGACGAACGCGACCGCCCCGTCGAGGCGCTGGCCGGCTACGACGCCGGCCGCTGGTGGGTGCAGGATGCCGCGGCGGCCATTCCGGCGCAGCTGCTGGCCCTTGCCCCCGGCGCCCGCGTGCTCGATTTGTGCGCCGCCCCCGGCGGCAAGACCGCGCAGCTGGTCAATGCCGGCTATTCCGTCACCGCCATCGACAACGAGCCCGATCGCGTCGCCCGCATGGCGCAGAATTTCGCCCGCCTCGGCATGACGCCCGAGATCGTCACCGCCGACGCACTCGCCTGGGAACCGGGGGAGAAGTTCGACGGCATCCTGCTCGACGCACCCTGCTCGGCCACCGGCACCTTCCGCCGCCACCCCGAGGTGATCTGGCACCGCAGCACGGCCGACATTGCCGGGCGCGTCGCCCTTCAGCGCCGGTTCATCGAGCGCGCGCTAGGGTGGCTCAATCCCGGCGGCGTGCTGGTCTATTGCGTCTGTTCGCTGGAGCCCGGCGAAGGTGAGGAGCAAGCCCGCTGGCTCGCAGCCCGGAACGACGTCGCAGCCGACCCGATCGGCGTCGGCGAACTGCCTGGCCTGCCCGGGGCCGTCACCCAGGAAGGGTTCGTCCGCACCCACCCCGGCATGCTGGTTCCTGGGGATAAGGGCGGCACCCTCGATGGGTTCTTCGTTGCACGCTTCAGGCGGGGCTAGATAACTTGGCTGGCCCTTGGCAAGTCGTCCGAGCGGGCCTATCAGAGCCCGCCGGCCAAACGTATGTGAGGACGTAGACTTGGCACATTCGCTGCGGTTCCTCGCACGCCGCACCTTGCTGTCCGCGGCAGATCACATCGTCACCAATCCGCTGATCCGCTGGACCTGGACCGGCCCGAGCAATGACGACCTGATGGGTGCGCTGGCCGAGTTCCGCCCCACCGACCGCGAAACCATCCTCGAGATGATGCAGGGCCGCTACCTCCTGGCGTCGAAGCTCGTCGACACGCACGGGGTCTCGCCGTTCTCGCTCGAGGTCGACCACGACGACTGGCAGGACGACCTGCAGGCCTTCGCCTGGCTCCGCCATTTCCGCGATGCCCGAACCGACGAGGAGCGCCGCTTCGCCCGCACCCTGGCGCTCGACTGGATCGGCCGCGAAGGCCAGTTCAGCCGCGACACCTGGAATCCGGCGCTCACCGCCCGTCGGGTGCTCAACTGGCTGCGCCACTACAATATCCTGCTCGAAGGGGCGACGCCGGAGCAGGCCCAGCAGATTGCCCGCTCGCTCTCCACCCAGATCTCGTCGCTGAAGCTGCGCGCCATGCTCGCCACCGACCCGGTGGACGCCTTGCTGGTCGCCATTGCCCTGGTCGGCGTGGCGCTCTGTGCCGACCGCCCCAATGCCGAGGTCGAGGCGCGGGTCCGCCACGTGCTCAATCTTGTCGACACCCAGATCGACGAAGACGGGCTGCACCGTACCCGGTCGGCCAAGGTCCAGATCCAGCTGCTGATCGAACTCATCACCATCAAGCTGGCGCTGCGCCGCGACCACGAGCAGGCTTCGCGCGACCTCGAGGAGCTGACCGAGAGCATGCACCGGGCGCTCGATGCCATTTCGCTCGGCACTGGCGAGCCGGCCTATTTCAACGGCACCGGCCAGATGCCGCACGACCTGATCGTCGCCATTCAGGCGCAGAGCGCGGCGCGCGCACGCCAGACCGGTACCGCCGGGGGCTATGGCCGGCTGATCGCCGGCCGCTCCATCGTCGTCGCCGATTCCGGCCTCGTTGCCGACCCCGAATTCACCGCCCATGCGCATGCCAGCGCCATGGCCTTCGAGTTCAGCCATGGCCGCGACCTGGTGGTCTGCAATTGCGGGCCGGCGCCGTCCGACTATGACGACGCCTTGCTGTTCCGCCAGGGCATTGCCCATTCGGCGCCCACCATCAACGCCCTGTCGGCGGCGGCGATCGCGCCGTCCGGTCCCTTGGCCGGACGCCTGCTGCCGCTCGGACGGCCGAGCGAGATCGAGGCGCGCAGCGCAGACGACACGCTGATCATCACCTCGCATGGCTATGCCGAGCGCTTCGGGGTGACGCTCGAACGCCACCTGACGCTGCTCGCCGAAGGCAAGACCCTGGTCGGGCAGGATCGCTTCATCCGTCACCGCAGCCGCGTCTCCGGCGCCGCTGCCATCCGCTTTCATCTCGCCCACCAGACCGAGGTGCAGCTCACCGACGACCTGGTGCGGCTCCGCCTCAACTCCGGCGCGGTCTGGACCTTCCTGTGGGAGGGAGCCGAGATGCGGGTCGAGGACAGCGTGCGCCAATCCGCCTATTTCGGCTTCCACCGCACCAAGCAACTGGTGCTCGACTCCCTGGTCTCCGACGCCAGCGAAGTGAGCTGGATTTTCACCCTCGAGGAGAACTGACCGGCCATCTTTCCAAGATCGGCCGTTTCTGCAATAAGGCCCGCGTTCGCGCGACTGGCGAGAAGAGATGGGCCACCATCGGGGAACGCGAACGACAGCTGCCGCTCGCCTGGGCCCCCCCTGCAACCGTGACGGAGCCCCCATGTCCAACGCCATCGTTCCCATCAAGCGCGCCCTGCTCAGTGTCTTCGACAAGACCGGGATGGCCGATTTCGCCAAGGGGCTCGCCGGGTTGGGGGTGGAACTGGTCTCGACCGGCGGCACGCACAAGCTGATCGCCGGCACCGGCGCCGCCGTCCGCGACATCTCCGATCTCACCGGCTTCCCCGAAATGATGGACGGCCGGGTGAAGACGCTGCACCCCAAGGTGCATGGCGGCCTGCTCTCGGTGCGCGACAACCCCACGCACAAGGCCTCGATGGACGAGCATCGGATCGGCGCCATCGACCTGGTGGTGGTCAACCTCTACCCGTTCGAGGAGACCATCGCCAAGGGCGCATCCTACGACGAGACCATCGAAAACATCGATATCGGCGGTCCGGCGATGATCCGCTCGGCGGCCAAGAACCACGCCTATGTCACCGTCATCGTCGACCCCGCCGACTATGACGCGGTGCTCGAGCACATCCGTAGCTCGGGCGGCGTGCCCTACGAGTTGCGCCAGCGCCTCGCCGCCAAGGCCTATGCCCGCACCGCCGCCTATGACTCGGTGATCTCGGGCTGGTTCGCCAAGACCCTCGACTATGCCGAAATGCCGTATCGCTCGTTCGCCGGCCGGCTGAAGGAAGTGATGCGCTATGGCGAGAACCCGCACCAGTGGGCCGCCTTCTACACCACCGGCGAGCAGCGCCCCGGGGTCGCCACCGCCCGCCAGGTGCAGGGCAAGGCGCTGAGCTACAACAACCTCAACGACACCGACGCGGCGTTCGAGCTGGTGTCGGAGTTCGATCCGGCCGTGCCGGCCGTCGCCATCATCAAGCACGCCAATCCCTGCGGCTTCGCCATCGGCAAGTCACTGATCGAGGCCTACCAGCTGGCGCACCGCACCGATCCCGTCTCGGCCTTCGGCGGCATCGTGGCGCTGAACCAGACCATCGACGGGCCGACTGCCACCGAGATCGTCAAAGTGTTCACCGAGGTGATCGTCGCCCCGGACGCCACCGAAGAGGCGATCCGTATCATCGCGGCCAAGAAGAACCTCCGCCTGTTGCTCACCGGTGCGCTCGCCGACCCCAAGGCTCCGGGCCTGACGGTGAAGTCGCTGGCCGGGGGCCTCCTGGTGCAGGGTCGGGACGACCGCAATGTCGACGACACCGAGTTCAAGGTGGTGACCAAGAAACAGCCGACCGAAGCCGAGCTGCGCGACCTGAAGATCGCCATGAAGGTCGCCAAGCACGTCAAGTCGAACGCCATCATCTACGTCAAGGACGGCGCCACCGCCGGCATCGGCGCCGGCCAGATGAGCCGTCTCGATTCAAGCCGCGTCGCGCATCGGAAGGCCATCGACGCCGCGGAAGCCGCCGGTATCGAAGGCGCCCTGACCGCCAACTCGGTGGTGGCCTCCGACGCCTTCTTCCCGTTCCCCGACGGCATGCTGGCCGCCGTCGAAGCCGGCGCCACGGCGGTGATCCAGCCCGGCGGCTCGATGAACGACCAGGCCGTGATCGACGCCGCTGACGCCGCCGGTATCGCCATGATCATGACGGGGATGCGCCATTTCCGGCACTGAGTTAGGGCTTGGTTGCCGGAGCCATCCTCGTCTTACTACCTGCTTGAGCTAGTTTAGCTTGGCGCTGAGCGACGAGGAAGGGCCTGTTGGCATTCCAACAGCAACTCGCGATCAATATCGATTGTGTGCCTTGTCATTTAAGCGCTCCTCGCCAGGTCCCCGAGCAGGCCAGCTGCGACCGACAGGCGCGACACCGTCATCTCGCCTTCGGTCAGGCCCTGTACCGCGTCGGCCACCCGGGCAATCGCCTCGGGCTGCGCCTCGCGCCAGGCTTGGAGCCGCTTGTCCACCGCACCATTATTGGTCGCCAGCGCGTCGGCCGTCAGGTCCCGCTGCGCCCGCAGCAGGTTGGCGAGCGCCCGATCGAGCGCCATGCGGTCGAACTTGTCGGCCAGGACGATAGCGGTGCCCTCATCGATCACTCGTCCGAGCTTGAAGGTGTCGAGCACGCCGAAGAAGGCAATGGCGGTATCGGCCACCGGCGTCCGCGTCCGCTCCGCCACCAGGACGATATCGGTGCCCAGCGACAGCACCGGCAGCTCGGCGAAGCGCCGCGCCATGTCGCGGCTGACCCCCGCGGCTTCGAGCCGCGCCGTCCGCTCGCTCATCGTCCGCTCGAAATAGCTGCCGAGCAGCCCGCCGATCATGGAGCGCACCTGGGCGATGCCATCCTGGTAGCGATCGACCAGCGGCCTCAACCCGTTGTCGAACCGGCCGTTGCGCAGGAACCACAGCGTCTCGCGCTTCAGCAGCGCCTGCACTTCGGCATAGAGCGTCAGCTGCGTCTTGCCCGGCACGACGCCGTCGAGCCCGTCGACGTCGCGGTTGAGCTCGGGCGTGCCGTAGACGTCGCGCGCCGCGGCATAGGCCGCGGCCACCTGTCCCGCGTCGGCGCTCGAGGCGGCCATCATCTCGTTGACGAAGCCCGGCCCGCCGCGATTGATCATGGCGTTCGACAGCACCGTGGCGATGACTTCCCGGCGCAGCCGATGGCGGGTGACGGTATCCTCGAACGTCTCGATCAGTCGGTCGGGGAAATAGCGGTAGAGTTCGCGCCCCAGATAGGGGTCATCCGGCACGCCGGTCTTCAGCAGCTCGGCATTGACGACGTTCTTGGCATAAGCGAGCAGCACCGCCAGTTCCGGCCGGGTCAGGCCCTTGCCGGTCTGGGTGCGCTGCCGCAGCCCCGCATTTTCGGGTAGGAACTCCACCGCCCGGTGCAGCTCGCCCGCGGCCTCCAGCGCCTCGATCAGCGCGAGATGCTCGGGGAACGCCGCGAGCCCACGCGCTTCCTCGACGCTCAGCGCCAGGGTCTGCAGGTAATTGTTCTTCAAACACAGTGCCGCCACCTCGTCGGTCATCGAGGCGAGGAACTCGTTGCGCACCTGGGTGGTCAGCTGCCCGGTACGGGTGAGCGCGCCGAGCGCGATCTTGATGTTCACCTCGAGGTCGGAAGAATTCACCCCGGCCGAGTTGTCGATGGCGTCGGTGTTGATCCGCCCGCCCTTCAGCGCATACTCGACCCGGCCGAGCTGCGTCACGCCCAGGTTGGCGCCCTCGCCCACCACCAGCGCCCGGATCTCCGCCCCGGCGACACGCACCGCATCGTTCGCCTTGTCGCCGGCTTGCGCCTCGGTCTCGCTGCTCGAGCGCACATAGGTGCCGATGCCGCCGAACCAGAGCAGGTCCACCTGCGCCTTTAGGATGGCGCGGATCACGTCATTGGGGCTCACCGCGTCGGAATTGAGCCCCAGCGCTTTCCGCGCCTCGGCAAACAGCGGCACCGTCTTGAGGCTGCGCGAATAGACCCCACCACCCTTCGACAGTAACTCCGGGTTGTAGTCCTGCCAGCTCGAGCGCGGCAGCTCGAACAGCCGCTGCCGTTCGGCAAGGCTCACCGCCGGATCCGGGTCGGGATCGATGAAGATGTCGCGATGGTCGAACGCCGCGATCAGCCGCGTCTCGGGCGACAGCAGCATGGCATTGCCGAACACGTCGCCGCTCATGTCGCCGACTCCGACGACGGTGAACGGCGTCGTCTGGATGTCGCGGTCGAGCTCACGGAAATGCCGCTTCACCGCCTCCCAGCCGCCGCGCGCCGTGATCCCCATCTTCTTGTGGTCATAGCCGGCCGAGCCGCCCGAGGCGAAGGCGTCGCCGAGCCAGAAGTCGCGATCGACCGCGATGGCGTTGGCGGTATCGGAAAAGCTCGCCGTCCCCTTGTCGGCGGCCACCACCAGGTACGGGTCGTCGCCATCGCGGCGCAGCACGTCTGGCGGCGGCACCACGGTATCGACTTCGAGATTGTCGGTGACGTCGAGCAGCGTCGAGACGAAAATCTTGTAGCAGACCGTGCCTTCACGCAGTTGGGTCTCGCGATCGGCGCCGGACGGCGTCTGCTTGGGCACGAACGCCCCCTTGGCGCCCACCGGCACGATGATGGCGTTCTTGACCTGCTGTGCCTTCACCAGGCCCAGCACCTCGGTGCGGAAATCCTCCGGCCGGTCCGACCAGCGCAGGCCGCCGCGGGCGATCGGCCCGAAGCGCAGATGCAGCCCCTCGACCCGCGGCGAGTAGACGAAGATCTCGCGATAGGGTTTCGGCTCCGGCAGCCCTTCGACCTTCGCACAGTCGAACTTCAGCGCCAGCGCCGGCCGTCGCGCCCCCGACTGGTCGCGCTGATAGGCGTTGGTGCGCACCACCGCTTCGGTCAGGTTGAGGTAGCGCCGAAGGATCCGATCCTCGTCGAGCGACGTGGTCGCCTCCACCGCCGCGGCAATGATCTCCCGCGCCTCGCTGGTGACGCGTTTGCGGTCGCCGGCGAAATGCGGATCGTTCTCGGCGTGGAACAGCGTCACCAGCGCCGCCGACACATCGGCATGCCGCGCCATCACCGCGTTGAGGTAGTCGCGCGAATAGGGGATGCCGACCTGCTTGAGGTAGCGCGTCAGCGCTCGCAGCACCTCCACATCGGCCCAGCCGAGTCCCGCCTTCAGCGTCAGCTGGTTGAGCCTGTCACTTTCCGCCTCGCGCCGCCACACCGCGAGTATCGCGGTCTCGATCCTTTCGCCCAGCGCCCGGTCGTCGAGGTCGAGCCCGGCATCGGCCTCGAGCAGCATGTCATGCACATAGGTCTCGGCGCCGCGCAAAGGCTTCACCGTAAACGTATCCTCGTCGATCACCCGGAAGCCGAAATTCTCCAGCATCGGCACCCGGTCGCTGAGCGCGATCGGACTGCCCCGATGGTAGACTTTCAACCCCATGGCGCTGCGGCCCTCGCGGGCTCCCAGCCGCAGCGCGATCGCCCGCTCATCCGGCAACAGCCGGATCACCGCGATGTCGCCGAGCGCCGCCTCGGCCGTATGCACCGCCTGGTAATCTGCAGGGAAGGCCTCGAGATAGTCGGCAATGGCGGTAGGATCCGACGCTGCTGCTACCAGCCGGTCGCCGAAGGTGCGGATGCGCTGCGCCACCCCCTGCTCCAGCTCGTCGCGGCTCGGCGTCGGCGTCACGCCGCCATTGCGGCCGAGAATGAAATGCACCCGGACCAGCTCGCCTTCGGGGAAGCTCGGGTAGAAGGCTGAGACGCGTCCCTCGTAGACTTCGGCCAGGTAGCTGCCGATCACCGCCCGGGTGTCCGAATCGTAGCGGTCGCGCGGCACGAACACGAGCACCGAGACGAAATTGTCGAAGCGGTCGATGCGGCTCAGCACCCGCACCCGGGGCCGATCGACCAGGCTCGCGATGATGGTGGCGAACTCGCTCAGCTGCGGCTCGGAGATCTGGAACAGTTCGTCGCGCGGAAAGGTGTCGAGCGCGTTCATCAGCGCCTTGCCGGCATGGCTTTGCGGGTCGTGCCCGGCCTCGCGCAACACCTCGGTGATCTTCTTGCGGATCAGCGGCACGTCGGTATTGGGCGCCGCCAGCGACATCGAGGTGAACAGCCCGATGATACGCAGCTCACCCGAGGTCGCCCCCTCGCGGTCGTAGAGCTTGACCCCGACATAATCCATGTAGGCGCGCCGATGGACCCGCGAGCGGATATTGGCCTTGGTCACCATGATGGGCGCCGCCCCGGCGAGGAAGGCGGCGTGCTGCTCCGTCATCTCGACATAGCTGGGCCCCGAGCGCAGGAACAGCACATTGGGGTCCTCGAGGATGCCCAGTCCGCTGTCGCCGACCGGCACCAGCTGCGCCGTGGCGCCCTCGGCCGCACTGGCCGGCTCGAGCCGGTATTCGCGCATGCCGAGAAAGGTGAAATTGTGCTCGGCCAGCCAGCCGAGGAAATGCATCGCCTCGGCCACCTGCGCTGGCGGCGCCTTGGGGGCATGGGCGTGCCAGTCCGCCATGGCTTTCTTGACCCGCGCCAGCATCGGCCGCCAGCCGGCGACGGCGCGACCGACATCGGTGAGCGTGTCGTCGATCTCGCCCTTCAGCGCCTCGCGTTGCACGATATCGGCCAGCGGGTCGATTTCGACATGCAGGAAACTCTCGAGCCGACTCCCGGGCGTCGGCACGTCGAGCACCCGATAGGTCGCCGGGTCGAACTGCAGCACCGGATGGCTGATGAAGCGGATCACCCCGCCGCGCGCCCGGATCGCCGCCAGTACGCTGTCGACGATGAACGGCATGTCCGCCGAGAACACTTCGACGATCTCGGGTTCACCGGGCTGTTCCGGCGGCACCACATAAACGTTGTGGCTCGCGAGCTCGCGCTTGCCCAGTCGGCCGTACGATTTGCGGAACGTCGCCTCGAGTGCGTCGGCAGGTCGCAGGGCGAGGTCTTCAGGATCCGTGGCGGCGGCAACCGCCTTGAGAAAGCGCGCGAAACTCGGCTCCGACGACTGATAGCCCTCGGCCCGCGCGACCAGCTCCGCCCGCGTATCGACAGCCACCGCCTCGTTCATCGTCTCACTCCCTCGGAACCTCGAGTCTGCGTCCCGCCGCCTCTGTTGTCGAGTGGCCACAACACAGGACGATGACGACAGAACCTGGTGAGCCGCCGCAGCCGCCGCCGGGCCCGTGGTCGGCCATCCACGGTGTCTTCCCTCCTCATCGCCCGACCCAATGCCTCCCACCGCATGGCACCCTTGTAGGCGGTGCGGCGGCAGCCAATCTTGACCTGACAGGCGAGCGGGGCTTAGAACCCCCCGTTACTCCTTAACCCCCGAGTGGAACCTCCAGCAAAATGGCCGGCAGAACTCTGTACGATAAGATCTGGGACGATCACCTTGTTTCCAACAACGAGGATGGGACCAGCCTTATTTACATTGATCGCCACCTGGTCCACGAGGTGACGAGCCCGCAGGCCTTCGAGGGGCTGCGCATGAATGGCCGCAAGGTCCGGGCGCCCGAGCGCACCTTGGCCGTGGTCGATCACAACGTCCCCACCACCGACCGGTCGCTCCCCAATCCCGACCCGGAAAGCGCCATCCAGATCGCCGCCCTGGCCGAGAACACCAGGGATTTCGGCATTGAGTATTACGACCCCTTCGACAAGCGTCAGGGCATCGTGCACATCGTCGGCCCCGAGCAGGGCTTTACCCTGCCCGGCATGACCATCGTCTGTGGCGACAGCCATACCTCGACGCATGGCGCGTTCGGGGCACTGGCGCACGGTATCGGCACTTCTGAGGTCGAGCACGTGCTCGCTACCCAGACGCTGATTCAGCAGAAGGCCAAGAACATGCTGGTGCGTGTCGATGGCCAGTTGCCCGAGGGCGTCACCGCCAAGGACATCATCCTCGCCATCATCGGTGAGATCGGCACTGCCGGGGGCACTGGCCACGTCATCGAGTTCGCCGGCGAAGCCATCCGCGCGCTGTCGATGGAAGGCCGCATGACGGTCTGCAACATGACCATCGAGGGCGGCGCCCGCGCCGGTCTGATCGCTCCGGACGAGAAGACCTTCGAGTATGTGAAGGGTCGTCCGCGCGCTCCCAAGGGCGCCGCCTACGATCATGCGGTCGAATACTGGAAGACCCTCTATTCCGATCCCGATGCGCATTACGACAAGGTGGTGATCCTCGACGCTGCCAAGCTGCCGCCGATCGTTTCCTGGGGCTCGAGCCCCGAGGACGTGATCTCGGTCAACGGCGTCGTCCCCAACCCCGACGACATCCAGGACGCCAACAAGCGCGCCTCCAAGTGGCGGGCGCTCGAATATATGGGCCTCCAGCCGGGCACCAAGATCACCGACATCACCGTCGAGCGGGTGTTCCTCGGCTCGTGCACCAACGGTCGCATCGAAGACCTGCGCGCCGCCGCCAAGGTGGTGGCCGGCAAGAAGGTCGCGGCCGGCGTCAACGCCATGGTGGTGCCGGGCTCGGGCCTCGTGAAGGAACAGGCGGAAGCCGAAGGTCTCGACAAGATCTTCAAGGATGCCGGTTTCGAGTGGCGCGAGCCGGGCTGCTCGATGTGCCTCGCCATGAACCCCGACAAGCTGAAGCCGCACGAGCGCTGTGCCTCGACCTCGAACCGCAACTTCGAGGGCCGCCAGGGTTTCAAGGGCCGCACCCACCTCGTCTCGCCCGCCATGGCGGCGGCCGCGGCAGTCACCGGCCACTTCGTCGACATCCGCGAGTGGCAATGAAATACGGCAGTCGGCAGTCGGGACCAGGCAGTCGTTACGCTGCGCCTCTACTGCCGACCGCCGGTTGCCGACTGCCGCCATGACCAATTCCTGGACCGATCGCCCGGCCCCCAGCCTCGACGATTTCGAACAGATCGCGGCGGCGGCTTTCGAGGCCCTGCCGCCCGAGTTCAAGGCGCTGGCCGGCAACGTCCCCTGCGTCGTCGCCGAATTCCCCGATGAAGAGACGATCCGCGAGATGGAGCTCGAAACCGAGTTCGACATCCTCGGGCTGTTCCGCGGCATCGGCCTGCCGCAGGGCGGCGCCACGCCGCAGACCGGGCAACTGCCCAACCAGGTCTGGCTCTACCGCCGCCCCATCCTCGACTACTGGGCCGAAAGCGATACGCAGGAAACCTTGGGCGAGATCATCACCCACGTACTGGTGCACGAGATCGGCCACCATTTCGGCTTTTCCGACGACGACATGGAAGCCATCGAGGCGGCAGCGGATGAGTAAGCCGTCATAGCAGCCGGCAGTCGAGGGGGCACTATTACGACTGCCTACTCCCGACTGCCGATTGCCGTCACCGCTCAGTCCCGTTGGTTGCCGTCGCGGGGCACGAACTCATAGTAGTCGTCGAGCACGCCCGGTCGCTCGTCCTCGACCAGCAGCCCGTATTTCAGGCGGTCGAACTCAGCGAACCATTCGTCCCAGGCGACGAGGTCGAGCCCGCCCGGCCGGTCGCCATACTGGTTCTCGCCGGCATTCAGTGCCTGCTGGTCGAACAGGATCCTCAGCACCGGCGGGCCGCCGACGCCGGTGGCGCGATCTTCCATCGCCGGGTTGCCGGAGCGCGCCGCCGCCCAGAGCCGGATATCCTCGTGCTTGGTGAGGACCTGAGTCATTTCGATGCCTTTCTGGTCGTCTTCAGTGCCGGGAGCTTAGCCCTAAATCCCTCATAGCTTAAGTGGTCGTGGCGCCTGCCGGTTCCAAGTCCGGGGCGCCTCATGGGCTGCCTGCTGTTAACCACTTCTTGTCGGCACGACCTTACTGTCGACAAGGCATCAGGGACGCGATTGCAGGGCATGGCCGGAGCGAGCTTCATCCTCGCCATCAATCTATTCATTGCGGCGCTGTTCGCGCTCGCCTTTTTCCTCGTCGGTGTCTCCAACCGGGCCGACAAGGTCGCGCCGTTTTTCTCGCTCGCCTATGTGTTCGGGATTTTCTACATCGCGTCGGAATTCATCCTGCCGCTGCAGGATCACCCACAACTGGCCTACACCGCCGGTTTCGCCTTCTTTCATGGCGCCGTCACCGCGGTGACCCTCGGCGTCGCCCGCCGTTACCGGCCGAAGCTGCCCTGGACCGGTATCCTCGCCATCGCGGCCATCTCGATCGCCGCCAACTGGTTCGGCTACACCCTGCCGCACGACACGGTGGAGCGGAACCTCATCTACCAGGCCCCCTACGCCACATTGCAGGCCGCCGCCGCCTGGATCATCTTCGCCTCCCGTCGGCGCCAGCCCATCGATATCGGCCTGCTCGCGCTGTTCGCCTTGAGCGCCTTGCAGTTCCTGTCCAAGCCGCTCGCTGCCTTGGTGCTCGGCGGCTCCGGCGACAGTACCGCCACCTACCTTGCCACCACCTACGCGCTCTACTCCCAATCGCTGGGCGCCATCCTGCAGGTGGCGACGGGGCTGCTGATGCTGATGCTGCTGGTGCGCGACATGCTGGTGGAGATCACGGCCCGTTCGGAAACCGACCCGCTGTCGTCCGTCTACAATCGCCGGGGCTTCGAGGAGCGCACCGCACCGTCGCTGCAGCACCCCGCCACCCCCACCGCGCTGGTGCTGGCCGACCTGGATGCCTTCAAGTCGATCAACGACAATTACGGCCATGAGATAGGCGACCAGGTGATCATCGCCTTCGCCGCGCTGCTGCGCGACAGCGCGCCGCCCAAGGCGATTGTCGGGCGTATGGGCGGTGAGGAGTTCGCGGTGTTCCTGCCGGGCGCCAATCTCACCGTGGCCCGCCTCCTGGCCGAGACGCTGCGCGCCAGCTTTGCCACCCTGTCAGTGCCGGGCCTGCCGCCCCTCGTGCGCTGCACGGCGAGCTTCGGGGTTGCCGAACGGCTCGACGGTGAAAGCCTCTCCGGCCTCCGCCGTCGCGCCGATGCGGCGCTCTATACCGCAAAGCGAGATGGCCGCGACCGGGTGGTCTGCGCCAGCGACCCGCTGGCCGACGCCATGCCGGCACACCCGGTGGCCGGCACCTCGCTCGCCAGATCCGCCTGACCGCTCTCGATCGGGCCGACTAGTTCAGATCGCGCCGTTCGACGAACTCGAACGCCGTCTTGTCGCCAACCCTGAGCGCCAGATGCTGGCGGTCGAGTTCGGCGAGCCAGGCCGTCCACGAGCATGGGCTCATGCCGTCGTCTTGGCGCGGCGTTTCGGTGGGAGCGGCGGGGCGCGCGAATTTCAGCGCCAGCCGCGAGCGGACTTGCCCGCTGGGATCGGGAATCCGGCGCAGTGCCGGTTGCCCGTGCCGCGCCGTCACCCAGTTCTGGATGTCGCGATGTTCGGTGAGCGTGTTGGTATTCATCCTGGCCTCCCCTCAGATGCCGTAATTGAACCCCCAACGTCGATACGACGGTTCCGTTCCGCCCAGTTTCGGCTGCCTCCAACACGACAATTATGACAGGTGGCGCGATGCCCTGCAGCCGATCTTCGTCGCCAGCCACTGAGCTTGTCATATTGACTTGGCCAAGCGGTTGATCGTGCGGGCAAGACGCACGTTCCTCATTTCTGCAGCGGGGTCAGGCCCGGGCGCGCCGCAGCACTTTTTCCACACGCGTGCGCTTGGCGCTGGCCTCACTCGTGGCGAGACGCGCTTCCAGCAGGCGCACGAAGGCCGCCCGCTGCGCTGCGTCGATCACCGGCAGCGCCTGCTCGGCATACATCGGAAACTGGTTGGGCGCCGCGCCCTCGAGGCGCTCGAGAAGGATCGGCAGCACCTTGGCGCCACGGCCGGCCGCTGCCAGCTTGACCAGGATGGCGACCGCCTTGTCCTTGGCGATCACCGAGCCCTTGTCGGCCGCCACGATGATCCCGGGCAATTCGCCCAGCACCGCGTCGGGCTGCAAGGCGGTGATCGTCTCGATCGCCTGCAGCGCGCCCCAGACATTGCGGTTGTTCTTGCCGCCCAGCAGCGTCAGGAATGCCGTGGCGTGCGGCGCCACCAGTTCCGGCCTGCGCTGCCCGAGCTCGTACAGCACCTTGATGGCGTCGTTCGATACCGCGGTGCTTCCGGTGGCCAGCGCCGCGGCGAGCTCGGCAATGGCGGCGACATCGGGCTTCGCGGCAAGCGCCTCGGCCAACTCGACATTGGGCTGCTCGTCGTTTCGTCCGAGCGCCGAAGCGAGCTTGCCGAGGACACTCAAGCTCCGACCGCCGTATCGAGCGCCAGGGTGATCATCTCGCGCAGCGACGACTGCCGGTCCTCGGCGCTGAGTTCGGCGTGGGTGATCAGGCAATCGGTCATCGTGCAGATGGCGAGCGCCTGGCGTTCGAACCGCGCCGCCAGGGTGTAGAGCGCCGCCGCTTCCATCTCGACCCCGAGAATGCCGTGCGCCGGCAACCGGCCGTACCCGGTGAGGCCGGGCTCGATGTGATAGAAGATGTCGGACGAGAGCATATTGCCCACGTGGTAGCGCATGCCGGCTTTCTCGGCTCGCTCAACGCTGTCGCGCAGCAGCGCGAAATCGGCGATCGGGGCGAAATTGAATGGCGCGAAGGCATCGCGCACGATGGCCGAATCGGTCGTCGCGCCCTGCGCGATGATCAGGTCACGCACCTTCACCTTGGCATTGAGCCCGCCGCAGGTGCCGACGCGGATCAGCGTCTTGAGCCCGTAGACGTTGATCAGCTCGTGCACGTAGATCGACAGCGACGCCTGCCCCATGCCGGTCGCCTGCACCGAGACGGGCTTGCCCTTCCAGTTGCCGGTGTAACCGAGGCAGTTGCGCACCGAGTTCACCAGCTTGGCATCCTCGAAGAAATTCTCGGCAATCCATTTGGCGCGCAGCGGGTCGCCAGGCAGCAGCACCGCTTCGGCATAGTCACCGGGCTTGGCGTGATTGTGCGGGGTCATTTTCGGCCTCTCGTAGTTTTGAGCGTGAGCGGCGTCAGGAAAAGTTGCGGACTTTTCCGGTTCGACGCCGCGAGAACGGAAAATCGCCACCATCCAAACCCTTTGCAGATGCCATGCGCAACCCCTATATGTCCGGCGCATTAACCCCCTTTGCAGGGAGCCTCACATGGTCGCGAAAATCTTCATCGACGGCGAAGCCGGTACCACGGGTCTGCAGATCCGCGAGCGCCTCGCCGGCCGTCGCGACCTCGAGGTGATCTCCATCGCGCACGACAAGCGCAAGGATCTGGAGGAACGCAAGCGCCTCCTGAACCTTGCCGATGTGGCGATCCTCTGCCTGCCCGACGACGCGGCAAAGGAAAGCGTGTCGCTGATCGAGAACGACACCACCAAGGTGATCGACGCCTCGACCGCGCACCGCATCGCCGATGGCTGGGCCTATGGCTTTGCCGAGATGGACAAGACGCAATCGGCGGCCATCGCCGACGCCAAACGGGTCGGCAATCCCGGTTGCTGGCCGCAGGGCGCCATCGCGACGCTCCGGCCGCTGGTCGAGGCCGGCCTCGTGCCGGCTGATTTTCCCGTCACCGTCAACGGCATTTCCGGCTATTCCGGCGGCGGCCGCACCATGATCGAGGATTATGAGCAGAAGGGCGAGGATGCCAACGAGTTCGCGCTCTACGGTCTCACCTTCAAGCACAAGCACCTGCCCGAGCTGCAGAAATACGCCAAGCTCCAGCACACCCCGCTGTTCCAGCCCGCCGTCGGCAATTTCCGGCAGGGGATGATCACGGCCGTGCCGCTGCAGCTGTGGACGCTGAGCAAGGTGCCGACCGGCGCCCAACTGCAGGCCGCCATCGCCGACCATTTTGCGGCGATCCCACAGAGCTTCGTCGATGTGGCGCCGCTCTCCGATCTCGAGCGCAGCCCGGAGCTCAACCCCGAGATTTACAACGACACCAACCGCATGCGGCTGCACGTCTTTGCCAATGATGCCAAGGCCCAGGCCCTGCTGGTCGCCGTCTACGACAATCTCGGCAAGGGCGCCTCGGGCGCCGCGGTGCAGAACCTCAACCTGATGCTCGGCGTCGCCGCGGACACCAGCTTGGCGGCTTGACGTGTCCCGACTGCAACAGACGGCCCCCTCCCATCCTCCCCCACAAGGGGGGAGGTGCCTCGCCGGTGCTTTGGGCACGATCCAGCCACAGCTCGACTCTTCACCTCCCCCTTATGGGGGAGGCCGGGAGGGGGCCGTCTCTCTCAGTAACGCAAAGCCTAGATCTGCAACCCGCGCAGCAGTTTCGGCCCGTTCCGATCGAGCCCCGCCGCACGGGCGATCAGCAGGTCCTTGACCGGCGGCAGCCGGTCGACCAGCCCCATGCCGAAATCGCGCAAAGCCCGCACCGGCGCCACGTCGTTCGAGAACAGCCGCACCATGCCGTCGGTCACCATCGCCATCAGCGCGGTGTCGAAGCGGCGCCAGTGCTGGTAGCGCTCGAGCACGTCGGCGGCGCCGTGATCCTGCCCGAGCCGGATCGCATCGATCACCACCTCGGCCAGCGCCGCCACATCCTTGAGCCCCAGGTTGAGCCCCTGCCCGGCGACCGGATGCACCACATGCGCCGCATCGCCGATCAGCGCCAGCCGGGGCGCGACGAAACTCTTGGCCAGTTGCAACCGCAGCGGGAACGCCTGCAGGCCCTCTTCCAGCGTCACCGCCCCGAGGCTCGAGCCCATCACCGCCTCGATCTCGGCGGCAATCGCTTCGGGCGCCCAGCCTTTCAGCTCAGCCGCCCGTTCACTGCTCTCGGTCCACACCAGCGATGAGCGGCGCCCCGGCAGCGGCAGGCTGGCAAACGGCCCGGCCGGCCGGAAATGCTCGTACGCCGTGCCTTCGTGGTCGAGTTCATGCGTGATGGTGGTGACCAGCCCCGACTGCCGGTAGTCGTGCGAGATCACCTGGATGCCGGCCATTCGCCTGAGCGCCGACTGTGCGCCGTCCGAAGCAATGACCAGCGGCGCCGTGATGTTGCGGCCATCGGCAAGGCTCAGCCGCGCCATGCCGGGGTCGGCCGCAAAACCAGTGATCTCGACCGGCGCAATAATCTCGACGTCTTCGCCCAATGCCCCGAGCAGCGTCTCAGCGACGAGCTGGTTGGGAACCAGGTGCGCGAACGGCTCACCCGGCGCCACGTCGCCCATGAAGCTCAGGAACAGCGGTCGCGAAATATCCCCGCTGCCGGAATCCGTGATCTTCATCTGTTTGACCGGCTCGGCGCCGATCGCCATCGCGGTCCACACGCCCAGCTCGACGAAGATGCGTCGGACCCCGGCGGCGATGGCCGAAGCGCGCTGATCCTTGGGGACCGAGAACGGCCGGCGATCGAGCAGCGCGACGCGCAACCCCTTCATCGAGCGGGTCAGCGCCACCGCCATGGTGAGGCCCACTGGCCCGCCACCTACGATCACGATGTCAAAGCTGTCAGCCATGAGGAGAACTCCCGCTTGGCGGCTATGTCGACCTTCTGAGCGTCGCACGCAAGACGGTCCTTTGCCGCGCCAGACGCTGCACAAAGCGTCAGCAGGCAATCAGATTCTGCTCAAATTCTATGCATGCATGTTGCGCGGCTGCGACCGCTGCACGGCGTTCAGGCGCTAACCACGCGACTTTAATTAATGAAATCATACGCTTGGAGATTGCGGCCGCAGTTTGGCACGCGACTTGAGTCTGTATGTGCCGATTGGAGACCGTCCAAACCCACGTGTCGAAAGGGGCATCCATGAAGCTGGTGATTGCAATCATCAAACCGTCGCGCCTGGAGGAGGTCCGCCAGGCCCTCAACTCGCTCGACGTGCACGGCATGACCGTGACCGAAGTGAAGGGCTATGGCCGGCAGAAGGGCCATTCCGAGATCTATCGCGGCACCGAATATGCGGTGCACTTCCTGCCCAAGCTCAAGATCGAGATCGCCGTCGACGACGCCCAGTCCGACGCCATCGTCTCGGCCATCCGCGAGAGTGCCCAGACGGGCCGCATCGGCGACGGCAAGATTTTCGTGCTCGACCTGTTGGCCGTCACCCGCATCCGCACCGGCGAAACCGGCGCGGCCGCGCTCTGATGCCGCTACCCTCTGGAGAAACACCAATGACAGACTTGAAGATGTCAAAAGTCCTGGGAGCTGCGGCATTGGCCTCGCTGGCTCTCGCCCTGCCTGCCTTCGCCCAGGATGCGGCAGCGCCGGCCGCCGCCGCAGCCGCCGAAGTCACTCCCATCATCGACAAGGGCGACACCGCCTGGATGCTGGTTTCGACCATGGTCGTCTTCGTGATGATCCTGCCGGGCCTGGCCCTGTTCTATGGCGGCCTGGTGCGCGCCAAGAACGTGCTTTCGATCCTCAGCCAGGTGCTGGGCGGGGTCGCCATGATCGCCCTGCTCTGGGTCGCCTACGGCTACTCGCTGGCCTTTGCCGGTTCCGAAGGCGGCCTGTCGGCCATCATCGGCGATTTCTCCAAGCTGTTCCTCTCGGGTGTGACGATCGAATCGACCGCTGCCACCTTCTCGGCCGGCTTCCAGCTGCCCGAACTGGTGTTCGTGGTGTTCCAGCTCACCTTCGCCTGCATCACCTCCACCCTCATCGTCGGCGGCATCGCCGAGCGCATGAAGTTCGGCGCCGTGATGCTGTTCCTCGCCATCTGGTTCACCTTCTCCTACCTGCCGATCGCCCACATGGTCTGGGCCGGCACCGGTTACCTGTTCGGCCTCGGCGCCTATGACTTCGCCGGCGGCACCGTGGTGCACATCAACTCCGGTGTGGCCGCCCTCGTCGCCGCCATCGTCCTCGGCCCGCGCACCGGC
The DNA here is from genome assembly GCF_001402915.1 of Devosia sp. A16. Taxonomy (GTDB): domain Bacteria; phylum Pseudomonadota; class Alphaproteobacteria; order Rhizobiales; family Devosiaceae; genus Devosia_A. The sequence goes on from NZ_CP012945.1 coordinate 2,032,714, forward strand.
TTCCTCAAGGAACCGATCCCGCCGCACAACCTGACCTTCGTCTTCATCGGCGCGGGCCTGCTGTGGTTCGGCTGGTTCGGCTTCAATGCCGGCTCCAACCTCGAGGCCAACGGCCTCACCGCCCAGGCCTTCCTCAACACCATCACGGCTCCTGCCGCGGCGGCTCTCGCCTGGGGCCTGGCTGAGAAGTTCACCCGCGGCCATGCCTCGCTTCTCGGCTTCGCCTCGGGCGCCGTCGCCGGCCTCGTCGCCATCACTCCGGCCGCCGGCTTTGCCGGAACCGTCGGGGCGATCGTCCTCGGCGCTATCGCCGGTGTGGTCTGCCTGTGGGCCGTCGTGACGCTGAAGCCGATGTTCAAGTACGACGACTCGCTCGACGTGTTCGGCATCCATGGCGTCGGCGGCATCGTCGGCGCGCTGGGCACCGCCTTCGTCGCCAACCCGGCGTTCGGCGGCTACCCGCTGGCCGACTATGAGATGTGGGGTCAGTTCTTCAAGCAGCTGACCGGCGTCGGAATCGCCATCGTCTGGTCGGCCGTGGTGGCCCTCATCGCCATGTTCATCGTCAAGGCAGTGTTCGGCGGCGCCCGCGTCACCGAGTCGGCCGAAAGCGACGGTCTCGACCTCTCGAGCCATGGCGAGCGTGCCTACAACTAGGCGAGAGCGTCGCCACGACGCGACCGCCTGACCGACGCGAGCGGAGACCTCCTCCCCTTCGCTCGCGTCCACCTCCGGAGAGCCGGGTTGCGGCTCGGCTCTCCGACCCCACGGAAACCGGGCCGCCCGGTTCCCGACCACCCCGCTGATCGCGGCGTGCAGCTCACGTACCTCTTGGCCCGCCACAGAGGCTTCCCACTCGCAAACCGCGTGGGCTGCACACCCCGATCAACGGCGTCCGGGCCCGGAAACGGAACCGGCACTCGTCCCGCCAGGCGATGCCGCATTGCCCAGATTATGGGCAGAGCCGGGCCGTTGATCGCCCAAAATCTGAGCACTTTGCCACCGGCGAAGCGCTTGGATTTGGCGCAAAGGCATAACCCGCTGAATCTCCGAGACTCTTTGCTCCCGCCCAAGCTGGCACGCGGCTTGTATCCCGTGCCCCGAATTTACCCCGGATGCGAGCCGGGTTTGCTTGGGAGGCTTCAATGGCTGAGTCCGCTGGGCTCGACGTGTTCTTTGTGCTGGTCGGCGCGATCCTGGTGTTCGCAATGCATGGCGGCTTCGCCTTCCTCGAACTGGGGACGGTGCGCGGCAAGAACCAGGTCAATGCCCTGGTCAAGATCCTGGTCGATTTCGCCTTCTCGACCCTGGCCTATTTCGTCATCGGCTATTCCATCGCCTACGGCGTGACCTTCTTCCACAACGCTGCAACGCTTTCAGGTGGCGGCGCCGGCTTTGCCCCGCAGGGCTTCAGCCTGGTGAAGTTCTTCTTCCTCGCCACCTTTGCCGCCGCCGTGCCGGCAATCATTTCCGGCGGCATTGCCGAGCGGGCCAAGTTCTGGCCGCAGGTGATCGCCGCCGCCATCATCGTCGGGCTGATCTATCCGTTCTCCGAAGGCATCGTCTGGAACGCCAATTACGGCATCCAGGCCTGGCTGGAGGCGAGCTTCGGCGCTCGTTTCCATGATTTCGCCGGCTCGATCCAGGTGCATGCGCTCGGGGGCTGGCTGGCGCTGGCCGCGGTATTGCGCATGGGCGCCCGGGTCGGCCGCTACGGTCCCAACGGCCGGCCGTTCGCCCCCTCCTCGATCCCTTGGCTGGCGCTCGGCACTTGGCTGCTCTGCATCGGCTGGTTCGGCTTCAACGTCATGTCGGCCCAGTCGGTCGCCGGTGTCTCCGGCCTCGTCGCCATCAACTCCCTGATGGCCATGGTCGGCGGCATCATCGCCGCGGTAGTGATCGGCCGCAACGATCCGGGCTTCACCCATAACGGCGCGCTGGCCGGCCTCGTCGCCGTCTGCGCCGGATCCGACCTCTACCATCCGCTGGCGGCGCTCGCCGTGGGCGCGGTGGCGGGCGCAATCTTCGTCAAAGGCTTCGTCTTCACCCAGGAAAGGCTCAAGGTCGACGACGTGCTCGGCGTGTGGCCGCTGCATGGCCTGTGCGGGCTGTGGGGCGGCGTCGCCGCCGGCATCTTCGGGCTCGAAGCGCTGGGAGGCATGGGTGGGGTGTCGTTCGTTACCCAGTTGCTGGGCTCGCTCGCCGTCTCGGCCTACGCCTTCGCCGCCGGCTACCTGCTCTACTGGCTGTCCAACCGCATTGCGCCCGTCCGGCTCAGCGACGAACAGCAGCGCCGCGGCGCCGACCTCTCGATCCACTCGATCGGCGCCGAACCCGAGTTCTGAACCGGGAACAGCTCCTTCCGCTGGACGTTATGTCCGCCGGAAGGAGATTTCCCATGTCTCTCAAGGACAAGGCCAAGTTCATCGATTTTCCGGCGATCGCCCTGGTGGTCGCCATCATCTTCGTGCCCGTCGCGGTGGCATTGGCGGTTTAGGCTGGATGATGGTCTCACCCATCCCCAAGTACCGGCCGTCCTTGCGGCGAAAGCCCATGGGCTAAGTCACGGTCGTGCCCCAACCACCGGCAACTGCCGGATGGCAAAGTCGCTGATGGGAAGGTGAGGGTTAGAGTCCATTCCCCTCACACCCGCCCCGATTCCCCTCCCGCTTGCCCCAAGCGAAAAACCTCTCTATGAGTGACGGTCTTCGGCCAGCCACAGGGAGGCGCGATATGACAGCATTCCGACCTCGCCTCGCAGGGCTCACCTCCGGTTTTCACCGTTAGGTTGCCCGCGGTCCACCTTTGTGGACCCACCGCCTGCAGAGCGCCACCGGGAAAAGTTGCAGACTTTTCCGTCCGGTGGCGCGGCTCTCGAACCCGCCGGTTTTCCGGCTTTTTCAAGTTTTGCTCTTTTCCGGGAACGGATGGCTGCCCTTTGCGGCGTCCGGACGAACGACATGGCTTCTTCCAAGAAAAACCAGCGTGGCCAGGCCTATGGCAAAGTGCTCGGCTTCGCCGCCGGACACTGGCGCCGGCAACCCAGGCGCGTTGCCCTCATCATGGGTCTCTTCTTCCTCGAGACCATCGCCGATATCCTGACCCCGTTCTTTGCCGGCCGTCTGGTCGAGGCGGTGGCAAGCGGCGCCGCCACCAACGAGATCGCCTGGAACGGCGCGATGACCGCCTTCTTCATCATCGTGGCGCTTGGCGCCGCCTCGGTGCTGGTGCGTCAGCTGGCCTTCCAGACCATCATCACGCTCACCCTGCGGATGATGAGCGATATCGCCCAGAACGCCTTCCACCGCGTACAGCGTTTCTCGTCGGACTGGCACGCCAACTCCTTTGCCGGCTCCACCGTGCGCAAGATCACGCGCGGCATGTGGGCGCTCGACAGCCTCAACGACGTGATCATGATGGCGCTGCTGCCCTCGCTGGTGATGCTGGTCGGCACCACGGTGATGCTGAGCCTGTTCTGGCCGGTCATGGGCCTCGTCATCGGCGTCGGTTCGCTGATCTACATCGCCGTCACCGTCAGCCTCTCGACCCTCTGGGTGGCGCCGGCAGCGAGCCTCGCCAATGCCTGGGACACCCGCATGGGCGGCGCGCTGGCCGACGCGGTGAGCTGCAACATCGTGGTCAAGGGCTTCGGCGCTGAAGACCGCGAGGAGGCCCGCCTCGGCCACGTCGTCGACAAGTGGCGCCGCCGCACCTCGCGCACCTGGAACCGCGGCACGCTCAACGGCACCATCCAGAACACCATGCTCTGGGTGCTGCGCTGCGCCATCATCGGCTCGGGCCTGCTGCTCTGGCAGAGCGGCGCCGCGACCGCCGGCGACGTGACCTTCGTCATCACCACCTTCCTGGTGTTGCAGGGTTACCTGCGCGACATCGGCCAGCACGTGCGCAACCTGCAGCGTGCGGTTAACGACATGGAAGAGCTGGTGGCGCTCGACGACCAGAAGCTCGGCATCGAAGACAAGCCCGGGGCCCGGCCCATGCAGGTCACGGCCGGCGCGATCGACTTCGAGCACGTCGACTTTCACTATGGCGTGCACCTGAAGCCGCTCTACCGCCAGCTCGACGTGCATATCGCCCCCGGCGAGAAGGTTGGCCTCGTCGGCCATTCCGGCTCGGGCAAGACCACCTTCGTCAAGCTGATCCAGCGCCTGCACGACGTCAGCGGTGGCCGCATCCTGATCGACGGCACCGACATCCGCGACGTGCAGCAGGCCTCGCTGCGCCAGCAGATCGCCATCGTGCAGCAGGAGCCGGTGCTGTTCCACCGCTCGCTGGCCGAGAACATCGCCTATGGCAAGCCCGGCGCCAGCCGTGCCGAGATCGAGGCGGCGGCGAAACTCGCCAATGCGCACGAGTTCATCTCGAAGCTTCCCAAGGGCTATGAGACGCTGGTGGGCGAGCGCGGCATCAAGCTGAGTGGCGGCGAGCGCCAGCGCGTCGCGATCGCCCGCGCCTTCCTGTCGGATGCGCGTGTGCTGATCCTCGACGAGGCCACCTCCAGCCTCGACAGCGAAAGCGAGCTCCTGATCCAGCAGGCGATGGAGCGGCTGATGGTCGGCCGCACCACCATCGTCATCGCGCACCGACTGTCGACGGTCCGGGCGCTCGATCGCCTCCTGGTATTCGACGGCGGCAAGGTGGTCGAGGAAGGCACGCACGAGCAACTGGTGAAGCGCGACGGCGGCATCTACCGTCGATTGTTCGAGCGCCAGGCGCTCGAGCTGATCAAGGGGCTGGAGGCTGCCGAGTAAGGACCGACCTTACCGGGGGATCCGCCCTCCCCTCCCGATTGTTGCCATCATGCCGATTGGGCCCGCACAAGGCGGGCCCAATCGAGCTCCGTCACTTTGGCAGGAGCACCTTGTTGATGACCTGGATCACACCGTTCGATTGATTCACGTCCTTGATGGTGATGCGCGCGATGCCACCGCTCTCGTCGACGATATAGACCCGACCGGCCTTTGCGACGGCAGTGAGCGTGTCGCCACTCAGCGTCTTGAACGCCCAGCTGCCGCCCGCCTCCGTCGCCTTGGCCAGGAGGTCCTCATAGGACCAGGCGCCGGCTACCACATGCGCGGTCAGTATCTTGACCAGGGTTTTCTTGTTCTCTGGCTTCAGCAAGCTGTCGACAGTGCCGGCCGGTAGCGCAGCGAAGGCGGCGTTGACCGGGGCAAACACCGTGAACGGTCCGGGCCCGGACAGTGCCTCGACCAGACCGGCTGCCTTTACCGCCGCAACCAGCGTGGTGTGGTCTCTGGAGTTGACAGCGTTCTCGATGATGTTCTTGGTCTCGTACATCGCGGCGCCGCCCACCATCTTGGTGGCCGCAAGCGTCGGCAGCGTGGTGACGCCGAGCGCCAGAACGGACACCGCCAGCAGCATCCTGAGGGTCTTGTGCATGATTGTCTCCCAAGGGCGGCCCCTTGCCACCCGCGAGGCAGAGCTACGAGTGACGGCGGGAATTAGTTTTGTTGGCTGTCGAATTGTGATCGGATAGCTTCATCGTCAACTGACGATGGATATTTCGTCGGCACGGTTGAATCCACGCCCGTTCCTCCCGACCTGAGCCCAATGAGCATACTCCCCCTCTCCATTCTCGACCTCGCCCCTGTCTCCGAAGGCACCTCCACGCCTGACGCGCTCAGGCATATCGTCAGTCTTGCCAAACTCGGCGACGAACTCGGCTTCACCCGGCTGTGGTATGCCGAGCATCACGGCATGCCCTCGATCGCCTCGTCTTCCCCGGAAGTGCTGATCGCCACCGCCGCCGCCAACACTGCGCGCATCCGCGTCGGCTCGGGGGGCGTCATGCTGCCCAACCACGTGCCGCTGCGCGTCGTCGAGACCTACCGCACTCTCAATGGCCTGAACCCTGGCCGCATCGACCTCGGCATCGGTCGCGCCGGCGGCAGCGACGGCCGGACGCTGTCGGCACTGCGCTCGGTGGGCGGCGAGTATTTCGCCCAGGAACTGGCCGAGATGCTGGCGTTCGAGGAGGGCAATTTCGCTCCCGACCACCCGTTCCACCAGGTAACGGTGGTCCCCGAACGGGTAGACCTGCCGCCCGTCTTTCTGCTCGGCTCGAGCGGCGCCAGCGCCCAGGCGGCTGGTCAGCTCGGGGTCGGCTATTCCTTCGCCGCGCACTTCAGCGCCACCCCGGCCGGCCCGGCCTTCGCTGCCTACCGCGCCGCCTTCACCCCGACCGAGGCGTTTCCGAAGCCGCATGCCATCATCGCCGTCTCGGCGCTGGTCGCACCCACCGACGAGGAAGCGCAGTTCCTCGCCCGCTCGCAGGAACTGATGTGGGCGCTGTTCCATTCGGGCCAGGTGCGCAAGCTGGTTTCACCCGAAGAGGCGGCGGCGCACCACTACAACCCGCACGAAACCCGCATCATCGAGGGCCAGCGTCCGCTCTGGATCGTCGGCTCGCCGGCGACGGTGAAGGCGGCGATCGAAAGCAAGGTCGAGGAGTCCGGCGCCGACGAAGTGATGGTCACCACCACCATGTACGACTACGAACTGCGGCTCCGCTCCTTCCGCCTGCTGGCGGAGGCCTTTGGGCTGAGCTGATCGCCTGCATGGACGATCGCGGCCATAGCGAGCATCGCGCACGCTGCACACCCCACCCCATCCCTCCCCGTCAAGGGGAGGGTGTACGCCGGTGATCGTGGGGAGAACACGCCACAAGCTCGATGCTCACCTCCCCCTCGACGGGGGAGCGACTGTGTTGCTGGTCAAGCGGTTTGCCATGGCTTGTTGTCCCGAATGATGGCGTTGAGGATGGTGAGGAGTTTTCGAGCGCAGGCGATGAGGGCGACGCGTTTTGGTTTTCCGGCTTCGATGAGACGGTTGGTGAAGGCTTTGAACACCGGGTTGTGACGGGCTGCGACGAGGGCGCCGATGAAGAGCGCGGCCCGGGGTTCGGGTCGGCCGCCTGCGATCATGCTATTGCCACGCCATCGACCGGACTGGCGGGTGAAGGGAGCCAGGCCGCACAGCGCTGCGATGGTGCGCCGATCGAGCTGGCCCAGTTCGGGCAGTTCGGCCATCAGCGTGCGGGAGATGATCTTGCCGACGCCGGGAACCGACGCCAGCAGGTTCTCCTTATGGCGCCAGGCCGGCGAGCTGCGGATGGCGGTGTCGAGGTCGTCGTCGAGGGATGCCAGTTCGTCGTTCAGCGCCTTGATGATGCGAGCGATGCTGATTTTGATCCGGCCCGCAGCGCGGGCGTGTCGGTTCTTCTCGGCGACCAGCATGCCGACCAGTTGCCGGCGTCGCGCCATCAGTTCGCCGAGCAGTACCGTTTCGGCATCGGCCAGCGGGCGCAACTGGGGCTTGGTGGCGGCAAGGAACCGGGCGATCACCGCTGCGTCGATGCGATCGGTCTTGGCCCGCTTACCTTCCGCCTGTGCATAGTGCCGCACCTGCGCGGGGTTGAGCACCAGTACCGGCAACCCGGCCGCCGCCAGTTCGGCCACCGCCAGCTTCTCGAGCCCGCCGGTGCCTTCCAGCCCGATGCCGTCGGCTCCGATGGCCCGCAACCGCGCCACCAGCACCTCGATCCCGGCCGCCTCATTGTCCACGGCCAACCGTTCTCCGGACGGATGCACGAACACATCCAGCCGGTCCTTGCTCACGTCGATACCTACGGTGATCTCCATTGCCTCCCATCCTTGCGCAAACGGGCTCGCCAAGCGGCCCAAGCGACTGTTCGGGATCAATGGATCGAGCCGCAGCGAAACCCGCTCCCCCACGGGCTCCAACACCCAGGCAAGCGTCGTACTGCTGCGGCTCACCGCACCTGGAACTTTATCAGATGCGGATGAGTCCAAGTTACAAGGCAAGCGGAGCTTGGGAGCGTAGCGAGCTAGCGTAGCTCGGAGGGGGTGTGCCGAAGCCACGGAGTTTGCAGCAGGCCCAATCACGCCGCCATTGCCTCGCGCGGCAGAACGTTGGCGGCCGGCTGGAACAGCATCTTCACGTAGTTGCGCGCCATCAGCAGTTGCTCGGGCAGCACGGTGGGGTCGCCGAGCGACTTGCCCATGATGATGCCGCCGTCGATAGCGCAGGCGATGTTGCGCGCCAGGCGTCCGGGATCCACGGGGTCGCGTGGCGGGTAGACCGCGACGATGTCCTCGATCATCAGCCGGAAGAAGGCGTTCCAGCCCTCGACGATCGAGGTGACGAGGCTGCGCACCTCGCGGTTGAACAGCTGGTCCTGGTAGCTCATCGTTGCGACGAGGCAGCCCGGGTGCCCACCCGGCATCGCCGCCATGTGCTCGGCGAACAGCGTGAGCCCGATCAGCAGGCGCTGCAGCGGATCGTCGCTCAGTTCGGCCGCCCGCCCGAAGATCTCGGCCAGCAGTTGTTCGAGGCGGCCGCGGTAGCGCGACAGCAGCCCGCGTGCCAGCTCGTTCTTGTCGCGAAAGTGGTAGAAGAAGCCGGACTTGGTGATCCCGGCTTCGGCGATGATCTCGTCGATCGAGGTGACGCCGAAACCCTTGGCGAGCACGCCGGCTTCGGCAATGTCGAGGAGGCGTTCGCGCGTCTCGTTGCCTTTACGCATGCTGGTTCCTCCGCAAAACTGTACTGCCGGTGCGGTTCCCGGGCCGGCGAACCCTGGTCCCGATTTGGCCACCGATGCCGGCAGTCAACCTAAGGACCGGCAGCATCTCTCGAATCCTGCCGGCGCATGAACTGCACCACGCGCTCACTATCAATGGCCACCAAGTCATCATACCTTTTGCCGTAAGCGGGGCGCGCTGGAGACAAGGACGATGACCACCTTCGACCTCGGCGAGCATGTGCTCGCCACCCGCCACAACACCGATGCCGGTTTCATCCGGCGGCTGCTGCGCCGCTGGGTCGAGCGGCGCCGGGAACGGGCCACACTGCTCGGTCTGAGCCGCATGCAGCCCTACCTGCTGGCCGACATGGGAATCGAGCCGGGGGAGATTTTGGAGGCGCTCGACGGCAAGCGCAGTTCGCCCCTGTCCAAGCCGAAGCGCCAGGCCGAGCATGGCTAGCCCCTGACCTGTCGCCATGCCGCGATGATGGCATCGGCCGAAAGGTCGATATCGGCTTCTGTGGTGACGCCGGAGGTGACGGAGATCCGCATCACCCAGTCGCCATGCCACGCCGCGCCGCCGGCAAAGCACACGCCGCCGGACTGCACCGCTGAGATTACCGCCTCGGTCAGCCCCTTACGACGCGCCGCGTCACCCGCACCGAAATCGACGATCAGCTGGTTGATGGTGACCTTGTTGCGGATATTGATCCCCGGCTCGGCGCCGAGCCGCTGGGCCATCTGTCTGGTGAGTGCCACATGCCGCTCGACCAGCTCCGCTACCCCCTGCCGCCCCAAGGTCTTGAGCATCGCCCAGACCGGCGTGCCGCGGGCTCGGCGTGACAGTTCCGGCACGAAGGCGGACGGCACCCGGTCGGTGGGGCTGATGGTCGGCAGGTAACTCGCCCACTGCGTCATGGCGCGCTGGTGCGCCTCGCGGTCGCGCACGATGGCAAAACCGGAATCGTACGGCACCTGCAGCCATTTGTGCCCGTCGGTAACCCACGAATCTGCCGCCTCGATGCCTGATGTCAGGTACTTGAGCGATGGCGTGGCGCGGGCCCAGAGCCCGAATGCCCCATCGACGTGCACCCAGGCGCCGGCGGCATGGGCGATCGGAATGATCTCCTCGAACCGATCATAGGCGCCGGTATTGATCTGCCCGGCCTGGGCGATGACGATCTTGGGGCCGCTCAGCCCGTTGAGCGCCGCATCGAGCGCCGCCGCGCTCATCCGGCCCTGGTCGTCGGTGGCGACGCGGATCAGCCGGCGATAGCCGAAACCGATCAGTTGCAGCGCCGAGAACATCGAGGAATGGGCGTCGTCGCCGATCAGCACATGCACCGGCGGCGCGCCGAACAGCCCGTCGGCATCGGGGTCCCAGCCGGCGTCGAGCAGCACCCGGGTGCGCGCGGCGGCAAGCCCTACGGCGCCGGCGACGGTAGCGCCGGTGGTAAAGCCGACCGAACTCTGGCGCGGCAGGTCGAGGATCTCGAGCAGCCAGCGTTCCGCCACCTCCTCCATCGCGGCAGCGGCGGGGGTCGGCGTGTGATAGCCCGCATTCTGCCCCAGGCGCTGACCAGCCAGTCGGCAGCGACGCCGGCCGGATGCGAGGCCCCCATCACCCAGCCGAAAAAGCGCGGCCCGGTGATCGGCATCAGCCCACCTTCGCTGCGCCTCACCAGTTCTTCGAGCACCTCGAGCGGCGCGGCGCCCTGCTCGGGCAGCGCCTCGCTGAGCCGCTCGCGCATTTCGGCGTAGCTGTGGTCCGGGCGGCCGGCATGTTGGTTGAGCGAAGCACGATAATCGACGGCGTGGTCGACCGCGCGGTTCAGCAGTGTGCGTAAATCGTAAGTCATAATATGACCTCCCCGATGCGCCGGAGAAATCACAGCGCACCTGAAGCGCAGATGAACGAAGGCCCAGTCCCCTCCCGGGCACCGGGCCTCGTCAAGTTAGTACGTCGGCTGTCAGGCAGCGAGCTTCTTGAGGATGGCGGCGCCCATTTCCTCGGTGCCGACAGTCTTCCTGTTGTCCTGCGCGATATCGCCGGTGCGCAGCCCATCTGCGAGCACGCTGGAGATCGCCGCTTCCAGCCGGTCGGCCAGCGCCACCAGGTTGAACGAATAGCGCAGCGCCATGGCGAACGAGGCCAGCATGGCGATCGGGTTGGCAATGCCCTGGCCGGCGATGTCGGGGGCCGAACCGTGCACCGGCTCGTACAGCGCCTTGCGCTTGCCGGTCACCGCGTCGGGCGCGCCCAGCGAGGCCGAGGGCAGCATGCCGAGCGAGCCGGTCAGCATCGCCGCCGCATCGGACAGGATGTCGCCGAACAGGTTGTCGGTGACCATCACGTCGAACTGCTTTGGGTTGCGCACCAGCTGCATCGCCGCGTTGTCGGCAAGGATGTGGTGGAATTCGATGTCGGGATAGTCCTTGGCCACCGCCTGGGCAACCTCATCCCACAGCACGCCCGACTTCATGACGTTCTTCTTGTCGGCCGAGTGCACCTTGTTCTTGCGGGTGCGGGCGAGATCCATGGCAACCCGCACGATGCGGTCGATTTCATAGGTCTCGTAGACCTGCGTATCGATGGCGCGCTTCTGGCCGTTGCCGAGGTCGGTAATGGTCTTGGGCTCGCCGAAATAGACGCCGCCGGTCAGCTCGCGCACGATCAGGATGTCGAGGCCCTCGACCAACTCGCGCTTCAGCGATGATGCGTCGGCCAAGGCCGGGTAGCAGATCGCCGGACGGAGGTTGGCGAACAGCTTCAGGTCCTTGCGCAGCCGGAGCAGGCCCGCCTCCGGGCGCTTCTCATAGGGCACCTTGTCCCATTTCGGCCCGCCGACCGCACCGAAGATTACCGCATCGGCGGCGAGCGCCTTCTGCATGTCCTCTTCCGAGATCGCCTCGCCATGTGCATCATAGGCGCACCCGCCGACGAGGCCCGTGTCGAAGGTGAAATCCGTCTCACCCTGGCTGTTGAGCCAGGCGATCACCTTCTCGACCTCCTTCATGATCTCGGTGCCGATGCCGTCGCCGGGGAGAAGGAAGAGTTTCTGGGCCATGGGTGATCCTCGCTTGCAGGATGGTGCTGGCGCGGGACTTATCGCTACTTGCCCCGCGCCTGCAAGGCCGACGAACGCCTAGGCGTCCAGTCCGGCTCGGCTGCCGGCGCCTGAACGTCAGCTGGTGAAGAACGGCTGCGTGCCATGCGCCTCGATAGCGGTGGCGAGGCGCGACAGCGCATGCACATAGGCAGCGGTACGCATTGTGGTCTTGCGATCCTTCGCGATATCCCACACCGCGCGTCCCTCGCGCTCCATGATGCGCAGCAGCCGGGCGTGGATCTCCTCGACGTCCCAGTAGAACCCCTGCCGGTTCTGCACCCACTCGAAATAGGAGACGGTGACGCCGCCGGCATTGGCGAGAATATCTGGCAGCACGGTGATGCCGCGCGCTTCGAGCAGCTTGTCGGCATCCGGCGTCACCGGCCCGTTGGCGAGCTCCAGCAGCACCCTGGCCTTGATCGAACCGGCGTTGTCGACGGTGATCATGTCCTCGAGCGCCGCCGGCACCAGGAGGTCGCAATCGACCCCGATCAATGCCTCGGCGGCGATCAGCTGGGCGCCGAGCTCGGCCGCCAGTTCGGCGACGTGCCTGCCCGCCAGCTTGCCGGCGATCAGCTTGCCCACATCCAGTCCCTCAGCCCGCTGGATGGCGCCGGTCGAGTCCGATACGGCGACGATCTTGTGCCCATCGGCGCCCGCCAGCTGCGCATAATACTGCCCGGCATTGCCGAACCCCTGGATGGCGACGCGCATGCCGGCGCCGAGGCCCAGCTCGCCGGCGAGGTGCCGCACCAGGTAGTAGCCGCCGCGGGCCGTCGCGTCGTTGCGCCCGAGCGAACCGCCCAGCGCGATCGGCTTGCCGGTGATCACCGCCGGGCTCAGTTCACCGACGATCTGGCTGTACTCGTCGGCCATCCAGCCCATGATCATGGCATTGGTGTAGACGTCCGGCGCCGGGATATCGCGATCCGGCCCGACCACGCGCGCGAAGGCCTGCATATAGGCGCGCGACAGCCGCTCCAGCTCCGACTTGGACAACGTGCGCGGGTCGACCCGCACGGCGCCTTTGCCGCCGCCATAGGGCAGGTTCATCACCGCGCACTTGAAGGTCATCCAGAAGGCCAGCGTTTCCACCTCCTCGATGGTGGAGTCCGGGTGGAAGCGGATGCCGCCCTTGGTCGGCCCGCGGGTGTCGTCATAGCGGCAGCGCCAGGCGAGGAAGGATTTGCGCGAGCCGTCATCCATGCGGATCATCAGTCGCATCTTGGTGGTTTCGCGCGGGTATTTCAGCTTCTCGATGACGTCCTGGTCGATCCTCAGATGGCTGGCGGCCTCGTCGAGGCGGGTGAGGGCGCGGTCGAGCAACGTGTCGTCGGACATGGGTCTTCCTGGATTTGAACGTGAACGAAATCCGGCGGCCGCTCTGCCCTTCACCAGGGTCGGAGACGCGAGCGCCGTTCATGGGTATGGGCGTGCGAGGGCCGCCTGCTGCCGATCAGGGCGGGGGTGAGGCCGGAGCGGTGAGGTGCTGTTGCACCACGCGCCGATACCCGCTGCTGAGGCCCTGCAGCCGCGCAGTGGTGGCAAAGCCGACCGTCATCGCGGCAAGGCTGAGCTCTGGCAGGTCGGCGAAATCCATCAGCGTCCGTGGGCGCCGAAGCGGGCGGTGACTTCGATCTCGAGCTTCATCTCGGGGCGGGTCAGCCCGCACACCACCATGGTGGCGGCCGGCCGGATATCGGCGAACACCTCGCCCGCCACCGCCACCAGCGCCTCGTAATGCGCCATGTCGGTGATGTAGTAGCGGACGCGCACCGTATCCTTGATGGTGCCGCCGGCCTCCTCGAGCGCCTGCGCGATGGTGGCGAAGGCGTTGCGCGCCTGCTCGGCGGCGCTCTCGGGCATCACCATGGTCTTGTAGTCGTAGCCGGTGGTGCCCGAGACATAGGCCATGTTGCCGTCGATCACGGCGCGCGAATAGCCGATCTTGGCTTCGAACGGCGAACCCGAGGAGATGTGGAGGACCATCGCCCGCGCCTCAGAGCCAGGGCCGGTCCTGGCCCATCTTCTTCTCGAAGCCGGCGATCGCCGGATCGGACTTCAGCGTCGTCGCGATGTCGTCGAGTCCTTCGAGCAGCACGTGCTTGCGCGCCGGATCGATGTCGAAATGGATCGAACCGCCGTCCGGCCCCTTGATCGTCTGGGCCTCGAGGTCGACGCTGATGGTGGCGTTCGAGCCGCGCTCGGCATCGTCCTGCAGCAGCGCCAGCTGCTCGGGGGTCACCACGATCGGCAGGATGCCGTTCTTGAAGCAGTTATTGTAGAAGATGTCGGCAAAGCTAGTGGAGATCACGCAGCGGATGCCGAAATCGAGCAGCGCCCACGGCGCATGCTCACGCGACGAGCCGCAGCCGAAATTGTCGCCGGCGACGATGATCTTGGCCTGCCGGTAGGCGGGCTTGTTGAGCACGAAATCCGGGTTCTCGGTGCCATCTTCATTGTAGCGCATCTCGGAGAACAGGGCGGTGCCGAGCCCGGTGCGCTTGATGGTCTTGAGGTACTGCTTGGGAATGATCATGTCCGTGTCGATGTTGATGATCGGCAGCGGCGCGGCGACGCCAGTGAGGGTCGTGAACTTGTCCATGGCAATACCCCTTTCGGTGCGGCTGTAATGAAGCAATGGCGGCGGGGAATCAAGTCGTTCGCAAGTGGCGGCGACCCCCTCCCCTCAAGGGGGAGGGAAGCGATCGCATCTCGCCGCGTGTGTGTATCGTCGTCCGATCGTGGCGCTAGCCCAGCCGCGGCAGGTTGCGGCCCATGTCGCCCTCGTCGATCTCGCGCGCCTCGTCGAGGCTGAGCATCGGCACGCCCGCGCGGATCGGGAACGCCAGATGCGCCGCCACCGAGATCAGCTCGGTGCCGTCGGCGGAGAGCGTCAGCCGGGTCTTGGTCAATGGGCAGACCAGCAGCTCGAGCGTCTTCACATCCACCACATGGCGGAGGTTGGCTGCCGCCTGTGCCGGGCCCGGCTCGGTCAATTGAGCGGCGACGCCCGGTCGCCGCCGGTGGCCATCTCGAACTCGGCCATCGCGATCAGCGTCTCGGCGCGGGTTTCGAGCGTATCGGCCTCGAGCAGTGCCTGCTTCTCGGCAGCACCATAGGGCGAGACCATGGCGCAGAAGTTGACCAGGTCGGCCGTGCCGGTCTTTTCGATCTCGTCCCAGTTGAGGTCGAAATTGCCGAACTCGGCATAGTCGCGCATCATCTTGAGGAAGCGCGGACGATCCACGGCCTCCTCGCCGAACTCGCGGTCGAAATCGGAAGCGAACATGTCGGTGGCGATCATGCCGCGCCGGAACGGCGTCATGGTCGGCATTTCCTTGACCAGTTCGAACCGGCACAGCCCTTCGAGAATGACGAAGTAGCGCGCCTCCTCGACTTCCTCGAAATGGCTGATTCGCCCCACTGTGCCGATGCGCTGCAGCGGCGCCCGGCCCTTCGGGCTTTCCTCCGAAGTGTCGCGCGGCTGGATCAGTCCGATCAGCCGGTCGCCCTTCAGCGCGTGGTCGACCATCTCGACATAGCGGGGCTCGAAGATATTGAGCGGCCGCCGCGCATAGGGCAGCAGCAAGGCGCCCATCAGCGGGAACAACGGCACGCTGGCGGGCAGGTCGGCAGGAGAAGTGGGTCGCTTCAACACTTGGGCGCCTCCTTGGGCGCGTAACTTAGCTGAACAGCAGCGCCGACAGCAGTCGGCGGCCCTTCAGCGTGGCAGGATCCTTCGGACCCCAGGCTTCAAACAGCTCGAGCAGCTTCTTGCGCGCGCCGTCCTCGTTCCAGCTCCGGTCGCGGCGCATCAGCGCCACCAGCGCCTCGGCGGCTTCGAGCCGCTTGCCTTCGGCATTGTATTTCACCGCGAGGTCGAACCGCGCCTGGTGGTCGTCGGGGTTCCTCTCGAGCTGCGCCGCGAGCTCATCGGTCTCGCTGAGCTCGGCCGCCTCGCCCAGGAGCTTCAGCGCCGCCAGCGTCGACGTGTACTCCTCGCCCTTGCGGCCCTCTTCCGGCATGGTGTCGAGCACCGCCTGGGCCTGGTCCGGCTCGCCAGCGGCGAGGAACACCTTGGCCATACCGACGATCGCCGGCGCGTTCTCCGGCTGGTGCTGCAGCACCATGCCATAGATCTGCGCCGCCTGGTTGAGGTCGCCCACCTTGAGCGCGTCGCCGGCGGCGGTGAGCGCATTGGCGATTTCTTCCTCGATCGAACCCGCCTGCGGCTGGCCGGCCGGCGCGGCCGAGATCACCTTGTCGGCAAAACGCCGCACCTCGCTCTCGGGAATCGCCCCGAGAAAGGCATCGACCGGGCGGCCGCCGGCAAAGGCGAACACGGCGGGAATCGACTGGATGCCCAGTTGCCCGGCGACACCTGGATTCTCGTCGATATTGATCTTCACCAGCCGGATCTTGCCGGCCTTCTCGTTGATCACCTTCTCGAGGTTGGGCGTCAGCTGCCGGCAGGGGCCGCACCACGGCGCCCAGAAATCCACCAGCACCGGAGCCTCGAGCGACGCGTCGATCACGTCCGCCTTGAAGGCACGATCGGTCGAATCCTTGATCAGGGCGCCCGCCGGGGGCGCAGAATTTTGTGGGGCCGGGTTGAGGTCGTTGAGGGACATGCTGTGCTTTTCCTGCCGCGACGGGCCACTGAGAGGCCCGTCTTTCCTTGGTTTCTTGCGCTCCGATGCGGTCCGGACGCAAGCTTTTTCCCGGGCGTGATGAGACCAGAATTATGGGTTGCAAACCCGCTTTCGATTGGGCATATAGGCGCGCGGTTCGGCGCTGCCAAGTTTCCCACGGGAACGAAGCATCGTAAAGGGCCGATGGAGTGCGGGTGTAGCTCAGGGGTAGAGCATAACCTTGCCAAGGTTAGGGTCGAGGGTTCGAATCCCTTCGCCCGCTCCAATATCCTCCCTGGATTGCAGGGATGCGACAAAGGCCGGGCCTGGTGCCCGGCCTTTCGCATTTCCGAGCCCCCCTGCCTTTTGATCGGTGGGGTCCCGCCTGGCCAGGCTGATCTGCTCCCGCCCGTTTCGCTAACGCGCTGTCCGCCCCGGCCTGCGATTGTCGGATTTTTGCAATCTCTCCGCGGCCCCTCCCCGTAGCCTCATCCCATCGAACACGGAGATGAGAAATGAACCGCCGGCAGTTTTCCAAGACCCTTGCAGCCTCGGCCCTGCTCGCAGGCTTTGCCGTCAAATCCATTCATGCAGAGGAGGACGCAGTGACCGCTCCCACCGCTTTCCAGATCGCCATCCCCGAGGCGCAGCTCGCCGATCTCAAGTACCGGCTCGTGCATACCCGCTGGCCCGATCAACCGGCCGATGCCGGTTGGACTATCGGCACCAATCTCGAGTACCTGAAGCAGCTGACCGACTACTGGATCAACGACTACGACTGGCGGCGCGCCGAAGCCGAACTCAATGCACTGGGCAACTTCAAGGTCGAGCTCGACGGGATCGGGCTGCATTTCGTCCACCGGCCGTCGAGCAACCCCGACGCCGTCCCGTTGCTGCTGCTGCACGGTTGGCCGGATTCGTTCTACCGCTATCACCGGGTCATCGAGGCGCTGTCGCAGGATTTCCACGTCGTCGTCCCGTCCATTCCCGGCACCGGCTTTTCCGGACGGACCGCCCTGCCGATGGACAAGGTCGCCGACCTCTTCGCTCGCCTGATGACCGAGACCCTCGGCTACGGCAAGTTCATCGCCGCCGGCGGCGACGGCGGCTCGATCATTTCCATGTCGCTGGCGCAGCGCCATCCAGAAGTCCTGCTCGGCTATCACGTGACCGATGTCGGCTATCCCGACCAGAGCACCGATTTCGCCGCTCTGACGCCCCCGGAACAGGCCTATGCGGGTGCCATCCAGCAGTGGTTCTTCGCCCATGGCGCCTTCAACCTGGTGCACGCGACCAAGCCGCAGAGCCTGGCCTTCGCCATGAACGACTCGCCGGTGGGGCTGGCCGCGTGGATCATGAGCTTCATGGGCGGCATGGGCGTCGGCGACGAAGCCGATGCGCGGTTCGGCCGCGACGCGCTGCTCACCAACATCATGATCTATTGGCTGACCGAGACCGCGGGGTCGTCGTTCCGCATCTACAACCAGAACGCCATGCAGCCGCCGACCATCACCGGCGCCAATACCCACATCCCGGTGGCGGTGGCGACCGAGCGGCCGATCCCGGGCGGCGTACGCCTGCCGCGCGAATGGGCGGATCGCCAGACCGCCGGCAACGTCGTGCAGTTCCACGACATGCAGAACGCCGGACACTTCGCGGCCTGGGAGGATCCCGAGTTCTTCGCCGGCGACCTCCGCGAGTTCGCCGGGCTGCTCAGGAGCTGACCGCACCGAAGCATGGCAAAGCGCCGGGCAACGTTGGCCCGGCGCTTCAGTCCGATGCGGCTCGCGAGGCCTAGCGCCCGAGGGCCGCCTGCTCTGAAGTGATCCGGTCCATCAGCGGATCGAGTTCCATGTTGACCGGCGCGTTGGCCGCGAGGCGCTGCTTCAGGAAGCCGATCGACTCTTCCAGCACCTCATCGAGATCCTCCGAGCAGGTGAAGTCGCCGGCCACCCGTTTGACCTTCGAATTGTCGAACAGCGCCGACCAGGTCTTGTCGCCGATCAGCGGCCCTTCCCAGGCCTTGTTGTAGGCGACCAGCGTATCGGACGGCACGTGCACGATCCTGGGGGTGAGCCCGACGCCGCGGCCGATCGCCTTGTAGATGTCGTCCCAGCTGTAGCCGCGGTCCGAGGTGATGTGGAAGATCTCGCTCAGCGCTGCGGCCTTGCCGAACAGGTTGACGAACGGCACGGCGAAATCCTTCGACCGGGTCAGCGTCCACGGCGAGGTGCCGTCGCCGGCGACGATCACGGGCTTGCCCTGCTGCATGCGGCGGATGACGATGTCGCCCTCCCCCATCATCGTCGGCAGCCCGGTGCGCACCGTGTGGCTCGGCCGGACGATGGTCCAAGGCAGGTCCTTCGCCTCGGCCAGCAGCTTCTCGCAGGCGATCTTGGCCTGGCTGTAGCCCCAGTACGGGTTCACCGCCGGGGTCTTCTCGGTGATGATGTAGTGCCGCGCCGGCTTCTCGTAGACCGAGGCCGATGAGATGAAGATGTACTGTCTGGTGTTGCCGGCGAAGGTGGCGATGTCCTCGGCCATTTGCTCGGGGGTGAACACCATGAACTGCGCCACCACGTCGAACTGCATGGCGCCGAGCTTCCGGTAGGCGGCCGGGTCCTTCATGTCCCCGACGATTGAGGTCACCCCCGCCGGCAGCGCCGCATCGCGCTGTCCGCGGTTGAACACACTGACCTTGTGCCCCTGGCTGACCGCATATTCGACGCACGGCAGCGAAATCTGCCCGGTGCCTCCAACGAACAACACGTTGAGACTCATGAGTTCCTCTCCCTCGTACTGATGGGCGTACCTCATCACCCGGCGGGGGTTATTTCAACCGTTAG
The DNA here is from genome assembly GCF_001402915.1 of Devosia sp. A16. Classification (GTDB taxonomy): domain Bacteria; phylum Pseudomonadota; class Alphaproteobacteria; order Rhizobiales; family Devosiaceae; genus Devosia_A. The sequence goes on from NZ_CP012945.1 coordinate 2,051,891, forward strand.
CCGCCGCCCTTTTCGTAGGGCTGGCCGAGGGCTGCCGGCGCCCCGCTGCGGGTCGCCGAGACCGCCAGCACCACGATGGTCAGCACATAGGGCAGCATGATCAGGAACTGCAGCGGCACGCCGACCGGCAGCAGCTGCGCCCTGAGTTGCAACGCTTCCGCCGCCCCGAACAGCAGCGCCGCCACCATCACGCCGAAGGGGTGCCGCCGGCCGAGGATCAGGATGGCGAGCGCGATGTAGCCGCGGCCGGCGGTCATGTTGTCGAGGAACACGCCCGTCGCGCTGATCGACAGGAACGCTCCGCCGAGTCCGGCCAGCGCGCCGCTCACTGCCACTGCGGCATAGCGGATGGCAATCGGATCGAGCCCCAGCGTTTCGGCGGCTTCCGGATGCTCGCCCACCGCCTTGATCGAGAGCCCGATGGTCGAGCGCTGCATCACCAGCCAGCCGGCGATTACCAGCCCCAGCGACAGGTAGGTCAGGGGATCGTGCTGGAACAGCAGCGGTCCGAGGATGGGGATCTGCCCGAGCGCCCCGAAATCGAGCGGCGCAAACGGCGTAATCCGCGGCGCCGCCGTGCCGGAGCCGAAGGCGAGGCGGAAGAAATAGGCCGAAACCCCGAGCATCAGGAGGTTGAAGGCGATCCCCACCACCACCTGATTGGACCTGAGCGTCACCGCGTAGAACGCCAGCCCCAGCCCGGCGATGGCGCCGACCAGCACCGCGACGCCGGCGCCCAGCCACAGGTTGCCGCTCCAATGGACGGTGATGAAGCCCATGAAGCACCCGATCAGCATCATGCCCTCGAGCCCGATATTCAGCACCCCGGACTTCTCGGCGAACATGCCGCCCAAGGCGGCGAGGAGGATGGGGATCGAGAGCCGGACGCTGGCGGCGATGAACCCTGCCAGTACCGGATCGGCAAGCAGTTCCATGGCTCAGCTCCCGCTCACGGCGCGCCGGCGGACCAGGCGCGGCAGCGCGTTCTGCCCGATCAGCAGCAGCACCACCAGGGCCTGGATCACTGTGGTCAAGGCGCTCGGCACCCCGGCCGCCGATTCCATGGTGGTCGAGCCGATCTGCAGCGCCGCGAACAGCACCGCTGCCGCCAGCACGCCGAGCGGATTGGTCTGGCCGAGCAGCGCCACGATGATGGCGGTATAGCCGAAGCCCGGCGACAGGTTCTCGATCATTCGCCGCTGGACGCCGGCAACTTCGGAGAAGCCGGCCAGCCCCGCCAGCGCGCCGCAGACCAGGAACCCGGTCCACAGCGCCGCCTTGACGTTCATCCCGGTATTCTCTGCCGCTCGCGCATTATGGCCCACGGCCCTGAGCCGGAAGCCCGCCACCGAGCGCCACAGGAACAGCTGCGCGACGATCGCCACGATGACCACCAGCAGCAGCCCGGCATGCAGCCGCGTGCCCTCGAGCAGCATCGGCAGCCGCGCCTCGGCGGCAAGCCGGGCCGTACGCGCCAAAGGCGAGCCCGGATCCTGCAGCGGTCCATGCAGCAGGTAACCGACGAAGTAGATGGCGATATAGTTGAGCATGATGGTGGTGATCAGCTCGTCCGCCCGGAATTTGAGCTTCAGCACCCCGGCGACTGCCGACCAAGCCGCGCCGGCCACTGCGGCCGCAACGCCCATCGCCGGCAGCACCAGCCATTGCGGCTGCCCGCCGAGCTGCAGCCCGACCCAGGCGGCCGCCACGCCGCCGATGAACAGCTGCCCCTCGGCCCCGACATTGAACACCCCGGCGCGGAAGGCCAGTGCGATGCCGATGCCGCAGAACGCCAGCGGCACGGTGCGGATGGCCGTCTCGGCAAGGCCGTTGGTGCTGCCCAGCGATGCTTCGAACAGGCTGAGATAGGCCAACGCCGGATCACGCCCGATCGCCGCGATCAGCAGCGCCCCGATGGCGAACGCGGCCACCACGCACAGGACGCCCGACAGCACCGAACGCGGCAACAGCCAGCGCCTGGCGAGGCCGACCGCGGCCTCAGATGCACTCTCGCTCACGTCGTCCTCCCCGCCATCAGCAGGCCCAGTTTCTCGACGCTGAAATCGGCGCGCGTCACCACGCCGGTCACCTGCCCCTTGAACAGCACGACGATCCGGTCGGCAAGCGCCATGACTTCGTCGAGCTCGGTCGAAATCAAGAGCACCGCGGCGCCCGCGGCGCGGCGCTTCAGCAATTGGCTTTGCAGGAAGGCCGTCGCCCCGATGTCGAGCCCGCGCGTCGGCTGCACCGCCACTACGAGGCGCGGGTCGCGGCTCAGCGCCCGCCCCAGCACCACCTTCTGCTGGTTGCCGCCCGAGAGCGAGCCGATGGGCTGCTCGACCGTTCCGAGCCGAACATCGAATTCGGCGACCAGCTGCTCGGCAAAGGCGCGCGTCTCGCGCCGACGCCTCAGCCCCCAGCGGGCAAAGCGCGGTCGCCCGGCTTCCTCGGCCACGGCGTTGTCGGTGACCGACATCTTCTCGAAGATCGCCCGCTTGTGCCGGTCTTCCGGAATATGCGCCAGTCCCGCTGCGATCCGCTCGGCCACCGGCCGGTGCGTCATCTCGATGCCGTCGATCAGCACGCGCCCGCCATCCGGCCGTTGCAGGCCGACGATCGCCTCGGCCAGTTCCTGCTGGCCGTTGCCGTCGACCCCCGCCACCGCGACGATCTCGCCGGCGCCGACCACCAGGCTCACGTCGGCCAGCCGTCGCACCCCGCGCCCATCCGTCAGGTCCAGCCGATCGACCTGCAACAGCGGCCGCCCTGCGCCCGGCACGCCCTCGAGTTGCGGCAAGGCCACTTCGCCGCCCACCATTAGGCGCGCAATCTCGCGCGGCTCGGTCTCGGCCGTGCGAAGCGATCCCGCCACCTTGCCGCGCCGCAGCACGGTGATGCGGTCGGTTACCGCCATCACCTCGTTGAGCTTGTGCGAGATGAAGACGATCGCGGTGCCGGCTTCCGCCAGCGCCCGCAGCACTGGGAACAGTGCGGCCGCCTCCTGCGGCGTCAGCACGGCCGTCGGCTCGTCCAGCACCAGGATCCTGGCGCCGCGATAGAGCGCCTTGACGATCTCCACCCGCTGCTGGCTCGCCACCGACAATTCGCCCGCCAGGGCCCGCGCATTCACCGCCAACCCGTAACGCGCGCCCAGTGCGTCGATCTCGTCCGCCAGCTTGTCGAGCCGCGGAAACCAGGTCCTGACTTCCCTGAGCCCCAGGGCGATGTTTTCCGCCACGGTCAGCGTCGGGACCAGCATGAAGTGCTGGTGCACCATGCCGATGCCGAGCCGCCGCGCCTCGAGCGGCCCGTCGATGCTGACCGGCTGCCCGTCGATCTCGATCGCGCCGGCCTGCGGTTGCAGCAGCCCGGCCAGCGCGCGCATCAGCGTGGTCTTGCCGGCCCCGTTCTCGCCAAGCAGCGCGTGGATTTCTCCCGGCTGTACGGCGAAGCTCACATCGTCATTGGCCAGCACCGGGCCGAAGGCGACGCGGATGTTCCGCATCGCCACCGCCGCGGCTTGGTTGAGTTGCGGCACCTTCCGCTTACTGCACTTCGCTCGTATCGAGCGGCACTTCGAAGGTGCCGGCCTTGATCGCCGCGATCTTGTCGTCGACCGCCTTCAGCACGACCGGATCGACATTCTTGTCGAGCCCATGGAAATCGGCGAGCCCAACCGAGTTGGCGGCAACGCCATACGACCAGTTCTCGCTCTTCCAGGTGCCGTCGATCACCGCCTGGCCGACCGCCGTCACCAGCGGGCCCAGATCCCAGGTGACGCTGGTCAGCACCGTCTCCGGCCCGAGATGGTTCTGGTCGGTCATGGCGCCCAGCGCGAAGACCTTCTTGGCGATCGCCGCGTCGATCACGCCCACGCCCTGCGCGCTCAGCACGTCGGCGCCCTGCTCGACCTGCGCGATAGCGGCTTCCTTGGCCTTGGGCGGATCGAACCACGAGCCGATGAAGGTGTGCAGCACCTTGATCTCGGGTTTCACCTCCTTGGCCCCGGCTTCGTAGGCGTGAAGGTTGGCCAGCATGTTGGGCGCCGGCATGCCGCCGACCCAGCCGACCCAGCCGGTCTTGGAGGTGCCTGCCGCCAGCATGCCGGCGAGGTAGGCGCCCTGGTAGTCGGGGTTGGAATAGGTGCCCAGGTTCGGCGCCAGTTCGGCGGCCGTGCCGGCCATGAAGGTGGTGTCGGGGAACTCCTCGGCGGCGTTGAGCGCCGCATCGCCGAACGAGAAGCTGTGTGCAAAGATCAGCTTGTAGCCGCGCTCGGCGAAATCGCGCAGCAAGCGCTCGGCATCCGCATCGGTGACGTTCTCCACATAGGCGACTTCGGCGCCCAGCGCCTTGCCGGCGGCCTGCAGCCCGTTATAGCCCACCGAGTTCCAGTCATTGTCGGTGATCGGACCGGGCAGGATCATCGCGATCTTGAGGTCGGCCGCCAGTACCGGCGTGCTCAACGCCGTGGTGGCGACGAGCAGCAGCGCCGCCTGCGCGAAGCGCCGGCGCGAGAGTGTCATGTGGGATGTCATTGCTTGTTCTCCTGTATCGTGCGCTGCGCGAGAGAAGGGGCCGCCATCCCGTCATCCCCTCGCATTCGGGATCACAGCGCGCCGGGATCGTACTGCCGACAACGTTGTCGTCAATCGTCACAAAGACGTGTGGATGACAGGCGGGCTGTGCGTTGGGTGCATGGCGAACAGGTCCTGCAATCGCATGTCGCGCAGCTGTCACCGTCTTGCCTTCTCCCCTAGTGGGAGAAGGCACTCACTCCACCATCGCGCCTAACCTAGTCCCGCTTCACCTTGCGGATCGCCCCGGCCTGCGGATCATAGCCGCGCGCCGCCAGGAGGAATGCCACCGCCGCGCAGCCGGCCACCACCCCGAGCGAAGTGAGGTTGAGCTGCCCGTACATGGCGAAGCGGATCAGTTCCACCGCATGGGTGAAGGGGTTCACCACGCTCAGCCAGTAGACGATCTCGGCGCCGGACTCCCTGAGCTTCCACAGCGGGTAGAGCGCGGAGGAAAGAAAGAACATCGGGAACACCACGAAGTTCATCATCCCGGCAAAGTTCTCGATCTGCGGCGTATAGACCGAGACCAGCAACCCGATCGATCCCAGCATCAGTCCGGCGAGAATGATCGCCGGAATGGCGGTGAGGTAGCCGAAATCCGGCACCCCGTAGCCGACGAGCCTGGCGACGATCAGGAAGGCATAAGCCTGCAGCAGCGCCAGGATGGTGGCGCCGGTGATCTTGGCGAACAACAGGAAGCCGCGCGGCAGCGGCGTCACCAGCATCACCCGCATCACCCCCGCTTCGCGGTCATAGACCATCGACAGCGCCGACTGCATGCACTGGAACAGGATGACGATGCCGACCAGCCCGGGCAGGATGTATTCCTGGTAGGGCGTATAGGTCTGATAGGGCGGGACGATCGAAACCCCGAGCAGATCGTGCAGGCCCGTCGCAAACACCAATAGCCACAGGGCCGGCCGCACCAGGGCCGAAAGCAGCCGTTCGGTCTGCCGCAGGAACTTGGCGATCTCCCGCCAGGTGATCGCGTAGACCCCCAGCCACAGGTGCTGCGCGCTTACTGACACTTGTGCTCCGGTTCGTCCGTGCCGAGCGTATCGAGCACGTTGGTCTGGTGCAGGAAGCCCTCGAGCGGTGCCTCGGCGATGACGGCATTGTGCGTTGCGAGCACGATGGGGAACCGCATCTGACCGTCCCACGGCCGGAAGTTGAGCTGCACCCCCTTGGCGCCGTCGATCTTCAGCCGGTTGCCGCGGATATAGTCGGCGGTCTTCTGGTATTCCCCGGTACGCGCCTTGGCATAGGCGGTGACGATCGCCTTGGCAGCGATCCAGGTCGACCAGTCCTGCCCGGTCATCCGCCGCCCCTTGGTCAGCGTCTCGAACCGCGAGGTGACCTGGGTCGAGCCGTCGCGGTCCCAGCTCCACTGCCATTCCGAGGCGACGAGGCCGGTCGAGCCGACCACCAGCCGGGGCAGCTGCGTATCATAGGGCAGGTAGCGCGAGAACTCGCCCTGGTGGTCGGCGACGAACACCACGTCGTAGTCGGCATTGCCGGTGATCAGCAGCGAGTTGTTGCGCTCGCGGTTCGCCGGATCGGTGGCGAGGGTGAACTCGCGCTCGTCGACGATGTTGAAGCGCTGCCGCTCGGCCGAGGCGCGAAACGCCGCCGTCATCGCCTTGTCGCGCGGTTCGGCGCCGGTGAGCATCAGCACCTTGGTCCAGTTGCGGGTGCGCAGCAACTGCACCATGGCGTCCGACAGCATGCGGTCCGACGCTGCGGTATGCAACAGGTTCGGGTAGCAGCGCTGGCGCAGGTAGTCCTCCGGCGCCGTGGCATTGAGCAGCGTCACCGGCCACTCGCGCGTTTGCCCCGCCACCTGGTCGACCAGTTCGGCCGGCAGGTCGAGAATGACGAACTGCTCGCCCGCCTTCACCATCGCGTCGAGCTTGGCCACCAGCGTGGCCGCATCGGTCGCCTCCTGGTGATCCAGCACCACCTGCTGGTCCACCGCGTCGGACACCACCTTCATCTCCTCGACGCCCATCGTCGCCCCATCGATGGGGTTGCCGCCGGGGGCAATCTCGATGCGGGTATAGACGAGGTCGGGATGGTACCGCGGATCGTCCTTCAGCCCGAGATAGCCGATCTTGATCTCGGCAGAAAATGCGGGGGCGCAAAGGAGCAGCGACGCCGCCAGGGGGAGGAGGCCGAGAAGTCGTCTTGATTTCATCCGGCGGCGCCCCAGCGTTCCCTCTCCCTCGGGGGAGAGGGTCAGGGTGAGGGGGCCTTGCCCCAAACACAGTGCGGAGGAAGCCCCCCTCACCCGGCGCTGCGCGCCGACCTCTCCCCCGAAGGGAGAGGTGACGCCCGCTGCGAGTTCGCGCCACCTAGTCATCGATCACCACCGAATGCGGCACGCGTCCCACCGGTACCGACTGGATCGGTTTCATCGACGCCATGTCGATCACCGTGATGTCGTCCGACAGCCCGTTCGCCACATAGGCCCGTGTCTCATCGCTCGACAGATCCACCGACCAGGCCCGCTTGCCTACCAGCACATATTGCAGCACGGCGTGGGTCTTGCCGTCGATGATCGCCACGTGGTTGGCGCGTCCCAGGCTGAGCAGGACTTTCGAGCCGTCCCGGGTGACCGCCATGCCGACCGGGGTCACATCCTCCTCGCGGAAGCCCGGCGGCACGAAGATCAGGCTGTCGCCCTTGATCTCGTTGGTCGCCGTGTCGATGATGTAGATCTCGCTCGACAGCTCGCAGCTCACCCACAGTTCGGTTTGATCCGGCGTGAGGATGAAGCGGCGCGGCCGGGTGCCGACGAGGATGTTCTTGGTCACCGCGCCGGTCGCGGTGTCGACCACGTGCACCATGTCGGCGACTTCCGACGTGACATAGGCGGTCTTGCCGTCCGGCGTCACCAGCACCCCCTCGGGCTCGGCGCCGGTCGGGATGTCCTGGATCGACACCCGCGTCTCCATGTCGATCGCCTCGAGCCGGGAGTCCTCCTCGTTGGAGACGTAGATCACCTTCTCGTCGGGTGAGAAGGCGAACACTTCCGGCGACGGACCAGTGGGGATCGAATCCACCACCTCGAGGCTCGCCACGTCGATCACGTCGATCGCATCGTCGTCGCCGCAGGCGACGTACAGCAGTTCCCTGGCGGCATTGAAGTGCATGTCGCGCGGCCGGCGCGAGGTGGCGATGCGCTTGACCACGGCCAGCGACTGGTCGAGCACCACAACTTCATTGCCCTTCTCGGTAGACACGAAGATCATCCCCGTGCCCTTGGCGACGGCACGCGGCACCGCGCTCGCAGCGAGCAAGGCGGTCGCCGTCGCGACGAATGTCCGTCGGGTGAGCCTCATTTGACGATGAACTTCCCCTTCAGCCCGCGGTTCTCGTAACCCGGCACATAGATCTCATACTCGCCCGGCCGGATCGGCACGAAACTGATGTTGAAGGTGCCGGCATCGTCGAACTCCACCGAATAAAGGCCATAGCTCTTCACTTCTAGGTCGTTGACGACGATCTGGTTGATCCAGGAATTGCGGAACAGCTCGGGGGCCACCACGGCGATCTCCTCGTTGCCGTCGGAGGTAATGTCGAACTTGTAGTATTTTCCGGTTTCCAGCTCCCACACATCCTGGCTGAACTTGAGGTCGACGGTGTTGATCTCGAGTTTCAGGTCGGTGCCGTTCGCCGCGAGATTGCCTTCGGCCTGCGCCGCTCCGGCCAGCATCAGCACGGCGGTTGCAGCAGCGAAAATGGTCTTCATGATTGTGGCCCCCATAGGCAGTTTCGATCGGTGTTATCGCAATTTACAATCTGCTGTCCCGATGCGCGCCAGCAACCCGCGGGCCTCAATACATGATATAGCAAAGCCCAATGATCCCGGGTGCTAGCGCTGCACCCACCACTCGAATTCACGCGTTCCCAGGGAGGAACCATGCGCAAGATTCTACAGGCCGTTCTGCTGGGAATGATCCTCGCGATCGGCTTCACCTCCGGTGCCTTCGCCCAGCATGGCGAACCGGAAAAACTGTCGCTCGGCGTGCAGGCGACCGGCACGGTGAAATGGGAGCTCGCCGCCATGCAGGCGCTCGAGCTCGACAAGAAGCATCACCTGAAGCTCGAAATCCGCGACGTCGCCGACAGTAAGGCCGGCCAGATCGCGCTGCAGGCCAAGGAAGTGGACGTCATCCTGTCCGATTTCGTCTGGGTGTCGATCCAGCGCCACCAGGGCAACATGGTCACCATGGTGCCGCACTCGCTGACCGTCGGCGGGTTGATGGTCGATCCGGCCGCCGGCATTGCCAGCGTCGCCGATCTCAAGGGCAAGACCCTCGCCGTATCCGGCAGCCCGGTCGACAAGAGCTATGTCATCCTCGCTGCCGAGTACAACAAGCTGACCGGCGGCAACCTCACCGAGGATGCCGAGGCCAAGTTCGGCGCGCCGCCGCTCGTCAACGAACTGATCACCGGCGGCCAGGCCCAGGCGGCGCTCAACCTCTGGAACTGGAATTCGCGCGCCAAGCTGGCGGGCAAGACCGAGCTGATCTCGGTTGCCGCCATGCTCGCCGACCTCGGCGTTTCCGAAACCCCGCCCCTGCTCGGCTGGGCCTTCTTCGACGAGACCGGCCGCACCAAGAAGGCCGCCATCAAGGGCTTCCTCGATGCCAGCTTCGAGACCAAGCAGGCGCTGCTCACCGATGATGCGCTGTGGGACAAGATTCGCGACGTGATGAATGTCGGCGATGACGACAAGCTGTTCGCCCAGCTGCGTGACGACTATCGCGCCGGCATCGTCACCAAATACTCCGCCTCCAACATGAAGCCGGCCGAGGAATCCTTCGCCGTGATGGCCAAGTTCGGCGGCCCCGACGTCGTCGGAGACTCGACCGAGCTGGCCGATGGCACCTTCTGGAAAGGCTATCGCAAATAGCCGTTGAACTGCGCGACGGCAGGACCGCAGCCGTAACTCCCGACCGGCAGCAGCAGCGCGTGGCGAGGCGAGGCATCCCCCTCGAGCTCGTCAGCCTGCTGCTGTTGCTGTCCGCATGGCAGGTGCTAGCCATGCTGTTCCCGTCGCGGCTGTTCCCAACGCCCATCGATGTCGGCGCCCACGTCTGGACGCTGGCGACGACAGGCAAGCTCCTGCCGGACCTGGGCAAGACCCTGACCCGCGCCGTCATCGCCTTCATCATCGCCATGGCGCTGGGCACCGCCATCGGCATCGGGCTCGGCCGCTCGCGCGTCGCCGATCGGCTGTTCTCGGCTTGGGTGGTGGTCGGGCTCAACGTCCCGGCCATCGTCATCGCCATTGTGCTTTACATCTGGCTGGGGCTTACCGAGTTCGCGCTGATCCTCGCCGTGGTGCTCAACAAGCTGCCGCTGGTCATCGCCACCATTCGCGAGGGGGTGCGCAGCTTCGATCCGGCCTATGACGATCTCGGTCGCGCCTTCCGCATGCCGTTCCTGCGCCAGCTGCGGTTGATTTCCGTGCCACAGCTGATGCCGTTCGTGCTGGCGGCGGCCCGCACCGGGCTGAGTCTCATCTGGAAGATCGTCCTCGTTTTCGAGGTGCTGGGCTCGGATGGCGGCGTCGGTTTCCGCATCTCGGTGTTCTTCCAGTTCTTCGATATCAAGGGCATCTTCGCCTACACCACCGCCTTCATCCTGGTGGTCTTCGTCTTCGAATACCTGATCCTCCGCCCGCTCGAGCGGCGGGTGCTGAGATGGCGGCAGCCCCGATGAGTGGTCCCCGTCTCGATATCGCCATCGAAGGCAAGCGCTTCGACTTCCTGCCCGCCCCGCTGCTCGAGCGCTTCGAGCTGGCGGTCGAGCCCTCCTCGGTGGTGGCGCTGGTCGGCCCCTCCGGCGTCGGCAAATCCACCCTGCTGCGCATGGTCGGCGGCATCGACACGCTGTTCTCCGGCACCGTGCTGGTCGACGGCGTCCCCGCCGCGGCGGCGCCGCCCGCCGGCTTCGTGTTCCAGGATGCCCGGCTCCTCCCCTGGCTCACCGCGCTCGACAATATCCGTGCCGTCCGTCCCGAGACCAGTGCCGCCGATGCCGGCGAGATGCTGCGCCGGGTGGGGCTGGGTGGCTTCGAGCACTATTTCCCGCACGAGCTCTCGGGCGGCATGCAGCGCCGGGTCGCCCTGGCGCGAGCCTTCTCGGTCAACCCGCGCCTGCTGCTGCTCGACGAGCCCTTCGTTTCGCTCGACCGCACGCTGGTCCGCGAGATGGAGGAGGTGCTGTTCGCGCTGATCGAGACCAACCACCCTACCGTGCTGTTGGTCACCCACCTGCCCGAGGATGCCGCCATGCTGGCCGACCGCGCCATCGTGCTGTCGGGCCGCCCGGCCCGCATCGCCGCCGACTACCGTTTCGACGTGCCGCGCGGCGCCCGCAGCCCTGCCGAGCGCGAAGCCATCGCCAACCGGATCGCTGCCTCGGTCGGCGCCAGGGAGCCCACCTCATGACCAACCCCGTGCTGGCGCTTGCCGAGGTGCGAAAATCCTATGGCAGCAACGAAGCGCTGAAAGGCATCTCCCTCGACATCGCGCCCGGCGAGATCGTCGGCCTGCTCGGTCCGAACGGCGCCGGTAAGTCCACCCTGTTCCAGATCTGCTCCGGCCTGTTCTCGCCCGACGGCGGCACGGTTCGGCTGTTCGGCATGAGCTACCGGGACAAGGCGTCGGAGATCCTGAAGCGCCTCGGGGTGGTGTTCCAGTCCCGCTCGCTCGACCTCGACATGAGCGTGCGGGCCAACCTGAAATTCCACGGCAACCTGTTCGGCCTCTCCGGCAAGCTGCTCAACGAGCGGATCGACACCGCCGCGACGTTCTTCGCCGTCACCGACTTGATCGACAAGCCGGTGCGCACCCTCTCAGGCGGCAACCAGCGCCGCATCGAGATCGTCCGCGCCACCCTCAACATGCCGTCGCTGCTGCTGATGGATGAGCCTTCGGTCGGCCTCGACCCGACCACCCGAAAACTGCTCGGCCAGCACATCCGCGGCCTCCGCGACACGCACCAGACCTCGATCCTGTGGGCCACCCATCTGGTCGAGGAGGTGGAACACGCCGACCGCATCGCCCTGATCGTTGGCGGCAGGATCATCCGGGTCGGCACCCCGGCCGAGATCATCGCCGCGGCCGGAACGTCAACGCTGGGCGAGGCCTATATCGCGCTGACCGGGGTGAAGCCGGTGGCGGCTGGGGTGGAGTAGCTACTACGGCTGTTGGCTGTGGACCCCCACCCTTGATCCCTCCCCGCAAGGGGGAGGGAGACGCATACTGAGAAGCCAGTGTTTGGTCTCCCTCCCCCTTGCGGGGAGGGGACAGGGGTGGGGGGCGGCCGCCACCGGCGTATCGGTCATCACCGGCAGTTAACGATAGTTCCTCGGATCGGTCTTCCTGAATTCCCACGGCGCATCGATCTTCGCGCCCGGCTGGAACACCCCGATCTGGGCCGCCTTGGCTTCCTCTTCCTCGGCCAGGTAGTCGTCACCCTGCTCGACGAAAGCCCGGGCCATCCCCTGCCGCACCAGCTCGGCGCCGATATCCTTGCCCGCCGAGGTGCAGACGCCGTAACGGCGATTGAACTTGTCGGGCTCGCCCGGAGTGAGCGTGCAGCTCGCCTCGCCCGAGCCGATCAGCTCGCCCAGCGCCTGGCGCGCTGCGCCGTAGCAATCCCACAGGAGCTCGCCGACATAGCATTTCTGCGGCCGCTCCGGCGCATCGACGGCCCACAGGATCACCCGCTGCTTGTCCACCATGATGATGTCGGCATCGACCACCTTGGCTGCGCCGCTCACCACTTCCTCGGCCGCGGCGCCCGACACCAGCAGCGTCAGCGCCAGCGCCGCAAGGCTCAGTCTGCTCTTCATCATTGCGTCTCCTGCACCCGCCCGTCCGGCAGGATGTTGCGTATGTAGGTTGCCGCGGCGAGCTGCTCGAGCTTCAGCCGGGCACGGGTGAAGCGGTTGTCGCTCAGCACCGCGCCGGCAAAATCGGCATTGTTGAGCGAAGCGCCATAGAAGTCGGTCAGCGACACCTTCGCGTGCTTGAAGCTCGCCCCCGGCGCGCTCGCCTCGAGGAAGCCGGCGCTGGTGATGGTGGCGCCGTCGAACCTGGTACGGCCCAGGCTCGCCTTCTCGAAGTTGGTGCGCTCCAGCGAGGCCCCTGAGAGATCGGCATTGTTGAGCCGCACCTCCTTCATCACCGCCCAGTCGAGATCGGCGCCGCTCAGGTCGGCGCCGGTCAGCCGGGCGTGCTGCATGCGCGTCGCGGTGAGATCGGCGTGGCTGAACCTGGCGCCCGACAGCTGCGCCTCGTAGAACATCGCGTCCTTGAAGTGCCCGCCGCTCAGGTCGGCCCCGGCCAGGTCGGCGAGGTTGAAGTTGGCCCCTTCCGCCATCACCCCTGAAAGGTTGGCGCCTTTGAGGTTGGCGCGGTGGAAGCTGGCATTGCTGAGATTGGCGCCGCTCAGGTCGACACCGGCAAGATCGAGCTTCTTGAAGCTCTCATTGCTGAGGTCGCAGCCGCGGCACTCCTGACGCGTCCCGCTGCGCAGCTCGTCCGCCGGGCTCGCCAGCGCCGCGCCCGGCGCCAGCATCAGGAGCGCCAACAGCGTCTTTCGCATCATCTGTATGCCCCTCACCTTCAGCGCACCGGCCGGGTATCCGGCTCGTAGGGTTTCTGCACCACTTCGAGCCGGGTTGCCGACTGGAAGTAGTTCTTGTTGACCTGCTGGGTCTCGAGGTTGATCGAAGTCTGACCCTTCTTGCGGAAATAGGTGGCCTCGAGCCGCATTCGCGCGTCGCCCTCCGGACTGTCGGCCGTGCAGATCTCGTGGACGAAGATCTTGCCCACTGGCAGCTGTCCGTCGGTCGGCGGCAAATCCTCGCAGCTCTGCGCCCAGCGTCCGTAACGCGACTTGAGGTTGCGCGACAGCGTCATCGCCACCCGCCGCTCGCGGTCGCTTGCCCGTTCGTCGGTGACCACCCGGATACCGCGGGCGATGCCGCCGGCATCGATCAGCACCGAGAACACGACGGGGTGGGCATAGATCGAGTTGCCGCCCTGCATGACGCGGTACTCGGTCTCCAGTGCCTTGGCGATGGTGTCGGCCTCGTCGTCGTTGGTGAAGTAGACCTCGTGCAGCCCGCTCGGCTCCGCCGCGCACTTTTCGAACTCGGCGAAGCTCTTGAGCGGCGTGGAGGGCGGCCCGCCATTGGTGCCGCAGGCGATCTCGGCGATCTCGGCGGGCGGAATCTGGCTGATCGGCTCACCGAACTTGATGTCCCAGATGGTGTATCTGGGCACGAGGTTCGCATCGAACTGCGCCAGTGCCGGCGGGGTCGCCGCCAGCACGCCGCACAAGACGATGGAGAGCGGCAGAAGACCGAGCCGCATGGCCTACTTCTTCAGGAACGCGCAGGACTTCTCGGCCGAGGCGCCGAAGTAGAACGCACAATCCTCGTAGGTCGCCTTCGGCTGACCCTGGATGTGGGTCTGGATGTAGGCGACGAGGCTGATGATGTCTTCCTTCTTCAGCGACTTGCCCTTGTGCGGCATCTGGCCGGCCTCGAAATCGGCTGCCTTCATGCCGTAGCAGCGGTCATCCTTGTAGGCCTGCGCATCGTGATAGGGCATCGCCGTGCCCGGGATGCCGCAGCTGATGATTTCGATGAAGCCCTGCGCATCGAGGCCGGAGTCACGCAGCAGCGCCGCGTTGCCTTCCGAGCGCGGGTTCTTGCCCAACCCGTTGCCATCCCAGCCGTGGCAGGAGACGCAGTTGCCGCCGCGGCTGCCATAGACGATGACGCCGCGGTTGACATCGGCGCCCGCCAGCAACGGATCGAGTTCGGCCGCGGCTGCGTCGGCCGCAGGAGCCTGCGGGGCGGCCGCCTCGGCGGCGGGCGCAGCGGCCGGCGACTGGGCGGCGAGGATCGCCAGCGGCGTGGCGGCGAAGAGGCCTGCCGCGAGCAGCAGTGCCACGGATTTCCGGGACAGGAACGACATCTCTCGAGTTTCTTTCTTCAATGAGCTGTGCCGGGCGGTGGAACCGCCCGGCATCTGACTATCGGCGATGCTCTCGGCCCGCTGTCAGAGCGAGAACACGTAGAGGACGTTGGCCGCAGGACGATTGGCGAGTTCAGGGTATCCGAAGGTCGTCACCGGGCTGCCGCCGGCGGCGATCGCGATATACTCCTTGTCGCCGATCTTGAAGGCGATCGGCGGGGCGCTGAACGTGCCACCCATGTTGATCGACCACTTCTGCTCGAGCGTCTTGGCGTCATAAGCGCCGAACGTGCCATCCATCTCGCCGGTCCACACCAGGCCCGGAGTGGTCATCACGCCGGCATAGTTCGGATACGGACGCTCGATCTTGGCCACCTGCTTGCCGGTGGTGACGTCGAACGAGAAGATCGCACCGGTCTGCGCACCCGAGGCAGCGGCCGCGCCGCCGGTGAAGGTGCTGGCGCCCGGCGCCACGTCTTCCGGCGACTTGGCTTCGACCGTCAGGTCGGAGCAGCCTTCGATGCCGGCGCCGTAGGCGATGTTGCTCGAGCTGTCGACGGCCGGAGGCCAGAAGTTCATGCCACCCTGGATGTTCGGGCAGGTATTCACCGTCTCGCCGCCGCGACGCATCGTGCCGTTGGCATAGACCTGCAACGGCTTGGACGCATCATACTCGACCGGCTTGCCGGTCTTGGGGTCGATGCCCTTGGTCCAGTTCAGCTTCGACACATAGGGGTTGGCGGCAATGAACGAGCCATTGGTACGGTCGAGCGTGTAGAAGATGCCGTTGCGCCCGAAATGCGCCAGCACCTTGCGGTCTTCGCCATCGACCTTGGCATCGACGAGCAGCTGCGCGCCGACTTCGTCATAGTCCATGTAGTCGCCCGGGGTGTACTGGAAGTGCCACTTCAGCTCGCCGGTGTCAGCGTCGAGCGCCACGGTCGAGTTGGAGTAGAGGTTGTCACCCGGACGATATTCCGGATCGTACATCGGCACCGGGTTGCCCGTGCCCCAATAGGTGGTGTTGGAGGCTTCGTCGTAGGAGCCCGTCACCCAGGTCGCGGCGCCGCCGGTCTTCCAGCAATCGGGGTTGCCGGACTGGTCGCAGAGCCAGGTTTCGGAACCCGGCTGGCCGGGCTCGGGAACGGTGTAGAAACGCCACACCTCTTCGCCGGTCTTGGCGTCGAGCGCCGCCACCCAGCCGCGCGTCGCCCAGTCGCCATAGGACTGGCCGACGAGGATCTTGTCCTTGATCACCAGCGGCGCGTTGGTGAAGCCTTCACCCGGCTCCTTGCCGACCTGCTGGTCCCAGACCACGTCGCCGGTCTCGTCGTCGAACGCCATGACGCGGCCATCGTTGAGCGCGGTGATCACCAGGTTGTCGACCAGCGCCAGACCGCGCGAGGCGAGCAGGATGCCGCGGCTCGGATCCTTGTCGACGCCGGTATCGCCGACCCACACGGTCTTGCCCTGCTTGCCGTCCGAAGCGTCGATCTTGTAGGGCGTGCCCCACGGGTCGGTGATGTAGAGGAAGCCGTCTTTGGCGAGCGGGGTCGCTTCCATCGAGCCGGCGCCGAACCCGGCAGGCTCCGAACCGCCGAGCGGCACGGCGAAGGCAAGCTTCAGCCCCGAGACGTTCTCCGCAGTGATTTCGCTCAGCGGCGAATAGCGATGCGCGTCATAGGTGCGGTGCACCATCAGCCAGTTGCCGGCTTCCGCTTCGCTGCCTGCGGCGGAAAGCCGCGCGGCGGTCACGTCCGCAGCCAGGGCCATCCCCGGCAGGACCAGCATGCTGCCCGCCAACATGACGGACATCAGGTGTTTCAGGTGCATTCGTCTCCCCCTTCAGGATCGGTTCTTGTTGGCACTCCGGCGCCACATAAGACCGATGCGCGGGGAAGTTTGCCTATGTCATCTATTGGAAATTCTGTTGCACCCCGGCGGCGACGCGCAGCCCGGCGACCTCCTTGTCGGCGCGGACGCGTTCCGGCACCGGCAGCTCCAGTACGGTATCGGCGGGGACGTTCTGGGCATATTCATGCCGGCAGAAGTCGGTGAGCCGCCTGAAGATGTTCGCGTAACCCGGCAGCGTCATCAGGTGCTTGGGCATGGCGAGCACGATGGAGCGATCCATTCCGCCCAGCGTGTAGATCCTGATGCGTGAGCGGACCGAGTTGGGCAGGCTCGGCACCAGCGACAGCGGCACATGCGTCGTCGCGAGGCCCTCGGCCACGATGTCGGTCGCCGCCACATAGGTCATCGCCGAGAAGGCCGGCGTCGCATAGGGCAGGTTGGCGCGATACCAGGCATCCGAGACCGGCCGCATCGGCACATTGGCGCTGATCTCGACATAGCGGGTCAGCGAATGGTCGAGCTGGCTCGCCTTCACTCCTTTGGCCAGCGCCTTCTCCACCATCCCGGGCGGCAGTTCCGCCGGCACCAGCAGCACCATCGGATCGCGGAACAGCAACGCGGTGGCGAAGCTCGACCGGTCTTCGGCCAGCGCATCGTCGTTGACGATCACGCAGTTGAGCTGATGCAGCCGCAATTGCTCCACCAGTTCGCTGCTGGTGGTCGAGTAGCTGACCTCGAACTTGGCAAAGCCCTGTTCTTCGCTGGCGATGCGCGCCGCGGCCGACAGAAACCGGCCGCGCAGGGTCGGGCTGAGCCCGATCCTCAGGAACACCCGGCTGTCGACATAGCGCTTTTCATGCTCGTCGATCGCCTGGTCGAACTTTCTGAGCACCTCGTCGGAAAACTTGAACCAGTACTCGCCCGACGGCGTCAGGCTGACGGTTCCGGTGCGGTTGCGATTGATCAGCTGCGTGCCCAGCCGCTCCTCGAGCTTGGCCAGTTGCTGGCTGATCGAGGGCTGGCTCAGCCCGACGCGCCGCGACGCCTTGGTGATCGATCCTGCGATCACCACGGCGCGGAAAATCTGCATCTGCTTGAGGGTGATATCCATTGTGGCCCTGGAATGGTGGGCGCCTATGTCATCACAATACGACACATTCGATAAGGCAATATAAGGTCGCATACCCCCCATTTGCGGGGGATGAAAAACGCCCTCCCCGTTTCCGGAGAGGGCGTTGATAACGCTGTCAGATTCGACTTACTGCGCCGCGGGTGCGGCCGGGGCAGCGCCATCGGTCGCCGCCGGAGCGGCAGCTTCGCCAGCCGCCGGGGCGGTGGAGAAGGTCTGCAGATAGGCCACCAGGTTGTCGATGTCGGCCTGCTCCTTGAGCCCCGGGAAGCTCATCTTGGTGCCCTTCACGAAGTCCTTGGGCTTGGTGAGGAACTGGTGCAGCGTCTCGGATGTCCAGACGAGGCCGCCGGCGCCGGCATCGGTCATCGCCTGCGAGTACTTGAAGTCGGGCGCCGTGCCGGCGACCCGGCCGAACAGCTCGTTGAGCTCCGGACCGACCTTGTTCTTGGCGCCTTCTCCCACCGCGTGGCAGGAGGCGCACTTCTTGAACACGTTGGCGCCCGCCGCCGCGTCACCCTGGGCAAAGGCCGATCCCGCGAGCAGGGCCGACATCACCAAACCAAGAGCCAGAACTTTCATTCGTATTCCTCCAAACAGCCGCGGGACGCGCCCGCGGGCTCAGTCACATGGGCCAATCTCTGGCGGGCACAAAGGTTGCAAGTCAAGCGACTGCACGTCGCAGGGGGCTGAAAACCACGCTCACGCCGGCCCCGCCGAGCGCCGGTGGCACATGGCTTGCTTGATCCTCTCTCGCCGGACCGGCAGAGCCGATGGCGAGGACCGCGACCTGCAGTCGGCATTTACGAATGCCGGCTCCGTAACCTGCGGATCCCCATGAACACCAGCAACACCACCACTGGCGCCGAGACCGCCAGCATCTCGCCCTTGGTGAAGGGCAGCACCTCGTGCAGCCCTTCGAAGATATAGCCCAGGATTCCCAGCGCGTAATATGAGATGGCGATGATCGACAGCCCTTCGACCGTCAGCTGCAACCGATACTGGCTGCGGCCGGTCTGGCTGATGGCGTCGAGCACCGAGCGGTTCTGCGTCTGGATCGACAGGGTGATCCGCGCATCGAGCAGTTCGATCGACCGCCGCACCTTGTCGGTCAGCGCGCTGAGGCGCTTCTCCATCGCCTTGCAGGTGGCGAGCGCCGGCTGCACCCGGTTGTTGAGGAAGCGCTCGATGGTGGTGAATTCCCCGATCGCATGCTCGCGCAGCCGGGTCAGCCGTTCGGCCAGGACCTCGCCATAGGCCTGCGTCGCGGCGAAGCGGAAGCTTGTCTCCTCGACGGTGCGGCTGATATCGAGGCTGAGCTTGTGCAGCGCCGCCAGCGATTGCTGGTGATCCTCGGCGCTGTCGCTGCCCTCGCCCACCCCGAGCATGATCCCGGCCAGCTGCCGCTCATAGTCCGACACCCGGCCGCCTGCCTCGCGCGCCAGCGGCAGCCCGATCAGCGCCATCGTCCGGTAAGTCTCGATCTCCAGCAACCGCCGTACGATCACGCCGATTCTGAGCGCGCCGCTTCGCCCGGCCGCCACCTCGAAGCGGGTAAAGCCGTCCTGGTCGAGGTGAAAATCGGTCGCCGCCTGCGCTCCGTCATCGAAGATCGACGAATAGCAGAGGCTCAGCGGGTTGAAGCCGGCGAGCGCCGCCTCGGCGATCGTCTCAGTCGGCATCACGTCGATGCGGGTGGCGAACACCAGCAGCAGCTTCTCATGCAGCTCCAGCCCGATCCCCGCGGGCCTCGCCTCCCAATCGTCGGTCGGCCCGCTCCAGGTGATGGTGGCGAATTCGTTGTGCAGCTCCCAGGTCACCTGCCGGCCCTCGCGCTCGAACGCCAGTTGCCGGGCCCAGGCCGGCCCCTCTTCGGCCACGCCCGCCACCCGGGCCATCTCGACATGCACCGCCCTGAGGTCGCTGCCGCCATCGGCGCTCATGAAGGCCAGGCGCCGGATGCGGATCGGCGGGGTCATTCCCAGCACCGGCCGGGCATGCGTCTCCGCATCGATCAGCCGCCGATATCTGTGCTCGCGCCACTCAGTCACTGCCCGCTACCTCTCAACTGTCCCCGAGGGGGATCCGCCCATGCCGCCAGCCTGAACGCTGTCGGCTGGCGCAGCAATCGCCACTTTGTCGCGCCGGCGTCGACCGACGTTGGCATTTCCAATGCGATGCATAGGCAGAGGCGATTGGCGCGCCATGCTAGCGGTGGCGGCAACCTGAATGAATGCGCTCACCGTCCCGGACGAGGCGAGCCGCCCGGGTCTGGAGGAAGGGTTTTGGACGACGTTAAGTCCGCGGTCATCGGACCGCCTGTCGAACGGCGCGACTACAACCCCGTATTGCGCTGGCTGATCGTCAACGTGCTGGTGGCCATCGGGCTGCTGACCCTGTGGCAGCTCGGCTTCCTCGGCTCGGTGCTCGAATCCGACCACACCCGCATTTCGCTGCTGATCTTCGCCATCTTCGTCATTACCAGCCTGCATTGCCTGGTGCAGGCGATCGACATCAGCCGCGAACTGATCGCCGCGCGCCGCGCCCGCGCCGTCATCGAAGCCGAGGGGGCTTCCGGCTTCCGTCTCGCCGGCAACAACGTGCTGACCGGCGCCGGCACCCTGCTGGCGCCCGGCGTTTTCACCACTCACGTCGGCAACCTGGTGAGGAAGGCCGAGATGCGCGGGCAGGGTCGGCTCGACCAGACCCTGTTGCTGCGCTCGGTCGCCGACAAGCTGCGGGCCCGCGAGAAGATCGGCCTGTTCGTCTCCGAGGGCCTGCTGCGCCTGGCGCTGCTCGGCACCGCCATCGGCTTCATCCTGATGCTGATCCCGATTGCCGGCCTCAGCTCGTTCGATGCCGAGACGCTGCGCGGCGCGCTGAGCGGCATGACCGGCGGCATGGCGGTGGCGCTCAACGTTACCGTCGCCGGCATCGGCACCGCACTGATCCTCAAGTTCCAGTATTTCCAGCTCGACGGCGCCATCGGCGAGCTGTTCTCGGGCATCGCCGAAGTCTCCGAAATCTACGTCGTTCCGGCGATCGAGCGGAGCCACGATGGACGGGCCTAGCCTCTTCACCGGCGGCGAGAGCGACGACGGCACGTTCGTCCCCTTCACCGATATCCTGTTCAACGTGCTGCTCGGCTTCACCATGATGGTGTTCGTCGCCTTCGCGCTGATCCGGCCGGACGCCAAGTCGGGCATCATCGATACCAATGCCGAGTTCATCATCACCACCACCTGGCCCGATGACAACGACGACGACATCGACACCTATGTGCAGGACCCCACCGGCAACGTCGTCTGGTACCACTCGATGCAGAAGGGCTTCGTCACGCTAGATCGTGACGATCGCGGCAACTACCTCGACGAAGTCACCGTCAACGGCGTCACCCACCACATCGCGCTGAACCAGGAGACGGTGTCGATCCGCGGCATCGTCCCCGGCGACTACGCGGTCAACATCTATCACTTCACCAACCCCTCGGCTGCCGCGGTGCCGGTGACGGTCAAGCTCGAAAAGATCAATCCCAAGCTGTCGGTAGTCTATTACGACACGCTGGTTCTCGATCACAAAGGCGACGAGAAGACCGTGGTCCGCTTCACCCTCGACAAGGACGGCACGGTCAGCAACATCAATACCGTGCCGGTCTCGCTGATCCAGGCGGTCCGCAAGTGAGCCCGCTGGTCATCGTCGGGGCGATCGCGCTGTTCCTGCTGCTGGCGCTGCTGCTGCTCAGCCTCAATCTCACCTCGTTGTGGAAGTGGTGGATCAAGGCGGGCGCCATCGTCGTGACGCTGGGCGCCGTCCTGGTGCTCTATTTCACCATGACCGGGCTGGTCGGCTGGGCCAGCTCCGGCGCCATGCCGAAGCGCTTCAGCCTGCTCGCCACCCGCATCGTCGAGCCCGACAAGCTCAACAACCTGCCCGGCGCCATTTACCTGTGGGTCGAGGAAGTCGACGATCGCCAGATCGTCATCAGTCCGCCCCGCGCCTTTGAAGTGCCCTACAAGGTCGAGATCGCCACCGAGGTCGCGTCGGCCCAGCAGCAGATCGAGGGCGGCGGCAAGGTGCTCGGCCAGTTCGCTGCCACCGGCAACGCCGAGACCAACGCCGCGCAGACCGCTCAGCAGCAGGGTAAGGGCGCCATCAACACCGACGGCAACGCCAACCTCTCGGCCGGCGGTGGCGGCGAAGGCGCCGAAAAGATCGGCGACCCCAGCGCCCTCACCTTCTCCGAAATGCCCCCCGTCGCACTGCCCGACAAAGCCGTCATCCGGATGGGCCAGTAGCCGGCGAGCCGGCACCGCCACAGCCGTTGAGCAGGGCCCTCAGGCTTTGCTCAACGCGTCGGCCGCATAGGTGAGCGCGTGCTCGACGGCGCGGATCTCGACCACCAGCGGCGCCACCTTGGGATCGGACTCCCAGGCCGAAAAGCCGCGCTGCCTCGCCAGTTCGGTGAGATCGGCCGCCCGCTGCCCAACAATGCCCGCCGCGGTGCGCGCTTCGCCCAAGGCGTCGGCCCGTACCGAGTCGGGCGTCTGCGGGTTATTGGCGAGGCCCTGCAGCCGCTTGGCGTTGATCTTCCACTGCCGCGCGAACTCCTCCGCCCGCTTCAGGCGGAACGAGATCACCGTATCGCTGAGTGCTGCCTCTCCCATGCCCCCCACCATTGATTCGGGTCGTTGCGGTGTCAATTCGGCACGCCGATTTTGATCGCCAGATGGCAACGGCGAGGGCTCGCACAGGAAAGACGCCCTGGAGCGTTCACGGCCAGGTTGATCGGCCGGGGAGAGCGAGGGACCTCAGCACCACCTTACCGGCCCATCACCGGGTCATCCCGCGAAAGCGGGGACCTCCGTTTGCCATGGTGCGTCGGGCAAAACAGAGGGAATGACCCGGTGATTAGGCACGGGGGCGGGCCAACCCCTGGGGTCCGTGTCTTCGCAGCTCCGACGGACGATCAGTCAGGCCGGCGGTGAAATGCCCTGGTGCAGCGGTTGGAGATCGGCGAGCAGGGTGGGCACCAGTTCGCTCACCGTGGGGTGCACGTGCATGGTGCCGATGATGGTGTCGACCGTGACCCCCGCCGCCATGGCTTCGAGCAGCGACTGCATCACCTCGTCGCCTTCGATCCCCAACAGCGCCACCCCGAGGATCTGCCGCGTCTCGGCATCGGCGAACACTTTCATGAAGCCGAGATTTTCCGCCCGCTCGTTGGCCCGGCTCACCCGCGTCATCGGCCGCACCGCCACCAGCGCCGGTCGGCCCGAGGTGCGCACCTCGGCCTCGTTCATCCCCGCCCGCCCCAGTGGCGGATCGATGTAGAGCCCATAGGCCGGCACCCGTTCGCTCACCTTGCGATCGGCGCCGTCGAGCAGGTTCTGCGACACGATCTCGAAGTCGTTGTACGAGGTATGGGTGAAGGCGCCGCGCCCGTTCACGTCGCCGAGCGCATAAATGTGCGGCTGGTTGGTCGTGAGTCGTTCGTCCACCGCGATGTAGCCTTCGGCATCGAGCGCCACGCCGGCCCTATCCAGCGCAAGATCCTCGACATTGGGCACCCGGCCGACCGCCAGCAGCAGGTGGCTGCCTTCCACCGTTGCGCTGCCGGCGCGATAGCTGACGGCCACCCCGTCCCCGCGCCGCTCGGCCGCCATGCAGCTCGCCTCGGTGATCACCCGGATGCCTTCGCCCTCGAGGATCTCGCGGATGGTCCGCGAGATGTCGGCATCCTCCTTGCCGGCCAGCTGCGCGCCACGCGCCAGCACCGTCACCTCGGCGCCGAAGCGGCGATACATCTGCGCGAATTCGAGCCCGATATACGATCCGCCCACGATCAGCAGGTGCTTGGGCAGCGTAGCGAGTTCGAGGATCGAGGTGTTGGTCAGATAGGGCACCTGCGCCGCCCAGTCCGGCACCACCGGCCGGGCTCCGGTATTGAGGAAGAACTGCCGGCCCTCCAGCCGCTCGCCATTCACCTCTACCGCATGGGGCGAGACGAATGCCGCCGAGCCGCGCAGCACCGTCAGCCCCTCGGTCGAACCCATCCAGTCGTCAAGCCCCTGGCGCGAAGCCAGCACCACCTTGTCCTTGCGCGCCTTGACCGCCGCCATGTCGACGCGCACCGGCCCGGTCAGCACGCCGAAATCCGCGGCCCGCCGCGCCAGCCACGCCACCCGTGCGCTCGCCACCAGCGTCTTGGTCGGCTGGCACCCGTCATTGACGCAGGTGCCGCCCATATGCCGGCGCTCGATCAGCGCCACCTGCCGACCCGCCGCCGCCAGCCGCGCCGCGAGGAACGGCCCCGCCTGCCCACCCCCAATGACGATGGCGTCGAACGATCGGTTCATGGCAACACTCCGCTGGCTGGGGCGGAGACCTTAGCGGCAGGCTCGGTCCGGGGGAACTGCGCCGCCCGGAGCTTCGTTCATAGCTCGCCTGCATCGACGGCCCTTCGCCTCGGCCGCACAGGCTGCTAGGCTCACCTGGTCTGCAATCAGGGTTGGCGCGCCATCCCGGTCGCGCCCCATGGCTCGGGGAATGACAATGCCCGCCAAATCGAAACCAGCCGACGCCGCCGCGATGGTCAGCGAGGACGCCATCCGGCAGCGCGCCTACTACATGTGGGAAGCCGACGGTCGGCCCGACGGCAAGCACGACCACTACTGGTCGCGCGCCCATCAGGAGGCCACCCAGGCCTATGCCGAAGCCACTGCCAAGGGCGTAGCCAAGGCCGGCAAGGGCAAGAGCCCTGGCGCCATTCCCGAAGCGGTGAAGTCGAAAACCCCGAAGGAAGGGAAATCGCTCAAGGCCAAGGCGGAAGCCAAGCCGACGAAGAAAGCGGCCACCAAGCCGCGCGCGGCGGCGGTGGCGGCCAGGCAGGCGAAGTAGAGGTTGTCGCGCCGGCTCATTTCCCGCGAAAACGCGGTAACTTGCGTTTGCGGCGCAGCCGAGGGAACCAGCGAACCCGCTTAGCGGGTAAACGACCTGTCGGCGTGGGAGAGGATGGTGGTCGGATGAGCTGGTGCCCGTACCCCTCACCCGTCCCGGCTTCGCCGGTCCACCCTCTCCCCGACGGGGAGAGGACTAGAGGTGATCGCCGCGCTCTCCGGATTCTTCTCCCCGTCGGGGAGAAGGTGGCCCGAAGGGCCGGATGAGGGGTAAGCCACGATCATCGAGGCGAACAGCAGCGACAATCCCAGCTCGCCGGCGATAGCTAGCGCCAATGCCCTTCGCGCGCGGGGGCCGTTGGCTCAGTCCTTGGCTGCGATGGCGATGATTTCGACCTTCAGCGAGGGATGCGCCAGCCGCGCTTCGATGCAGGCGCGCGCCGGCGGGTTGGCCGGGTCGATCCAGGCGTCGTAGACGCTGTTCATCGCCGCAAAGTCGCTGATGTTGTTGAGGATCACCTGGCAGAACAGCACCTTCGACTTGCTGGTGCCGGCCTCGGCCAGCAGCTTGTCGATGGTCGCCAGCACCTCGCCGGTCTGCTTCTCGATCGTGCCGTCATAGTCGGTCGCGACCTGCCCGGCGAGATAGACGGTGTTGCCGTGGACCACGGACATGCTCATGCGCTTGCCGGGCTGGTGACGGGTGATGCTCATCGAATGCTCCTCAAAGAATGGCGGAGCCTCTGTAGCGGCTGCGTCCCGCGGTAGGAAGCAGAACTTCCGCCGCACCTGCTTGCTCAGACCTCGGGTCCGGCCCAGCCCGGCAGATATGACGCATGCGGCGCATGCGCCAGCTGCAGCGCCGCGGACTTGTCGCCGCGGGTAGTCGGCCCAGAGGAATTCTGCGCAGGCATGCTGCCCTTGGCGTAGCCCCCGGCACGCCGCAGCTCCCCGGCCAGCGAGCGATAGGGGTCGTCGGCCGGGTCCTCGATATGTCTGGGGTTCCCCCATAGGGTTGGTGCCGGCCATGCGCCTCGAACGGATGCAGCCAGTTCCGGTTATCCATGAAGGTCCGGAAGGCGGGACGCTCCAGCTCGCTCAGGTCCGCCACGAGATTGACCAGCACGTGCTCCCCCCCTCTTACGATCTCCACCTGCTGCCCGCGCTCATCGCTGCATCCGACTGTTCTGCTCACAAGCTTGCCGTTCGCCCGTCGAGGCAACCACCTCCATCCAGCAGCGGTGTGCTTTGCGCGATGAAACGACGCTCTGTCGCCAATACTGACACGCGCTGTCAGGGTTAGTGGTGTAGCGAGACTTATGCGTGCCAGCCGCCTCCTCACTGTTCCGATGATCACAAGACCCGGGTGCGGACCGGCGCGGCGATGCCGGCCGGCGGTTTCCGTTGGCGCCGAAATGCGTTACCCATTCACCCTCCAACCCTCCGGTTCCCCATGAGCCCCTTCCACCAGATCCTCGGCAACAACCTCGTTGCCAACGTCACCAACTTCACGGTGTGGTTCGCGCTGACCTTCTGGGTCTATCTCGAGACCCATTCGGTGTTCGCCACCGGCATGATCGCCGGCGTCTACCTGGTGTTCACCGCCGCGTTCGGCATCTGGTTCGGCTCGATCGTCGACCACAATTCCAAGAAGCTGGCGATGCTGGGCTCGAGCGTCGTCTCCGCCATCTTCTACGCCCTGGCTCTGGCCGTGCTGCTGCTGGCGCCGCCTCGGAGCTTCACCAATCCCTACGATGCGTTGCTGTGGGTCTTCGTCTTGCTCGTCATGCTCGGCGTCATCGCCGGCAATATCCGCTCGATCGCGCTCCCCACCCTCGTCACCGTGCTCATCCCCGAGGATCGCCGCGACAAGGCCAACGGCCTCGTCGGCATGGTCAGCGGTATCGGCTTTCTCACCACCTCGGTGATCTCGGGCTTCCTCGTCGCCTGGGGCGGCATGCTGGCGGTGATGGTGCTGGCGCTGGTGGCAACGGCGCTGGTCTTCGTTCACCTGAGCCTGGTCAGGATCGACGAGGGCCGGGCCGAGCCCGACCCCGAAACGCCGGCCGAGCCGAAGCGGGTGGATCTCAAGGGCACCATCAAGGTGATCGGCGCCGTCCCCGGCCTGTTCGCGCTGATCCTGTTCGCGACCTTCAACAACTTCCTCGGCGGCATCTTCATGGCGCTGCTCGATGCCTACGGCCTGTCGCTCGTCTCGGTGGAAGTCTGGGGCCTGCTGTTCGGCGTGCTCTCCACCGCCTTCATCATCTCCGGCCTGGTCATCGCCAGGACCGGGCTGGGCAAGAAGCCGCTTCGTACCCTGCTGCTGGTGAACCTCGTCAGTTGGTCGGTGTGCTGCGTCTTCACGCTGCAACCCTCGATCTGGCTGCTTGGCGCCGGCATGTTCGTCTGGATGCTGCTCGGTCCCTATGCCGAGGCGGCCGAGCACACCACGTTGCAGAAGGTGGTGCCGCCGGAGCGGCAGGGCCGCGTCTTCGGCTTCGCCCAGTCCGTCGAGCAGGCCGCCTCGCCGCTCACCGCCTTCCTGATCGGACCGCTCGCCGAGTTCGTCTTCATCCCGTTCATGACCGTCGGGCTCGGCGCCGAACTGATCGGCAGCTGGTTCGGCACCGGCCCGGCCCGCGGCATCGCCCTGGTCTTCACCCTCGCCGGCATACTCGGCGTGGTGATCACCATCATCGCCTTCCGTTCGAAATACTATCGCCAGCTTTCCGAAGTCTATTCCCGCCCCAGCGAAGGCGAACCCGAAGCCGCGCCGGCGCAATAGGCGGCGCTTCCCGAACGAGGATCCGACAGCACCATGCCCACGCCCGCCTCCACGCGCGTCATCGACCGCCTGAAGACCGACCTGAGCTTCCAGATCTCGGTCGATACCGACAACTTGCCGCTGGGTCTGGCGGTCGCCGAGGCGGCGCTCGATGCCGGCGTCGACCTCGTCGAGATGGGCACCCCGCTGCTGAAGACCGAGGGGGTAAGGCACGTCGTTCCCGCCTTCCGCGCCCGCTTCCCCGAGGCCCTGCTGCTCGCCGACATGAAGACCATGGATGGCGGCAGCTTCGAGGCCCGCTCGGTGTTCGAGGGCGGCGGCAACATCATCGACTTCCTCGCCATTGCCGGCGAGGCGAGCGCCCGTGGTATCTGCGCCGTCCGCGACGAATACCGGCGAGCCAACCCGGAACTGCCGCGCCTGGTGTTCGCCGATATCCTGTTGCCGCACCAGGGTCCGGCCGACAAAGCCGTCGAAGTGGCGCTGCGCATGCTCGATGCGGGTGTCGACGGCATCGGCGCCCACCTGCAGCTCGATGCTCGCCGCGCCGACCCCAGCCTGTTCCACTCGAGCTATCTCGCCGACACGGTTGCGGCGGTCCATCAGCGGGTTGGCGCCGTCGCCTCGGTGCAGGTGGTCGGCGGCCTCTACCTCGAGCAGGCCATCGCGCTCGCCAAGGCCGGCCTCCGCGCCTTCGTCATCAGCGGCAACCTCGGCCTCCCGGACGCTCAGGCGCGCTATGCCGACCCGCCGGGCGAGATTCGCGACCATATCGCCGCCTTCATCGCCGGGGTTAAGGCCGCCGTATGAGCAAGCGGATGTCGAAGACCCTGGCGGCCGAAATCGCGACCCGCACCCTCGAAGTGATCAACCCGGCCAATCGGACCGTCGCAATGGCCGCGACGCTGCGGCGTCACGGCTTCGATCCGAACGTCACCGAGCTGCCGGCTAACCCGGCCGACCGCGCGGAGCTGATCGCCTGGCTGCTCGCGACCTACGCGCCGCGCGAATGATCGCCGTGGGCGGCGAGGCTCAGCTTGCCGCCAGCAGCGCTTTGATGGCGGCGCGCGCCTTGGGGCCAAGCTCGCCGTCGATCGGGCCGTCATAGCGACCGACATTGCTGAGAACCAGCTGGACCACCTGGCGCGTCTCGAGCGACAGTCTGGCCGCCCGCTCGATCAGCACGGGCTCGGAGAACTGCCTGCTTTCGACCAGCTCCATGAAAAGCCAGCCGGCGCGGGCGCTGTTGCGTGGTGTGCCCAGCCCCTCGTCGTAGATCTCGACCAGCCGCCAGCCGGCGCTGGTTCTGCCACCCTCATAAGCCTTTTGCGCCCATGTCCGCGCCTTCACCGGATCGGCATCGCCACCGCTTCCCTCCAGCAGATAGCCCGAGACAATCTCCATCGCTGCGTAGGATCCCATCTCGGCCGCCTTGAGATACATGGCGTTGCGCCGCACCGGATCGACCTCCCCGTCGGAGCTCTCGACATAGAGCCGCGCCAGGTTGTAGGCGGCCAGAGAGCTGTCGTTCTCGATCCCCTGCTGCAGCCACTCCCTGGCCTTGGCGAGGTCGGCCTCGACCCCCTGCCCGTTCTCATAGAGGCCGCCCATCATCGCATAGGCATCCTTCTCGCCCTGCTCGATCGCCTTTTCGAACAGGCTGCGGGCTCGTTCGTAGTCCCGGGGGCCGCCCTGTCCGTCGCGACACAGCAACCCCAGCCGCATGAAGGCTTTGCCGCGATCCCAATCTCCGTTGATGGCGAGCTCGAGGTACTTGCGGGCCTGCGCGTAGTCCTGCTCGACCCCCCGCCCCCACTGATAGAGCCAGGCGAGGCTGATCGCTGCGCTGTCGTCCTTGAGCTCGAGCGCCCGCTCCAGCCATTTGCGGGCCTGTACGTAGTCGCGCGGGCCACTGCCCTCCATGAAGTCCCGGCCCGTCGACGCCAGTCCGAAGGTCGACTCGTTGAGCACCGCGTAGCGCACCTGCCATTCCAGCGCGGCATCGTAGTCGACAGGCACGAAGGTGCCTGCCAGATACGCGTTGGCGATCGCATAGATCGCCTGCTTGTCGTTCCACCCAGCCGCCTTGAAGTAGAGTTCCCTGGCTTTTTCCGGATCGGGATCGGCAGCGCCGGCATAGGAGTCGGCGAGGCGCACCACGGCGCTGCGATCTCCCATGTCTGCCGCGAATTGCAACAGTTGGCGGGCCTGCTCGCGCTCGTCGTAGACGCTGCCCAGTTCGCTGGCGAAGTCGTAATAGGTGGCATCGAACCACCAGCCATTGTCCAACGCCCGGCGATAAAGCGTCAGCCCCGCATCGAAGTCCCCCGGCCGATCGATGCCGGCAATGGCGGACCGCGCCAGCTTCGACATCGCTTCGCTGCTGCCGGCCCTGGCCGCGTCCTCATACCATCGGTTGCCGGCCGCGTAATCGTACGCGGCCCCGTCCGGTACGCCATAGCCATACTCGAAATAGAGGTCACCCAGCTTGACCTTGGCGTCGATGCGCCCCTGTTCGGCAGCCTTGCTGAGCCATTGGTAGGCGAGATCCGGTTCGCCGCCGATCTCGTTCGAGCCGACCCACACCATGGCGTCGAGCTGACCCGCTTCAGCCGCCATCATGTAATAGCGGGTCGCCTCGTTGTAGCGCTCGGCCTCCTCGTTGAACCGGCCGAGGTCGCGCATCGCGGACGGTTCGCCCGCGGCAACGGCCTCCTTCAGCAGTTTTTCCGCGCGGACCTTGTCCGAGGGACCGCCCAGCCCGCGCCACAGCATCCCGGCCAGGTTGGTGTAGCCGAGCGAGTATCCCGCTGCGACGGCGCGCTCGAACCACTTGCGGGCCTCTTCGGGGGATTGCTTCAGCCGCCCGCCGTCGCGGTAGGCAAGGCCGAGCTCCACCATGGCCGGAGCCGCTCCGGCATCGGCGGCCTGAACCAGGTACTCGGTGGCCTTTGCCTTGTCCCGCGGCTCACCGAGCCCCCAAGAGGAGACGACTCCCAGTCCGTTGATCCCTTCCGGATCTCCCGCATCAGCGGCCTGCCGGAAATAGCCGCGCGCATCGCGCCCACGTCCGGCGCTGCGATGGATCCACCCCATCGCAACCATCAGTCTGGTGTCGGTGGGGTTGCGCCGCAGCGCGTCCGTGCAGATCGGCTGAGCCTTCTCCACGTCGATGGCGTAGCGATAGACCCCCTGGTAGTCGTCGCGCATGTCGTAGATGTCGGCGGTGAGCTTGAGGCAATCGTCGGCGGCCTCCCTGCCCGCCCGCGTCGCGGCCCCGCTGCTTGCCCCGATCGCGGGAGGATTGCTGGGGTCGATCGGACCGAAGATCAGGTCGCCATTGCTGCCGCGCGGCACGACGCCGAACTCCGGATTCTGCGGATAGAGGTCGCGATATTGCGGCATGTTGGCATTGACGAAGCCCATCACCTCGCTGCCGGTGATGTACTGGTCGTCATTGAGGTCGGCCTTGGGCGAGTCGAGCGCCGAGACCAGCAGCGCGCTGAACGCCGCGTCGGCAGGGATCTCCTGCAGCTCGTTGCCGGCGGTGAGGTATTGGCGAACCGGAGACTGCAGCGCGTCGCTGAGCAGGTAGCCAAGTGGATTGGGCTTGGGCGGCGCCGACAGCGTGGCGATCAGCTTGCCGGCCTCGCATGCCTCGAAGGCAAAGAACGCGTGCTTGACCCCCATCGTCTCGACCATGCCGACCAGCGACGCCGCCGAAACGGCCTTGCGGACGAACGCCTCCTCGTCCCACCTCCCCGGCGCATCGGTCGGCACCAGGTAGAGTTGCTGTCCGGCCGGGTCATCGACCGCACCGACGGTCGTGGCATGCCCGAAGTAATAGAAGAAGAATCGCGAGTTCTGGATCCGGCCATAGCTCTCGAACACCTCGGGCAGCACGTTGCGGAACTCCGCCTTGGTCAGGTCGCGCCAAACCATGACGTGGAAGCCGCGCGCCTCCAGCTTCTGGCGCAGCAGCGCTTCGCTCTTGTCGGCGCCCTCCTGCGCCGATTGCCAGCCGGAGCCCGAGTAATCGCCCTGTACGATCAGCACGGCGTGGCTTTCGGAGTACATCGTCCGGACCGTGCCGCCCTCATCGCGGATCGTCATCGCGGTGCCTTCCGCCCGCGGCGGCGTCTCGTAGTCCGGAGCGACCGTCCAGTCGACCTCGATGGCCCTTGCCGCGCCGGATGTCAGCCCCATCAGGCCGCCCATCACCAGACCAGTCAGAACAATCCATAACGATCGATACATGATACGCCGCCCCCCCATGGCCCGTATCGACTATACAGATGAGCTGAATTCTCACAATTGACCCCGAACGATTTGTGGTTGCGGATCACTTGTTGAGTAACACGGGCTTGCATAGACTATTCGACTGGATCGGTTTGGAGGGAACCATGCTGTCGCGTCGAACTGTCCTGGGTGCTGCACTCGCCTGGTCGGCACTTCCTCGGCTGGCGCATGCCGAACTCTCACCCGATGAGGTGTTGCGGCAGGCGATCGCATTGGAGGCGTCCAATCCGGTGTTCCTGGGTGCCACGCCACTTCCCGAGGACGATGCACGCTGGGCCGAGGCGCGGGCATATCTCGACGCCGCCCCGACCGGGACATTTCCGCATAAGGTCGCGCGCTACTTCGACCAGGCCGTACCGGAGAGCTTCCAGGAGCGCTGGCCGGACGCCTACGCCAACCCGTTGATCGTCTGGTTCTTCCTCGAGACGAGGACCAAGCCGGAGGGCGACCTCACCGCCTGGTGCGCAGCCTTCGTCAGTTGGTGCCTCGAGCGTTCCGGTGTAGCGAGCGCCAGAAGCGCCGCGTCAGCCGCTTACCGCAGCTGGGGAGAGGCCGCCTGGAGCAACGGCGAAGCTCTGCCGGGCAAGGCGCAGCCGGGCGACATCGCAGTGTTCAGGCAATTGTCCGATCCCGCCCACGGCCATGTCGGCTTCTTCATGGGCGTGGATCCGCAATCTGACGGCCGCATCATGGTGCTGGGCGGCAACCAGCGGACCCAGGGCGCAGTGCGCAAGAGTCACGCCGTCACCCATGTCAGCATGCGGACCACCGGCAATCTGGAACTGCACAGCATCCGCACGGCGCCCGGGCTGCGCCCGGCCGCTACATCGTGATCCCGCCATCCACCACGAAATTGGACCCCGTCGCGTAAGCGCTCTCGTCGCTGGCGAGGTACACCAGCAGGTGCGCGATTTCTTCCGGTTGTGCCATGCGGCCCATCGGCTGGCGGGCGATGAAGGTCTTCCATACCTCGTCGTGGTCACCAAGCGCGTGCGCCCGCTCGTGCAGCGACGGCGAGTCGACGCTGCCGGGGCAGATGGTGTTGGCCCGGATGCCATTCTTCATGTAGTCGAACGCCACCGACTTGGTGAAGCCGATCACCGCCGCCTTCGACGACATATAGCTCACCCGGTTTGGCACCCCCTTCATCGAAGAGGCGACCGAAGCGACGTTGATGATGTTGGCGCCGCCCTGCGCGATGAAGGCGGGCAGGAACGCCTGGGTCAGGACGAACATCGGCGTCACGTTGATATCGAAGCTGAGCTGCCACTCCTCCAGCGTCGTCGTCCCCAGCATCCCCTGATGCACCCAGCCGGCGCCGTTATAGAGCACGTTGACGCCCTGGTGCCGGGCGGCCGCTTCGCGCAGCGCCAGATGGTCGGTGACGTCGAGCGCGTAGGTCTCGTGCCCAGCCGAGATTGCCTTCAGCTCCTCGCCCTTGCGAGCGATCCCCTCGGCGTCGCGGTCGGTGGCGATGACCCGTGCCCCCTCACGGGCAAAGGCCGTCGCCGCCGCGCCGCCGATACCCGCGGCCGCCGCCGTCATGAAGATGGTCTTCCCCTCGAGCCGTCCCATTTTCTCCCTTTCCGTCCAGTTGCTTCAGCGACCAAAGCCCTAGCCGCCCGGTCGTTGTTCCATTCCCCCCGTGTGGTACCATACCAGGACTATCGAGGGGACCCGCACTATGGATGACTTGACCTGGGAAGCATTGCTTCCCCCGATCTTTGCGTCTGCCGGCATCGACGCCGGCGGAACACTGGAGATCGCCCCGCTCACCGGCGGGGTTTCATCGGACATTGTGCGGATCCGCCTCCCCGATGGCCGGCAATACTGCGCCAAGCGCGCCTTGGGTAAGCTCAAGGTCGCCACCGACTGGCAGGCGCCGCTCGAGCGCAATCAGTATGAGGTGGCCTGGCTGCGCCGCGCCAATGCCATCATCCCCGGCGCCGCCCCCGAGGTGATCGGCGAGGATCGGGCACACGGCATCGCGCTGCTCGAGTACCTGCCGGCCGAGGACTATGTGCTGTGGAAGGCCGAACTGCTGGCCGGTCGCGCCGATCCGGCGGTACCGGTTGCCGTTGCCGAAGCGCTCGGCCGCATCCATGCCGCAACGCTGAACGATCCCACCGCCGCCGCCGAGTTTCCGACCGACCACCTGATCGACGCCCTGCGGCTCGACCCCTACCTGCGCTTCACCGCCGGCCGCCATCCCGAATTGAGCGCGCAGATTCTCGCCGTGCTCGCGACGACCGCGAACACCCGACTGGCCCTCGTCCACGGCGATGTCAGCCCCAAGAACATCCTGATCTCGAAACGCGACGGCCGCCCGGTGCTGCTCGATGCCGAATGCGCCTGGTATGGCGATCCCGCCTTCGATGCCGCGTTCTGCCTCAATCACCTGGTGCTGAAATCCATCCACCTGCCGGCTCTCGGCGACCGGCTGCTCGATCAGGCGGCGGCTTTCACCACCACTTGGCTCAGGCATTTTCCGGGCGAGCTGCGCGCCGACACCGAGGCGCGAGTCGCCGCCCTGCTGCCCTGCCTGATGCTGGCACGCGTCGACGGCAAATCGCCGGTCGAATACCTGAGCGACGCCAGTCGTCAGCAGGTGCGCGACCGCGCCATCCCGCATATTCGGCAGGCCCCGGCAACCATCGCGGCGCTGCTTGCCGACCTTAGTTCTCATCGAGGTAGATAGCTCGCTATGTCAGGCATCAAGACTGTTCTCGGCCGCCAGGTGTGGGACTCGCGCGGCCGCCCCACCGTCGAAGTCGAGGTCACCCTCGAGAGCGGCGCGACCGGCCGCGCCATCGCGCCTTCGGGCGCCTCCACCGGCAGCCGCGAAGCGCTCGACCGGCGCGATGGCGGCAAGCGGCTGGGCGGCTACGGCGTCAACGGAGCGCTCGCGGCAGTGAACGGCGAGATTGCGGGCCGCTTGCAGGGTCTGGACGCACTCGACCAGGCTGGCGTCGATGCGGCCATGATCGCGTTGGACGGTACGCCGCAGAAGACCCGGCTGGGAGGCAACGCCATCGTCGCCACCTCCTCGGCCGTGGCGTGGGCCGCCGCGGCCGAGCAGCGCATCCCGCTGTGGCGGCACTTGCGGCGGCTCGGCAGGCTCGATCCCGAGACCCAGCATATCCCCGCTCCGATGATCCAGATCTTCGGCGGCGGCCGCCATGCCGGCAATCGCATCGACATCCAGGATTTCCTCATCCTCGCCGTCGGCGCGAAGAGTTTCGCCGCCGCGACCGAGCAGATCGCCGAAGTCTACATGGCGGCCAGCAAGGCGATGGTGCAGCAGGGCAAACTCAACGGCGTCGCCGACGAGGGCGGCGTCTGGCCCGACTTCACCGCCAACGAGGACGGGCTCGAGTTGCTCACCCGCGCCATCGAGAGTGCGGGCCTCAAGCCCGGCACCGATATCGGCATCGCCCTCGACGTCGCCGCCACGTCGTTCTTCGCCGATGGCGCTTATCGCCTGGCGCTCGAGGGACGGCAGCTGTCGACGCTGCAGCTGATCGAACTGCTGCAATCCTGGGTCGCCGCCTACCCCATCGTCTCGCTCGAAGACCCCCTCGCCGAGGATGACGACGCCGGCTTCGCCGAAATCACCCGACGCCTCGGCAAGTCCATCCAAATCGTCGGTGACGATTATCTGACCACCTCGGAGTCCCGTATTGCCCTTGCGGCAGAACAGGGATGCTGCAATTCGGTGTTGCTCAAATCGAATCAGTGCGGCACCCTGACGGAACTGATCGAAGCAAGCACGCGCGCCCGCGCCGCCGGCTGGAATACCATCCAGTCGGGCCGCTCCGGCGAAAGTGAAGATGTGACGCTCAGTCATCTGGCCGTCGGCTTGATGTCTGACCAGATCAAGGTCGGCTCGATGACGCGCTCGGAGCGGACTGCGAAGTGGAATGAAGTGATCCGCATCGAGGATTACTGCGTGACGCCGCGCTACTGGCGTTTCACCATTCCGCGGCTGTAGTCGAATGCAGGGCAGTTTGGGGGAGACAGTTGGGGGACGCAGACAGACTGAGGGGCGCGGGCCGGCCGGTTCGCGTTGAAGATGTAGCACGCGTTGCCGGCGTCTCGCCGATTACCGTTTCGCGTGCCCTGTCCTACCCCGACAAGGTCAAGGAGGAGACGCGGGCCCGGATTCTCGAGGCGGTGGCCCAGACCGGCTACGTGGTCAATCGCTTCGCGTCCTCGCTCCGCTCCGGCCGCTCCAACGTCATCACCGTCTTTGTCTCGAGCCTGCTCAACCCGCATTTCGCCACCTCGGTGCAGGGCATCGTCGATGCGGTCGAGGGCAGCGGCTATCACCTGATGTTCGCGCAGACCGGCTACTCGGAAATGCTCGAGATCGACGTCGTCGAGTCGGTGCTGCCGTTCCGGCCGGCCGGCGTCGTGTTCACCGGGGTGGTGCGGGCCGACAAGACCCGCGAGGCGCTGCAGAAGCTCGGCATCCCGGTGATGGAAATGTGGGGTAACCGCCCCGATCCGATCGACATGCTGGTCGGCTCATCCAGCTACGATGCCGGTCGCCTGATGGGCGAGCATTTCGGGGAACGGGGTTTCCGCCATGTCGCCTATTGCGGCCACACCATCGAGCGGACCGCGCCGCGCATCGAAGGTTTTCGCGCCGGGCTCGCCAAGCACGGGCTCGCTCTCGAACTGATCCACCCGATGGACGGAACGCGCAGCTTCGCCGACGGGGTGGCGGCGCTGGACAGCATCCTCGAGGCCATGCCGGACTGCGACGCCATCTTCTTCGGCACCGACGTGCTGGCGACGGGCGCCATCACCCGGGCGCTGGACCGCGGCGTCGCCGTGCCAGGCCAGGTCGCCATTGCCGGCTACGGCGATCTCGAATTCACCCAGCATGTGCGCCCGTCGCTGACCTCGCTGCAGGTCTCCAGCTACGAGATGGGCCGCGAGGCGGGTCGCATGCTGATCAAGCGGTTGAACGGCGAGCCCATCGCCAACCCGGTCGTGCTGCAGCCGGTCAGCCTCGAGGCCCGCGACAGCACCCGGCGCTGATCCCGTTCGGCCGGCCCGGTGACGCATCCGGACCATTGCAACCCGACAACCCGATCTCTATCATCGCCTCCGGTACGATCCTCCCTCAATCGAAGGAATGCCTGCCCAGTCCGTCGGGATTGGGCTATGGATCGTCGGGACAGCCTGTTGATTTGAGGAGATCACTATGAGTTCGGGTAAAGGCGAGACCAGTACGGGCAAGAAGCTCCGGTCGCGCGCCTGGTTCGATAATCCGGAAAACCCGGACATGACGGCGCTCTATCTCGAGCGCTATCTCAACTACGGCATCTCGCGCGAGGAGCTGCAATCGGGCAAGCCGATCATCGGCATCGCCCAGACCGGGTCCGACATTTCTCCCTGTAACCGCCACCACCTCGAGCTCGCCAAGCGCGTCCGCGAAGGCATCCGCGATGCCGGCGGCATCGTCATGGAGTTCCCGGTCCACCCGATCCAGGAAACCGGCAAGCGTCCGACCGCCGGGCTCGATCGCAACCTCGCCTATCTCAGCCTCGTCGAAGTGCTGTACGGCTACCCGCTCGACGGCGTGGTGCTGACCATCGGCTGCGACAAGACCACTCCGGCCATGCTGATGGGTGCCGCCACCGTCAACATTCCGGCGATCGCGCTCTCGGTCGGCCCGATGCTCAATGGCTGGTTCCGGGGCGAGCGCACCGGCTCGGGCACGATCGTGTGGAAGGCCCGCCAGATGATGGCCGCCGGCGAGATCGGCTACGAGCAGTTCATCGAGCTGGTGGCGTCCTCCGCCCCCTCGACCGGCTACTGCAACACCATGGGCACCGCCTCCACCATGAACTCGCTGGCCGAGTCGCTCGGCATGCAGCTGCCCGGTTCGGCCGCCATCCCGGCGCCTTACCGCGACCGTCAGGAAATGGCCTGGCGCACCGGCAAGCGCATCGTCGAGATGGTGCACGAGGATCTGAAGCCCTCCGACATCCTGACCAAGGACAACTTCATCAACACCATCGTCGTCAACTCGGCGATCGGCGGCTCGACCAACGCCCCCATCCACATCAACGCCATTGCCCGCCATATCGGCGTCGACCTCAACATCGACGATTGGCAGAAGCACGGCCACAAGGTGCCGCTGCTGGTCAACATGCAGCCGGCCGGCGAGTATCTGGGTGAGGACTACTACCACGCCGGCGGCGTGCCGGCCGTGGTCAACGAGCTGATGAAGCAGGGCCTGATCCGCGAGAACGCTCCGACCGTCAACGGCAAGAGCATCGGCGAGAACTGCCGCAACACCCCGATCCAGGACGAGAAGGTCATCCGCCCCTTCACCAACCCGATGAAGGCCGAAGCCGGCTTCCTGGTGCTGCGCGGCAACCTGTTCGACAACGCCATCATGAAGACCTCGGTGATCTCCGAGGAATTCCGCCTGCGCTACCTCAACAACCCCGAGGATCCGGGAGCGTTCGAGGGCAAGGCCGTGGTGTTCGACGGTCCGGAGGACTACCACCACCGCATCGACGATCCCTCGCTGGAGATCGACGAGCACACCCTGCTGTTCATGCGCGGCGCCGGTCCGATCGGCTATCCGGGTGCGGCGGAAGTGGTGAACATGCGTCCGCCTGATTACCTGATCAAGAAGGGCATCACCTCGCTCGCCTGCATCGGCGATGGCCGGCAGTCGGGCACTTCCGGCTCGCCCTCCATCCTCAACGCTTCGCCCGAGGCGGCGGCGGGTGGCAACCTCGCCATCCTCAAGACCGGTGACCGCGTGCGCATCGACCTCAACAAGGGCGAGGCCGACATCCTCATCTCCGCCGAGGAGATCGAGCAGCGTCGCGCCGAACTGCATGCCGCCGGTGGCTACAAGTATCCGGCGCATCAGACCCCCTGGCAGGAAATCCAGCGCGGCATCGTCGACCAGCTGGGCTCCGGCGGTGTGTTGAAGAACGCCGTCAACTACCAGCGCCTCGCCCAGACCGCCGGTCTGCCGCGCGACAATCACTGATCAAAACTTCTGCAAGGGGCCGGTCTTCCGGCCCCTTTCTTCTTGCACCGGCCGTGCCGATGGGCCAACAAGCCGCCGCAATGTTTGACGAACAAGTTCTGGTCGGCGCACTATCGAGGGCGCTTGAGGCGGGTGAGGGCTCGATGTCTGATATTCTGGACTACTGCAAAGGGCGGGAGGCGCAGACCTTCAAGCCGGGGCAGATATTGATCCGTGAGGGCGGCCAGGACGGCAAGCTGTTCGTCCTCATCGACGGCCAGGTCGAAGTGCTCCGCAAGGACACCCAGGTCAGTTACATCGACGAGCCCGGCTCCATCTTCGGCGAAATGGCGGTTCTGCTCGACATGCCCTCGAGCGCCACGGTCAAGGCGCTTTCCATCGTCAAGGCCTACGCCATCGACGACGCCATCAGCTTTCTGGGCGGCAACCCCGAGATCGCGCTCTACGTCGCGACGCTCCTCGCGCGCCGGCTCTATTACACCACATCTTATCTGGTCGATCTGCAGCAGCAGTCCGAAGGCAAGCGCGAGGATCTGGACCTCGTCGACAAGATCCTCGCCCAGCTGGTCGAAAAGCCCGACGAAGCCAAACACGCCAAGCGCACGCGGAAGTAGTCCCGGCTTCTGAGCGAGGAGGCGACGGTGCGTGGGGCTGAAGTGACGTGTCTGTACCGCCCCTACGCCAGCCCCTTGCTCAGCAGCACCGCATAGATGATCGCTGCATAGGTCAGCTGGTGGGTGATCTGGTCGAGTCCGTGCAGGCTCCAGAACCGCCGCGGCTGCGTATCCACGTGCACGCCGCGCGAATAGTGGATCTTGGAGTAATCGAGCAGGTAGTGGACGACGAACTCCGCCAGCACGATAGCAGCCAGCCATGACAACGGCGTGCCGGCGAGCAGCAGCACCAGCGCCGTCAGCGCGGCGTGCACGCCGGCATGGGCATAGCCGCCGGGCTTGCGGAAGTCCCCCTTGCCGCCCAGCATCCATCCCGGCTGCAGGAAATAGTCGGCAATGTAGTGCTTGAGCTCGAGCCCGATGAATAGCAGAAAAAACAGCCCGACCATTCGGTCTTATCCTTAGAGGCGGTGCTGATGAGCGATCCGCGCCGTTTCCATCCGGGTCGGATGCTTGCAAGTCCCGTCGTTTGAGGCAAGCGCAGAGTTTCGTCTTGTGCTAACTTCATCCGGGCGCCGTTCAGCCGGCGTTCATGGGCGGCGTGGCAGCTCTTCCCGCGCCGGACGTCTGTATGACTGGAGGTTTCGATGCTGAAGCTGTTCGCCTCGCTTGTCGTGCTGCTTGCCGGCGTCTCCCCGGCGCTCGCGGCGACCAGCACCGGCATGGCGCTCGGCGTTGATCCGGCCGCCCGCCTCGAGGGCAAACAAGGCACCAAGACGCTGGTGGTCGGTACCGATGTGTTTATCGGCGATCGCGTCGTGACCGATGCCAAGGGTCTTGTGCAGATCCGCTTTTCCGACAAGACCAAGCTGGTGGTCGGACCGGGCTCATCGCTGGTCATCGAGGACTACCTGCTGCGCGACGACGGCTCGGGCGGCAAGTTCGCCATCAACGCCCTAAGCGGCACCTTCCGTTTCGTCACCGGCGGCGCTCCCAAGGATCGCTACCAGATCACCACCCCCACCGGCACCATCGGCGTGCGCGGCACGGCCTTCGACTTCAATGTCCGCCCGGACCACTTCTCGCTGCTCTTGTTCCACGGCGCCGTCCAGATGTGCAACAAGGCCGGCAAGTGCGTCACCGTCGATGACTTCTGCGATGTCGGCATGGCCGACCTCAGCGATGCGAGGCTCTTGGGCAATACCAACAGCTTCGTCGGTGCCGAGCGCACCTCGATGCGCGGCATGTTTCCCTATGCGGTATCGGAATCGGACCTGCTCGGCACCTTCCGTATCGCCCAGGCCCGAGAGTGCCTGAACCGGGCCGTGGTGCCCAACAACCCCGACGCCGGTGGCGGAAACCCGGGCGGTGATGGCCCGCGGCAGCCTCCGCCGAATGGCGGCATCAACGGTCCGGTCACCCACGTTCCGGGCTGACCATGCTGCGGCGCCTGCTGCCGATCCTTGCCGGCCTCGTCGTCGTGTTGTTGCTGACCGGCCTGCGCATCGCCGACCCGTTTCCGGTGCAGGCGCTGCGCGAGATTGCCTTCGATTTCTACCAGCGCCTGCACCCCCGCCCGCAGGCGGACTTCCCGGTCCGCGTCATCGACATCGA
This sequence comes from Devosia sp. A16, assembly GCF_001402915.1. Classification (GTDB taxonomy): domain Bacteria; phylum Pseudomonadota; class Alphaproteobacteria; order Rhizobiales; family Devosiaceae; genus Devosia_A. Next base: position 2,092,693 of record NZ_CP012945.1, read on the forward strand.
TGAGGCGGCGCTCGCCGAGTTCGGGCAGTGGCCCTGGCCGCGCGATCGGCTAGCCACCCTCACCGACCGGCTCACCGAACTTGGTGCAGCAGCCATCGGGTTCGACGTGCTGTTCCCCGAAGCCGATCGCATGTCGCCCAGCCGCATCGCCGTGGGGCTTCCCGGCGTCGATGCCGCGACACTGCCCGATTACGACGCGATCTTCGCCGCCGCGCTGTCGCACTCGCCGTCCGTTCTCGGCTTCTCACGCACGCCGAACGGCAAGCCGCTGACCGGGAGCCCGAAAGGCGGTTTCGCCATCTCGGGCCCGGACCCCAGCGAGCGCATCCCGTTCCTCACCGGCACCGCGGCGCCCATCCCCATGCTCCGCGACGCCGCCCCGGGCCTTGCGGCCCTCAGCCTCAATTCCGAGCTCTCGGCCGGCGCGGTGCGCCGCATCCCCATGCTGTGGACCAATGGCAGCCAGCTCTTCCCCACCCTGTCGGTGGAGGCGCTGCGCATCGCCATGGGCATCAGCACCGTCGTGGTCTTCGGCGATACCGCCGCCGAGGGCTATGTCGACAGCCTGCGGCTCGGTGATTTCACCGTGCCGCTGACCTCCGAAGGCGACCTGTGGGTCTATTACAGCCGGCCCGATCCGGCGCTCAGCGTCTCCGCCGCCGACCTGCTCGGGCCCAACTACCGTGCGCTCGGCGATCGCATCGCCGGCAACATCGTGCTGGTGGGCACCTCGGCCTCCGGCCTGCTCGACCTGCACAACACCACGCTGGGCGACAATGTCGCCGGCGTCACCATCCACGCTCAGGCCATCGAGCAGATCCTCTCGGGCACCTATCTCAGCCGCCCGGACTGGGTGGCGGGCCTCGAGATTGTCGGCTTTCTGGCGCTCGGCGCGCTGCTGGTGGTGGTGGTGCTGCTGCTGGGGCCGGTCGCCGGGCTGGCCGCCGGCGCGCTGTCGCTGGTCGCCGCGATCGGTTTCTCGTGGTGGATGTTCATTGCCAACGGCATCATGCTCGATCCGGGATTCCCGCTGATTGCGCTTACGCTGCTCTATCTCGCCCTGGTGTTCTTCCGCTTCCTCACTACCGAGCAGGCCAAAAAGCAGATCCGCCGCGCCTTCGGCTATTACGTCGCGCCTTCGCTGCTGAGCGAGATCGAGAGGAACGGCGACCGGCTGAAGCTTGGCGGTGATGTGCGCCGCATCACCGTGCTGTTCTCCGACATGCGCGGTTTCACTTCGTTGAGCGAAAAGCTCGAGCCGCGGCGCATCCTCACCATCCTCAACACCCTGTTCGGAGCGCTCGGCCACGAGATCATCGGCCGCATGGGCACCATCGACAAATTCATCGGTGACGCCATCATGGCGTTCTGGAATGCCCCGGTCGACGTGCCCGACCATGAACGCAAAGCCTTGCGCGCCGCCCTCGGCATGCGCCAGAAGCTCGCCGAACTGAACCGGCACGACGCCTTCCAGCTCAAGGCCGACAAGGCGGCAGTGGCCGAGCTTGGGATCGGCATCGGCATTTCCACCGGCGAAGCGCTGGTGGGCAATATGGGGCTCGAAACCCGCTTCGATTACTCCGCGCTGGGCGACACGGTGAATGTGGCGAGCCGGGTCGAGAGCGCCTGCAAGGAGGTCGGCTACGACATCCTCGTCGCCGATCCGGTGCGCGTCATCGTGTCCGACTTCGCCTTCCTCGAGGCCGGCGCCCTGGCGCTGAAAGGCAAGGCCGAGCGCGTCGTCATCTACCTGCTGGTCGGCGACGCCGACCTCGCCAGGTCCGGTGCTTTCAGCCTGCTCAAGGCCACCCACGCCGAGGCGCTCGAAGCCCTGCGCACCGGCCGCGACACCCGCGGCGCCATCGCCGAATGCCAGGCGCTGGCCGCCAAGCTCGAGCCGGGCCTCAAGAAGTTCTACGAGCTGTTGCCCGATCGCCGCATGGATTTCGTATCGACGGAGACGGTGGTCCCGATCACTCCGGCGGCTTGAGGCTGCACGTCACCCTTGAAAAGGCCCCCTCACCCGGTCCTTCGGACCGACCTCTCCCCCCAGGGAGAGGTGCGCTGTGGCAGGATCGAGCCTCTGCACCACCTCTCCCTCGGGGGAGAGGTCGCCGCGCAGCGGCGGGTGAGGGGGGCTTTTGTGAGCCCCGCCCAACCGGCTAAGTCAGCACGCCTCACTCCCCCGCATACGCCTCGCGCATTTCCTCGATCTCGCCCAGCGCTTCGTAGAGCGGCCGCCAGTCGTCGCGTTCGGTGATCGGCGCCCACAGCGCCTCCATCTCGTCGATCAGCATGGTCCGCGGCACATCGCGCTTGAAGTATGGGTGATCGAGATTGGCATCCGCTGCCGCCGGATGCGCGGTGAGCAGCCCCGAGAGCGTCTCGAAGGCCGCGCCGCGATAGTGCTCGGCCGCCGGGCTCCGCATCGCCCGCGCGCCGTCGCCGCCGCGCCAGTCGAAGAAGAACTGCTCGAACGGCATCTGCGTTTCGCGCAGGAAGTTGAATACTTCCTGCACCAGCAGGGCGTCCGCTTCCACCCCGAGCGATTCGAGCCCCAGCCGCTCCCGCACCGCCGCCCACACGGAGCGCTGGAACGCCGGCCAGAACCGGTTCAGCGCCGCCTCCAGTTCGGCATGCTCGCCCAGCGGCAACAGCACCTCGGCGAGCCGCGTCAGGTTCCAGGCCAGCGTGTCGGGCTGCTTGCCGAAGGCATAGAGCCCCCACTCGTCGAAATAGGCGGCGGTGAACGCCGGATCGTAGCTGGGCAGGAACCGCCACGGGCCGTAGTCGAAGCTCTCGCCGGTTATGTTGATGTTGTCGGTGTTGAGTACGCCGTGCACGAACCCCGCCGCGATCCAGCGTGCCCCGGTCGCCGCCACGTTCTCGCTGACCGCCCCGAGGAACTTCGCCGCCCGGCTATTGTCGCCCTCGACCCACAGTTCGGGGTAGTAGGCCTTGACCGAATGATCGAGCAGCCGCCTCAGCCGCTCCTCTTCCTTGAGGTAGCTCAGCCGCTGGAACGAGCCGATCCGCGTGTGCCCGTGGCTCAGCCGCACCAGCACCGACGACCGCGTCGGCGAAGGTTCGTCACCCCGCTCCAGTTCCTCGCCGGTCTCGATCAGCGACAGCGATTTCGAGGTGTTTACCTGAAGCGCCTCGAGCATCGCCGTCGCCAGCACCTCGCGCACCCCGCCCTTCAGCGTCAGCCGCCCGTCGCCGGCCCGCGACCACGGCGTCCGCCCCGAGCCCTTGGTGCCCAGGTCCATCAGCCGGCCGTCGTTCAGGTCCTCGAGCTGCGCATAGAGAAAGCCGCGTCCATCGCCGAGGTCGGGGTTATAGGTCTGGAACTGGTGTCCGTGATAGCGCAGCGCCAGCGGCTCCGGGAACGACCCTGGCAGCGGCTCGAACCTGCCGAAATAGTTCACCCACTCGTCGTCGCTGAGCCCGTCGAGCCCCACCGACGCCGCCGCCCGCTGGTTGCGATAGCGGAGGACATGCTGGGGGAACGACGCCGCCCGGACCTTGTCGAAATACCCTTCGCCGAGCTCGGCATGGGTGGTGCGGGGTTTGAACGTCGTCATGGTGGCTCCCACCCCTCATCCGGCGCTACGCGCCACCTTCTCCCCGACGGGGAGAAGAATACGCAGTGGCCCGATCGAGGCACCATTCCTCTCCCCGTCGGGGAGAGGGTGGATCGCGCGAAGCGCGAGACGGGTGAGGGGTTGTGGCACGACGCTCACCGCCGAAACACCCCCACCACCTCGACATGCGTCGAGAACGCAAATTGGTCCACCGGCACCACGCTCTCCAACCGATACCCACCCGCGATAAGGATCGCCGCGTCGCGCGCAAAGGTCTTGGGCTCGCAGGACACCGCGACCACCGTTTCCACCTTCGATCGCGCCAGCTCGCGCGATTGCGCTTCGGCTCCGGCGCGCGGCGGGTCGAACACCACGGCGTCGAACGGGTTCAGTTCGATCGGGGCCAGGGGATCGCGGAACAGGTCGCGGACCTTGGCTTCCACCGGCTTCAATCCCTGCACGTGGTTCACCGCTTTGACCAGCGCCGCGATGCCGGGCCGGTCGCTGTCGGCCGCGAACACGCGGGCGCCCTCAGCCAATCGCAACGCAAACGGCCCGACCCCGGAGAACAGGTCGGCCACCGATTTCACCTTGCCGATGCCGGAGTCGACTCCGTCTTGCACCAGCCGCGCCAGCGTCTCCTCCGCCGCCGCGGTTGCCTGGAGGAAGCTTGCCGGCGGAATCTCCACCACGGCCTTGCCCATCCTGATCGCCGGCGGCCGCGCCATGAACACCGGTTCGCCGTTGAAGGTGAGCCGCGCCAGCTTCTGCGCCCGCGCGAACTCGGCCAGCGCCACCGGCTTCAGCTTCCGCTCCGACCTGATGCTCAGGTCGATGCCGGTATCGCTCAGCGTGAAACTCACATCGCAATCGCCCGCCAGCGGCTGCAAGGCCCGGGCGATCCGGGGTGCGTGCTTCGACAGTGTCGGCACCAGGATCGGGCAGGCGTCGATATCGAGCACCTCGTGGCTTTTGGCCCGCATGTAGCCGGCGCCGGCCTTGCGCACATGCAGCGTCGTGCGCCGCCGCCCTGCCCCGGTCGCGTCGACAAGCGGCGCCACCTCGGCCTCCACCCCGGCGTGCGCCAGTGCCGTGACAACCAGCGAGCGCTTAAACTCGGCATAGGTCGTCCGGTTCATATGCTGCAGCGCACAGCCGCCGCAGGCCCCGAAATACGGGCTGATCGGCTCCGCCCGCTCGGCGCTCGGCTCGATAATCCGCAGCAGCGTGGCGCGCTCGCCCTCGCGCGCGATCTCCACCCGCTCGCCCGGCAGCGTGAACGGCACGAACACCCGCTCGCCGCCGACCTCCGCGATCCCGTCGGCGTGCTGCCCGATGCTGTCGATGAGAACTTCCGTCATGAGGAACGCACTAACAGGCAAGTGCGGCTTTGGCACGCGTTTCCCAACTGATAGAGACGGCCCCCTCCCATCCTCCCCCATAAAGGGGGAGGTGCCGCATCGAGTTTCGGGCACGACCGAGCCACATGCTCGACTCTTCACCTCCCCCTTTATGGGGGAGGCCGGGAGGGGGCCGTCTGCTTCGGTTCCTTAATCGGAGCTCTCAGGCCCCAGTACCTCACCCCGCCGGCTGGCTCACCATCTCCAGGAGGCTTGCGATCGACACGAACGGGATGCCCATCCGCTCGCTCAGCCCCGTGGCGCAGGTCGAGACCGTCGACAGCCCGATCTCGCAGCCCTCGGGGATCTGCGCCTTGGCAAAGCGGGTCGCATGGGCGTTGAGTTCGGGCACGTAGAGCCCCTTGTCGCCGGCATAGCCGCAGCAGGTAATGGCATCGAGCACCACCACCTTCTGAGCGATCACCGCCGCCAGCGCCTCGATGGCGTCCTGTTCCTTCAAGCGCTGCGCCGAGCAGTTGTGATGTACCGCCACGGCCGGCAGCGGCCGCGTGATGGTCAGCCGCGGCAGAATTTCCTTGAGCAGGAACTCCGCCGAATCCATCACCGCCGCCTCACCGGGATGCTCACGCATGTGCTTGGCACAGGTCGAGGCATCGGTCACCACCGGCAGCGTTCCGGCCCGACTCAGACCGTCGAGCTCGCGCCGCGTCGCCCCGCCCACCCGCTCGGCCTCCTCAGGAAATCCCTTGGAGAGGAACGGCTGTCCGCAGCACTGCCCCTCGAGTCTTTCCGGCACCACCGGATCGAACCCGGCCCGCCGCATCAGTTCGATCATCGCCTCGGTGGTCGGCAGCAGTCCGTTCTCGCGCGTCGGGGCCCCGAACATCCGCGTCGCGCAGGAGGGGAAGTACACCACCTGCCCATTTGGCGCGTTGCTCGGCGCCACCGGCTTGGGCGCCCCCGGCCCCGGCCGCAGCGCCGGCGATACCCGCGGCACGGCTTTCGGCGCCAGCGCGTGCATGGCGCCCGCCACCGCGTCGACCACTCCATTGCCGACGATCCGGCGGCCCAGCGCCTGCGCTCCGACGCCCAGCTTCATGCCGGTTTCGAGCGCCGCGGTATGGCCGCCGACCCAGTGCGCCAGGTTGCGATCGCCATCCGAGCGCCGCCGGCCGCGTTCGCCGATCACCATGGTGCCGGTTTCGATGCCCACCGGGCAGCGCAGCGAGCAGAGGTTGCACGCCGCGCAGGTATCGAGCCCCACATACTGGAAGCCCTCGTCCATCGCCTTGAGCCGCTCCGGGTCCTCCCCGGTCTGGCGCAGCCGCGCCCGCTCGCGCGTCACCGCGATGCGCTGGCGCGGGCTGAGCGTCATGTGGTGGCTGGGGCAGGCCGGCTCGCAGAAGCCGCATTCGATGCAGAGGTCGACGATCTCGTCGGCCAGCGGCATCAGCTTGAGGTTCTTGATGTGGATGTCGGGATCGGGGTTGAGCAGCACCCCCGGGTTGAGCAACCCTTCCGGATCGAACAGGCGCTTGATCTCATGCATGATGAGATAGGCCTTGCTGCCCCACTCCGCCTCGACGAACGGCGCGATGGCGCGTCCGGTGCCATGCTCGGCCTTGAGCGAGCCGCCATAGCGGACCGACACCAGCTCCGACAGCTCCTTGGAAAAATGATCGAACTTCGCCGCGGCCTGCGGGTCCATGAAGTTGTCGCTCATCTGGAAGTGCAGGTTTCCGGCCAGCGCGTGGCCGAAAATGATGGCGTCCTCGTAGCCGCAATCGTCGAGGAGCTTGCGCATGTCGATGACGAAATCGGCCAACCGGTCGATGGGCGCCGCCACGTCCTCGGTCAGCATCGAGGTGCCTTTGGGGCGCGCCGCGCCGCCGGTGGCGAAAAAGCCTTTCCGTACGTCCCACAGCCCGTGCGAAATCGCCTCATCGGCCGAGAAGGTGATGTCCGTCGCCCCTTCCGAAGCGAGGATCGCCGAGGCCTTGGCCGTCTCCGCCTCGAGCGTCGCCTGGTCTGGCGCCGTCACGTCGATCAGGATCACCGGCGAGGTCTCGGTGAAGAACTTCACATAGGGCTGGATCGCCGGCAGGTGCTCGACCGTCTGCAGCGCCCGCCGCTCGATATACTCGGCCGCCGTGACGCCGGTCGTCACCTGCACGCCGCCATTGGCGAGCTTCGAGATTGCCCTTGCGCAAGAATAGGGGTCGGGGAACGGGATCAGCCCGGTCACCTTGTAGGGGTGCTCGGGAATGGTGTTGTACGTCACCTCGGACACGAAGCCGAGCGTGCCTTCCGAGCCGACGATCAGGTGGATCAGGATGTCGATCGGATCGTGGAAATCGACCAGCGCATTGATCGAATAGCCGACGGTGTTCTTGATCCGGTACTTCTTGCGGATCAGTTCGACCAGCTCGGGGTCGGCCGACACCTTCTTGTGCAGCGCCACCAGCTCGGCGAGGAGGTGCGCATGCGACACCCGGAACGCCGCCACCGACTCGGGATCGCCCGAATCGAGCACCGTGCCGTCCACCAGCATCACCCGCAACCGGTGCATCGTGTGGTAGGTGTTGTAGGCGACGCCGCAGCACATGCCCGACGAGTTGTTGTTCACCACCCCGCCGATCTTGCAGGTGGCCTGGCTCGCCGGATCCGGACCGAGTTTGGCGCCGAACGGCTTCAGCGCCTTGTTGGCATTGGCGACGATCACTGCCGGCCCCAGCGTCACCCGCTGGCCGGCCTCGTGGATCTCGAGCTTCTTCCAGCCATCGCCGAGCACCGCAAGCACCCCATCGGTGATCGCCTGGCCCGAGAGCGAAGTGCCGGCCGCCCGGAAGGTCAGCGGCAGCCTTTCGGCGCGCGCCGCGTCGATCACCGCGCGCACTTCGGCTTCGCTGTTGACGATCACCACCACCGCCGGGATCAGCCGGTAGGAACTGGCATCGCCCGAATAGGCATAGGTCATCACCGGGTCGGTCATGATCCGGTCCTTGCGGATCAGATCCTTGAGCCGCGCCACCACCCCTTGCGTCGCCGCAGCCCGGTCCACCCCGATCGGGGCCATCTCGTTCACGTCACTATCCGCCCTTTAGGCCCGGAACGAGAAATCTCGCAGCCGGGCAAGATGTTTGACTGGCATGTTAGAGCCATTCGCAGTTGGGCGGTAGTGAGGCATTGGTCGTGGACGGATCAGCCGGCGAGGTCGAGCTTGTCCAACGGCGGGCCCGGGAAAGTGGAGTATCCGGTGATCACGCCGCCGCCCAGCAGCTCGTCGACTGCCCGCGCCGCCTGGTCGATGGCCGAGTGCGCATAGGCATAGGCCCCCGAATCGGAGTTGGCGATGGCGATGCGGCCCCAGCCCTGACGGGCCGTCTCGACCGGCAGCGGCCCATCCGGCCAGAAGGCATCCCACGGCCGCATATATTCGAGCGCATAACCGTGGCTCCAGCGGTTGCAGGTGATCGCCTCGATGTCGCGCGCCGCGTCGAACCCGGTGCCTGCCAGCGCCCGGCTCAGCATGTCGCGGATATGCCGCTCCATGTCCTCGAAGCTGATCGTCGTCAGCAACTGCCGGCCGGCCTGCGCCTGCTCGCGCGCCGACATCCCGGTTTCGCCCGTCACGACCACTTTGCTCAGGTGCAGGACGATCGGATCGTCGGGCGTATCGGCAAATTTGTAATCGCCGATCGACACCGGGAAATCCATCGAGGCGCCGTCGAAGAACAGCCCCGGCGCGTCGAAGCCGGAAATGCCGGCCTCCTTGAACGCCCGCCAATTGTTGAGCAGCACGTTGGTGTAGATCAGCGGCACCTTGATCTGGTCGTTGAGTGCGGTGACCTGATCGGGGGAAATCTCGTCGGTGAGATAGGGGATCACCCGGTGCCAGCAGGCCAGCACCACCTGTTTGGCGCTCACCGTCTTGAGCTTGCCGCCTTCGACATAGCTCACGGTGACGCTCTCGACCGACGCCGGGTCGCCGTCATGCGCCACCTTCACCACGCTGGCATTGAGCCGCAGCCGCGTATCATTGGCCGCGTCGTCGAGCGCCGTGTAGTCGAGCTTGCCGCCGACCAGTTCTTCCATGCTCGAGCCGGCCAGCGCCGCTGGAATGAGCTTCCGCACCAGTGCCCGCGCTACCCCGGCATTGCCGTCGGGGAAATGATAGATGTAGGGGTCCGGGTCGGTCAGCGCGAGCCGCCCTGATGGACTCATCGTCTTGTACGGCCGCTCGCCCAGGTCCATGCCGCCAAAGCCGGGGTTCCAGTTGCCCCAGGCATCGAGCGCCGTGGTGCCCTCGATGCCGATACCGAAATAGGCGGCAGTCGATTCCTTGAAATAGGTGACGAGCTGCGGATCATAGCCGCAGATCTCGGTTAGGAAATCGGCGTAGGTCGTCTCGCTCAACTGCTTGAGCTTCTCCTCGCGCGTCTTGCCCGCGAGATAATCCCGGGGCGCGTCGATCAGCTCGATCAGGTCGGCCTTCGCCTTGTCGTTGAGCGGCGTCAACGGCACCCAGTCGGCGGCGGCCTCGGCCTCGGGCACGAACTTGTCGACGCCGAACACTTCCCTGGCGAAAAACACCGCACTGCCGAGGCCGCGCGCGTCCTCCCAGTCCTTGTCGTAATAGCTGTCGAACTTCTCCAGTTCGATCCCGACATCCTTCAGCAGCCCGTGCACCGCTTCCGAGAAATAGCTCGGGGTCTGCAGCGACTGGCTGCCGCCATAGCCGATCACCGTGCGCCCGGCCGAAGTCACATATTCGTTGCGCCGCGCGTGACCGCCGAAATCGTCGTTGTTCTCGACGATCAGCACCTTGCCCGGTTGGTGCTTCTGGTAGAAGTGCGCCGCCGCGAGCCCGGAAATACCGCCGCCCACCACCACGAGGTCGTAGCTTTCACCGGTCGGCTCCGGAGTGCCGGCGCTCGACCAGAAGCTGCCATCGCGCAACGCGTGCCCGACGTTCATCGCGCCATCGGCATGGCCGCGCAGGTTCTTCAAGGCCGGCGGATAGCTCTCGGTCAGCGCCGCCTGCGCTGCGCCGGTGCCGAGGCCGAGCTGCGAGACCGCAACCCCGCCGATGGTCAGTGCCACGCCATTGAGAAAATCGCGCCGGCTGATCGCCCGGTCCATGCCGAGCTGCCGGTCCCGCTGAGACCAATCCGTCATGATGAAAAACTCCCGCCTGTCCGGAAACATCCGGCCAGACGGGAGCGCTTGTCAATCGATCGGCGGCTTCGCCGACGGTCTAGCCGAGGTCGACTTCCGTCGTATCCTCCTGATCGCCGGCACGGATCTCCTGCACGGCGCGGCGCAGGATCTCGGCCACCCGGCGATCCTCGTCGGGGTCACGTCGGATCGCTTCCTTGATCGCCTTTTTGAGCGCCTTGCGGGCTTCGTTCACTTCCAGCGCCACGTCGTCGAGATCACGGTCGGGCCGGCTGTGGTAGCGCTCGTGGTCGTGGTGTTCATGGTGTTCGTGGTGTTCCGTCCGCTCCGGGCGTTCGGAATGATCCGAGCCCGGCGCAGGGCCGCCGCGATCGCCGAACCAGCCACGCCGGCCAAATTCCCGCCCCATGCCGCGAAATCGCTCGCGGAACTGCTCCGCCTCCCCGGGCGTGAACGGAAAGTCCTGGCTCGCCATCCGCTCCCTGAGGTGCTCCATGCCGGAGCCGGCCTTGGCGAGGAAATCGAGCGTCGACTGAATCGCCTCGCGATTGTCGTTGAGATGCGCCCGGCCTTCCTCGGTGATGGTATAGAGCTTCTTGTTGCCCTCGGCGGCCGAGGTCACGTAGCCCGCCTCCTCGAGATAGGTCAGCGCCGGATAGACGATACCCGGGCTCGGCGAATAGAAGCCATGCGAGTGCTCCTCGATCGCCTTGATCAGGTCGTAGCCGTGCCGCGGCTGCTGCTCGATCAGGAACAGCGCCACCAGCCGCAGGTCGCCCGAGGCGAGCATCCGCCCGATCCGGAAGTTACCCCCGAAGCCGCCCCAGTCGCCGGGGTTGATGTTGGCGTCGAAGTTGCCGAACTTGCGAAACCCGCGCCGCGCCATGGCTTCCATGCGCCGCCAGTTCCGGTCCCACCTGTGGTCGTGATCATGCATATCACATCTCCAAGATATATCTTACGATAGCCGGAAGATATGCCTCGGCCACGGGAGCTTCAAGATAGCTCGCAAGATATATCTTAAGTCAACGTGCTGACGGATAGACGCGGGGCAGCCCCAACCTTGTGGCTAGCTGATCGCCTTCACATAGCGCTCCGCCGAAGCCCGCACCCTTGCCTTGGCGTCGTGCGTCATCACCCGGTCCCACCAGCCGGCATAGATCCGGTCATAGGCGAACGGTTCGACCGTGCCGACGATGCGGTTGACCTCGCGCGCCGACAGCGGGATCAGGTTGGGGTAGGAGTACATGAAGCTCACCCAGCGGGTGTCGGGCACCACCATGATGGTGTCGCCCGTCATCAGCACGCCCTTGCCGTCTTCGCCGCTCCAATGCAGTGCGGTCGAGCCGACGAAGTGCCCGCCGCTTCGCACCAGCGTCACACCCTGGCCCAGCTCCAGCGTCTCGCCCTGCCAGTGGCTGACGCGCTCGGAGGGCCGCATCACATATTGCCGGTTGGCCTCGTGGAGGTGGATCGGCACGCCGCCCAGCGCCTCGGACCAATCGACCATCGAGGAATAGAAATGCGGGTGCGAGATCGCCATCGCCCGCACCCCGCCCAGCTCCTTGATCCGGGCGACCGCCTCATCGGTGACCAGCGGCGTGCAATCCCACAGGATCCCGCCGCCCGGCTGGCGGATCAGCAGCATGCGTTGCCCGATGGCGATCGACGGCGTCGCCCCGATCCCCACCAGCCCCGGTTCCTGTTCCTTGAACTCGATCGTGTGCCCAGCCTGGAGCTCCGCCAGCGTCGTCCAGCGCTGCCCGGCGGCAGTCACATACTGCCGCTCGTCATCGCAGATGGCGCAGCGCTCCGGCGGGTGCTCGGACGGCGCATGGCCCACGCCACAGGTGACGCAGATGAAGGATTGCATCGGAACTCTCCGGTCGTTGTGGTGCTGCCGGAGTGATTGATAGCGGAGTCGGACGGTCTTGGGCACCCGACTGATAGAGACGGCCCCTCCCGGCCTCCTCCATAAAGGGGGAGGTGAAGAGTCGAGGCTCTGTCTGCGATCGTGCCAAACGCACCGGCGGAGCACCTCCCCCTTTATGGGGGAGGATGGGAGGGGGCCGTCTGCCGGCAGTCAGCACCTGGCTACTGCGCCACCAGCCCCTTCCACACCTCAAGTTCGTCCAGCGTCTCGCCGGCGCCGGCCAGCGCGAACTGGTAGATGTCGAAGCTGCCGACCATCACCCCGTAATAGCCCGGCCGCTCGCGCGCCTCGTGCTTGAGCCTGAGGATCAGGTCGCGGTCGCAGGCGGAGAGATCGGCCCTGAGGTTGGCGTCGCGCGCCTGGCGCACGGCGAAATCGAACGGCTCCCAGCCCCAGATGTCGCACTTCCAGGGGTTTCCGGCATAATCCTTGAACTCGATGCCCCAGTAGAGCCCGGCGCCGAGCGGATGCGGCTCGACATAGTCGTTGAGGAAGCTGGCCTTGTGCAGCTGCAATCCCGCCCGGTCGAACTGGATGGCGATGTCGGCGGCAAGCCCCGCCCACTCGGCCCAGCGTTCCGCCTCGCACGGCATATGAATGTCGATGTCGCGCCACACCATCAGGTCGTAGCCGGCGCTGCCGGTGACCACCGCCTCGCCGAAGCGGGCGTTGAGCAGGTCGAGCAGGCCGGTTTCGACCAATACGGTGCGGGCTTCCTCGCGCAGTTCCGCAGCGAGGTGCCGCCTCTCTTCCGCGTCCTGAAGAGCTGCGTCCATTCCACTTACCCCATGGCGAGGTCTTTCGATCTCGCGTGCATAAAGACCTGAATATGGGGCATTCCCAGACCCCGGAATCAAAAGCCCGGCTCGTGAGCCGGGCTGAACTCTAGTCGCGCTCGTGCCCAAACTGTGGCACGCGTGGAGTGGGCGCAGGAAAAGTTGCAGACTTTTCCGTTCGACACCCACGACCACTCAAAGGTGCATAAACCGATTACTCGGCCTTCGTCTCGGTGGCAGTGGCAGCCTCGGCAGCAGCAGCGGCGGCGGCTTCCTCGGCGTCCTTCTGAGCGAGTTCCTTGGCCAGGGCCTCGGCGGCGGCGATCTTCTCGGCCTCGCGGGCGTTCTTGGCCTCGAGAGCGGCTTCGCGCTCGCCGGCTTCGATCTTCTTGGTACGGGCGCCCTGGTTCTCGAAAATACGGGCAGCCTTGCCGCGACGGTCGCGCAGATAATAGAGCTTGGCGCGACGGACCTTACCGCGCTTGATCACTTCGACGCGATCGATATTGGGGCTGAGCACCGGGAACACGCGTTCCACGCCTTCGCCGTACGAAATCTTGCGCACGGTGAAGCTTTCCATGATGCCGGTGCCGGAGCGGGCGATGACCACGCCCTCATAGGCCTGCAGGCGTTCCTTGTCGCCTTCGCGGATCTTCACCCACACCTTGACGGTATCGCCATGGGTAAATTCCGGATGGGCGCCCTTGGCGAGCAGCTTGTCGTGCTGCTCCTGATTGAGCTGTTCGATGATCTTGGACATCTGATGTTCCGTTCGTCTTTTTCAAAGGAGCGTTTCGCCGGCTCGCGCCGACCGCCCGGTCTTGGTTGCACGGATTTTTATGCATTATTGGCCGAGCCGAAGCTCAGGCGAGCGGGGCTATAGAGGAAGAACGCCCGCGAGTCTAGCGCTCGCGGGCGTTCGATGTCAGTTCCGTGTCGCTCGCCGGGACGAGCGGCAGGTCAGAGCCAGCCGGCGAGCACGCCGAGGCCGCCCAGCGCGAACGCGCCGCCCGCGACCTGCGCAACCGTCCTGCCGTACTTGCCGACCAGTCTGGTGACGCCCATTGCCGCCGCGATACCCGCCGCATGCAGCAGCGCTGTTGCGATAATGAAGCCCGCCGCATATTCGAGGCCCGAGGCGTCGACCGGCATTTCCGCGCCATGCGCGTGGCCGTGAAAGATCGCGAACACCCCGACCAACGCCGAGGCAGCGACCACGGGCATCGGCCGGCCCAGCGCCGCCGCGCCGCCGATCACCACGCTCGACAGCGCAATGCCCAATTCGACGAACGGCACGTCTACCTGCCCGAGGCCGAGCAGGAACCCGACCGCCATCATCGCAACGAAGCTCAGCGGCACCAGCCACAGCGCCTTGCCGCCCAGCACATAGGCGAACACCCCCACGGCCACCATGGCAAGGATGTGGTCGAGCCCGCCGACCGGATGCATGAAACCGTGCAGGAAGCCTGAGGTATCGCCATGCCCGGTATGGGCGAAAGCCGCCGTCGGAACGGCGATGAGCAGAAGGGCAACAAGTGCGCGCATAGATATCTCCATCTCGGGACCCGCCGTCCCGCGCTTTTTCGTGTGCGATGGTCCCGGTTTGGGTCACCACCGGACGGCCGGTCTCCTGGCTCCGGGCACCTCTCGCTCTACCTTCCCAGTCGCAAACCAGTGGCACGCTGAGTGAGAGTCAGGCCCGTTACAGTCGCGGGGGCGGCGCCGGCATCGCCCCAAGGGCTTCCGGCTTCCCGTTTCACGCGGGGACTCCAACTCGAAGACCCGCGCACCGTCGCGCTATCTCTGTCACCTCTGTGAGGGGAGATCAATTGCCCGCCGCGCATTTGCCGCATGACGGCAAGCCCCCGGCTGCGCTAGATGAGCGGCGTCGAACAGGAATGCTCGCCGGTGCAGCAGGCGCGGAACATGGCAATCGAAGGGGTGCGGGCAGTGCTGGTGCTCGCGCTCATCTTCCTGAGCTTCGCACACACCCCGGTGGCGCTGGCCTCGGCCGGTCCCGACACCCTGACCGCCGCGCTCGACATGAGCTATTGCGGCGACGTTCCGGATGATCCCCAGGCGCACGCCCCCTGTCACGCCTGTCGCATCGGCGGCGGCGCCGACCTGCCGCCGCCTTGCACCGTCGCGACGCCGGTCGTGGTGGTGGCGGACGTCGCCTGGGGCGCCATGGCATCGCTCAGCCTGCCGGCAGCGCCGCCCCGTTCCTTCGATGCGCGAGGCCCGCCCCGCGCCTGATCTTGCTTTCGCCCCTCAACGCAATCGAAAGATCAGACCCATGAAACTGCTTATCGTTCCGGCCCTTTTGGGCCTCCTCTCCGTCACCCCTACGCTCGCCCACGAGGGCCTGGTGCATGATGGCTGCCCCATCGGCCAGGTGTTCACCGCCGGCGATCTCACCATCTCGGGCGCCTATACCCGCGCCATGCTGCCCAAGGCCCAGGTCGGTGGGGGCTATTTCGTCATCGAGAACAAGGGCGCGGCCCCCGATCGGCTGCTGGGCGGTAGCACCGAAGCGGCCAAGTCCGTGCAAATCCATCAGATGAAGATGGAAGGCGAGATGATGAAGATGGGGCCGGTCGAGGGCGGGCTCGAAATCCCCGCCGGCGGCAGCGTCGCCCTGACCCCGGGCGGCTACCACGCCATGCTGATGGGCGTGGGCACGCCGTTCAAGGAGGGTGAGTGCCTTGAGCTGACGCTGAAATTCGAAAAGGCCGGCGAGGTGCCGGTGCTGCTCAACGTCGCCGGCAGCGCCGCCGACACACCGCCCGAGGGTGGCATGGATCACTCCGCCCACGGCATGTCGCCGGCGCAGTAGCGCCGAGGGCTATCTCAGCAGATCCGGCCGGCGCGCCCGCGTAAGCTTCTCGCTTTCGGCGCGCCGCCACTTCGCCACCTTGCCATGGTCGCCGGAGGTCAGCACCTCGGGAATCTCGCGCCCCTCGAACTGTTGCGGCCGGGTGTATTGCGGATATTCGAGCAGCCCGTTCTCGAAGCTCTCGTCGGCATGGCTCTCCGCCGCACCCAGCACCCCCGGGAGCAGCCGCACCACGGCTTCCAGCAGCACCATGGCGGCGACCTCGCCGCCCGCCAGCACGTAGTCCCCGATCGAGACTTCCTCGAGTCCTCGCGCCTCGATCACCCGCTGGTCGATGCCTTCGAACCGTCCGCAGACGATCACTACCCCCGGCTCTGCCGCCAGCGCCCGCACCCGCGCCTGGGTCAGCGGCGTGCCGCGGGGCGACATCAGCAGGCGTGGCCGGGAATCACCTGGGGGCGATACGGCATCGATGGCCTTGGCCAGGATATCGGGCTTCAGCACCATCCCGGCGCCACCGCCCGACGGGGTGTCGTCCACCGTCCGGTGCCGGTCGGTGGCGAAGTCCCTGAGCTGCGTGGCCGCGAGGCTCCAGCGTCCCTCGGCCATGCCGCGACCGATCACCGAGGCGCCGAGCGGACCGGGGAACAGTTCGGGAAACAGCGTGATGACCGAAGCCGAAAAGCTCAATCGGGTTCTTCTTCGCCCGGCTCCGCCTCGATCGGCGGATCGATCGTGAGGTAGCCGTCGGCGATCCGGACTTCCGGCACCACGGTCTTCGAGAACGGATAGAGATAGGTGTCGCCCGAGCGGGGATCGCGGATTTCGAGCAGGTCGCCGGCGCCGAAATTCGGCACCGCCATCACCTCGCCGATCTCCGAGCCGTCGGCCAGCCGGGCCTTCAGCCCGATCAGGTCGGCATGGTAGAAATCGTCGTCGTCATCGGGATCGGGCAGCAGCGCGCGGTCGACATAGAGTTCGACCCCGTTCAGCTTCTCCGCCGCATTGCGGTCGTTGACCCCCTCGAGCCGCGCCACGAGCACGTTGGTCGTGGTGCGGGCCGCGAGGATCCTGATCGTGAGGCCCGGCTTGTTGGTCGAAAGCGGGCCGTAGGAAGCCAGCGCCAGCGGGTCCTCGGTGAAGGACTGGATGCGCACTTCGCCCTTGATCCCATGGGCCGCGCCAATGCGGCCCATGAGGAGCTTGTTGTCGCCCGCCTGCGCCACGGCTTACTCGGAGGTGGCTTCGGCAGCCGGCGCAGCGTCGGCGGCGGCCTTGTCGGCGATCGCCTTGGCCTTGGCCTCGGCACGCTCGGTCGCCTTCTTGCCCGGCACGGCCTTCTCGGGGTTGTTGCGCGCTTCGCGCTTCATGAGGCCCGCGGCGTCGAAGAAGCGCGCCACGCGGTCGGTCGGCTGGGCCCCGACGCTCAGCCAGTGCTGCACGCGCTCGGTGACGAGGGTGACGCGCTTGTCCTTGTCGGCGAGCTTGGGATCGTAGTTGCCGATCTTTTCGATGAAGCGGCCGTCACGCGGCGAACGGGCGTCGGCGACGACGACGTGGTAATAGGGGCGCTTCTTGGTGCCGGCGCGGGCAAGGCGGAGTTTCAGCGACATTCTTCAGTCCTTCGTATGATCAGTCGTTAGCGGATATTCTGGTTACTTCTTCTTCGGCACGAAACCGCCGCCGAGGCCGGGCAGGCCAGGGAAGCGCGGCGCGCCGCCAAGCCCGGGAAGCCCCGAGCCGGATTTGAGCAGCTGGCCGACATCGGTCGGCAGCTTGTTCTGGGTGAGTTGCTTGGGAGCTTCCGCCTGCTGCGGAATCGATGCCGGGTCGATGCCCATGCGCCGCGCCAGCTGCTCGAGTTCCTTGGGGTCCATGGTCGAGGGATCCGGCATGTTGCCGAGCCCCGGCATCATCCCGCCCATCTTGCCGCCGAACATGCCGGCGAGCGAACCCATGCCGCCCTTCGACACCTTCTTCATCATGTCCGCCATCTGGCGGTGCTGCTTCATCAGCTTGTTGACGTCTTCGACCTTGGTGCCCGAACCATTGGCGATGCGGATGCGCCGCTTGGCGTTCAACAGGTCCGGGTTCGCCCGCTCCGCCTTGGTCATCGAGCCGATGATGGCGATCTGCCGGTCGAACACCTTCTCGTCGATATTGGCGCCGGCCATCGCCTTCTTCATCTGGCCCATGCCGGGCATCATGTTCATGAGCGAGCCCATGCCGCCCATCTTCTTCATCTGCAGCAACTGGTTACGCAGATCCTCGAGGTCGAAGACGCCCTTCTTGAGCTTCTTGGCCATCTTGGCCGCGTCTTCGGCCGTGACGTTCTGGGCTGCCTTCTCGACCAGGCTGACGATGTCGCCCATGCCCAGGATGCGGTCGGCGATGCGCGAGGGATGGAAATCCTCGAGCGCATCCATCTTTTCGCCGGTACCGATCAGCTTGATCGGCTTGCCGGTCGCCGCCCGCATCGACAGCGCCGCGCCACCACGGCCATCGCCGTCGACGCGAGTGAGGACGATACCGGTGATATCGACGCGCTGGTCGAACGAGCGCGCCAGGTTCACCGCGTCCTGGCCGGTCAGCGAGTCGGCGACGAGCAGGATTTCGTGCGGCTCGGTGGCGGCCTTTACTGCCGCCGTCTCTTCCATCAGCTCTTCATCGATATGGGTGCGGCCCGCCGTATCGAGGATCAGCACGTCGTAGCCGCCGAGCTTGCCCTCGCGCTGCGCGCGCCTGGCGATGTCGACCGGCTTTTCGTTGAGCTGGATCGGCAGGGTGTCGACGCCGATCTGTTCGCCGAGCA
Source organism: Devosia sp. A16 (assembly GCF_001402915.1). Taxonomy (GTDB): domain Bacteria; phylum Pseudomonadota; class Alphaproteobacteria; order Rhizobiales; family Devosiaceae; genus Devosia_A. Next base: position 2,111,173 of record NZ_CP012945.1, read on the forward strand.
CCCGCAGCTGTTCTTTCGCCGCCGGACGGCGATCGTCGAGCGAAGCCATCAGGACCTTCTTGCCCTGCCGCTCCTTCATGCGCTTGGCGAGCTTGGCCGAGAGCGTGGTCTTGCCCGCGCCCTGCAGGCCGACCATCAGCATGGTCATCGGCGGGGTGGTCGAGAAATCGATCGGCACCTGCGTTTCGCCGAGCACCTTGACCAGCTCGTCGTGGACGATCTTGACCACCTGCTGGCCCGGCGTCACCGAACGGGTGACCTCGGCACCGACGGCGCGCTCGCGCACCTGTTCGACGAAAGCCTTCACCACCTCGAGGGAAACGTCGGCCTCGAGCAGCGCCCGGCGCACTTCGCGCAGCGCCGCATCCACGTCGCTCTCGTTGAGTGCGCCGCGGCCTCGAAGGCCCTCGAAGATTTTCCCAAGCCGGTCGCTAAGGCTTTCGAACATTTTTGTTCCTTTGGTTCCGCTGCAGGGCTGCCCCGGACCCGGAGATAGGTAGTCTTGGTCGTATCCGCCATCCGAGGATGGCGACATCGAGCGCAAACGCCAAACCCACCCGAGGGCGCATCGCGCTGTCGGGTGTTCGCCTCCGGGATCTCTTTATACCTTTGCGGGTCCCGGTCGGCAGTCAGGCGTTCGAACCTGATGAATGGTGGCGGTCGATAGAGGGGAAATGCGGCCGAGTCAAGGAATGCGCTCGCCCCGCACCGCCACGACGGACTGCCGCAGCTCGGTGTCGACGCGAAACCCGACATCCGTCAGTGCGGTCGCCGCGGACGTGGCGAAACGGTCTGCCGTCTGGATCGCCGGCGCTTCCAGTACCAGCACCAGCCGGCCGCCCGGCTTGAGCACATCGCCGAATTTCCTGGCCCAGCCTCGATCCTTATGTCGCGGGAAGTCGACGTTCACCGCCAGCGCCGCGTCGAACCGGCCGAGATCGAGGCTCTCGAAATCGCTCTCGAACGCCGTCAGCCGGCCGCTGCGGGCGTTCCGCTTGATGCACGCCGCCAGCATCTTGCCCGACCGCTCGACGGCCACCACGTCGGCGCCAGCGGCCAGCAGCAGCCCGGTGGCGAGGCCATGCCCGCAGCCAATCTCCAGCACGACCTCTCCGGGCCGGGGCTCCAGCAGCTCCACCGCCCAGCGGTGGCGTAACGCAATTTCGGCCATCAGCTCTCGGAGACTTGCGTGCCGGGCTCGATCACCACCTCGTCGAGGCGGATCAGGTGGCGCGCGAACAGCACCACCTGCCCCTTCGCCTTGAAGCTGAACGTCTTGATGCTGACATCGCCGGCATTGAAGCCCGCCCACATAACTTCGCCGGCGAGGCTGGTGAGGTAGCCGTTGGCCGCCAGGGCCGCTCCCATTTCCCCCGGTGCCCGCGGGTCGCTCAGGTAGAGCAGCTCCTGCTGCGGGTTGGGGGTGTGAATCCAGGCCCGGTAGAACATGGCGCAACTCCTCGTGACTCAGACGGGACTAGCACGGCCGAACATGTCCTCAACATGGCCGCCTGCTTGCTCCCCACAGCCCGTCGCGATAGAACTGGGGCCGGGTCCGCAGTTCACCCAGGCGTCGCCGCCCCATCCGGGGAGCTAAACCTGCTTCATCCTGGTGAGACGCACTTGTCCTGTGCCGCCTCGCAAGCCGGCGACCGCGAACCTTCCTGCGGGGAGTTCGGCACGACGAGGATGAGTTGTGATGACCAGAACCGCTGTCCCCCTTCGGGTGGATGACCTGTCGCCCTTCGCCAAGACGCTCCGCCAAGCGCTGACCCAGCATGAGGGCGTGCCGAGCCATGTCGAGCTGTTGAACCTCATCGCCAAGGCCGCCGGCTTTTCCAACTACCAGCACCTGCGCGCCGATGCCGGCACCGCCGGCCGCCTCGAAGCAGCCGTGGCGCCCACACCGCCGGCGGACCTTCGGCAGGTGGAGAAAGCGGCACGCTATTTCGACGATAGAGGTGTGTTGATGAGTTGGCCGGCGCGGTTCAACCTGCAAACCCTCTGCCAATGGGTGTTCTGGTCGCGCATCCCTCCCGACATGGCTTTCAGCGAACGGGAGATCAGCGATCTCATCCGAGACTGGCATGATTTCGGCGACCACGCGCTGATCCGCCGCGCCATGGTCGATGCAAGAATGCTCGAACGCACCGTCGATGGCCGCGAGTACCGCCGCATCGAACAGGCACCGCCTCCGGAGCTGAAATCGTTGCTGGCACATCTGGCGGCGCGGGTGACGAAGTAGCGAATGGCGCCTGGATCTGTGCGGGAAGAATACCCCCACCCCTGTCCCTCCCCACAAGGGGGAGGGAGACGCCGACAGCCCACACCGGGGGTCGTTGGGCGAAGACAAGCGAGCGCCAGTCGCCTCCCCCTTGCGGGGCTCGAGCCGTCCCGCAGGGCAAATCGCTCCAGTGGAGCGATTTGAGGGGAGAAGGTCATGAGAGCTACGCTCGAATGGCCGGGACAGGGTGGGGGTACTCTTCTTGCGCCGGCTCGACGGGTGGACGGAACCGCGTCACCCCCGCCACTGGCATTTTCGTGTCAGTTCCGCCATATACAGCCTCAACTGAGACCCAACAGGTCAGGCCCATGTCCACCGCCCCATTCCTCAAGATGAACGGGCTCGGCAACGAGATCATCGTCGCCGACATGCGCGGTCGCGCCGATCGGATCACCCCGGCGGCGGCGGTGGCCCTCAATGCCGACCCGGCCACCCGCTACGATCAGATCATGGCCATCCATGACCCGCGTACGCCAGGCACCGCCCATTACATCGAGATCATCAACTCGGATGGCTCGCTGGCCCAGGCCTGCGGCAACGGCATGCGCTGCGTCGTGCAGGCGCTGAGCGCCGAGACGGGCGAAAAGCACTTCGTCTTCGAAACCCTCGCCGGCATCCTCACCGGCGACGAGCACCCGGACGGCTCGATCACCGTCGACATGGGCAAGCCCCGCTTCGGCTGGGAAGAGATCCCTTTGGCCGAGGAGTTCTACGACACCACCGGCATCGAGCTGCAGATCGGGCCGATCGACGCGCCGATCCTCCACACCCCATCGGTCGCCTCGATGGGCAATCCGCACGCCACCTTCTGGGTCGAGGACGACGTGTGGAACTACGCGCTCGACCGCTTCGGCCCGCTGCTCGAAAACCATCCGATCTTTCCCGAGCGGGCCAATATCTCGATCGCCCAGGTGGTGGCGCCCGACCATATTATCCTCAGGACCTGGGAACGGGGCGCCGGGCTGACCCGGGCCTGCGGCACCGCTGCCTGCGCCGCACTGGTCAACGGTGCCCGCACCCATCGGACCGGCCGCAAGGCGACGGTCACGCTTCCCGGCGGCGATCTCGTCATCGAGTGGCGCGCCGATGACCATGTGCTGCTCACCGGCCCGGCCGAGTTCGAGTTCTCCGGCACGTTCGAGCCTTTCGCCGGCACCTGGCGGCGCGATCAGGATTCGACCAGCACCCAGGTCTCGGCCTGATGTCCATCGAAACGCTGACCTTCGGCTGCCGCCTCAACGCCTATGAAGGCGAAGTGATGAAGGCCGAGGCGGAGAAGGCGGGGCTCGACAACACCATCATCATCAATACCTGCGCCGTGACCGCCGAAGCGGTGCGGCAGGCCAAGCAGGCTATCCGCAAGGCCAGGCGCGACAATCCGGAACGCCGCATCATCGTCACCGGCTGCGCCGCCCAGACCGAGGCGCGCTCGTTCGGCGACATGGCCGAAGTCGACCTGGTCATCGGCAATGCCGACAAGCTGAAGGCGGAAAGCTATGCTCCCCTAGCATTCGGCCTGCCGCTCAACGACAAGGTGCAGGTCAACGACATCATGAGCGTGCGCGAGACCGCCGCGCACCTGATCGAGGGCATGGATGGCCGGGCCCGCGCCTTCGTCCAGGTGCAGAACGGCTGCGACCACCGCTGCACCTTCTGCATCATTCCCTTCGGCCGCGGGCCATCGCGCTCGGTGCCGATGGGCCTCGTGGTCGAGCAGATCAAAAAGCTGGTCGGCAACGGGTATCGGGAAGTCGTCCTCACCGGCGTCGACATCACGTCCTATGGTCCGGACCTGCCGGGCACCCCGACACTGGGCAAGCTGACCCAGCAGATCCTGCGCCACGTGCCGGACCTGCCGCGGCTGCGCATCTCCTCGATCGACTCGATCGAGGCCGATCCGGCTTTCTATGACGCCATAGCGTCGGATCGCCGTTTGATGCCTCACCTGCACCTTTCCCTGCAGTCGGGCGACGACCTGATTCTGAAGCGCATGAAGCGCCGGCACTCGCGGGCCGACGCGCTTGAGGTGGTTCACAAACTCCGCGCGCTGCGGCCCGACATCGTTCTCGGCGCCGACATCATTGCCGGCTTTCCCACCGAGACCGACGAGATGTTCGAGAACTCGCTGAGCTTCGTCACCGAAGCCGAGCTCACCTACCTCCACGTCTTTCCCTACAGCCCGCGGCCCGGCACTCCGGCGGCGCGCATGCCGCAGGTCGATGGCCGCATTGCCCGCGAGCGCGCCGCACGGCTGCGCGCGGTCGGCGATGCCCAGTACGAAAAGCTGGCCCTGTCGCGCATCGGCATGGTCGAGAACGTTCTGATCGAAAAGGATGGCATCGGCCGGCAGGAACAGTTCGTCACCTGCATGCTGCCGGGCCACAGCCCGGGAGAGATCGTGCCCGCCCGTATTACCCATTTCGTCGATGGCAACCTCGTCGGCGAAGCATTGAGGTCTGCAGCCTGATGGCCGAGCAAAAGAAAAAGGGCTTCTTCCAGCGCCTGTTCGGCGGCGGCGACAAGCCGACTCCGCCCCCGCCGCCACCCGAGCACAGTGTCGCCGAGGATCTCGAAGCCGATATCGTCCTCGACGAGGTCGTCGAGGCGGCCCCGCTGGTGCTACCGCCCGACCAGGAAATCGCGCTCGAAGCAGCGATGCACGAGGCCGGGATGCTGGTGACGCCCGAGGTGCCGCCGGCCCCGCCCGCTCCGCCGCAGCCACCTGCCGAGCCCTCGGTCGAGGACGAGCTGGTCGCCGACATCATTCTCGACGATATCGTCGAGGCCGCACCGCTGGTTCTCCCGCCGGACCAGGAGATCGCTCTCGAAGAGGCGCTGCACGACGAGGGCCGGACCATCGAAGGCCCGATCGAGACCGGCGCCGAACCGCCCGCCGGCCCGCCCGAGGCAACGCCCGCCTATATCGAGGAAGTGGAGGAGCAGCAGGCCCCTGAGCCCGCGCCGGTTCCTCCGGTCCCGACCCCGGCTCCCGCCGAACCGCCGAAGAAGCAGAACTGGCTGCAGCGCCTCGCCTCCGGGCTGAAGCGCTCATCCGATCAGCTGACCGGTTCGATCGCCGCCGTCTTCACCAAGAAGCGGCTCGATCAGGCGATGCTCGATGACCTCGAGGACATCCTGATCCAGTCCGATTTCGGCGTCGACATGGCGACCGATGTCACCGAGGCGCTGCGCCGCGACCGCTTCGATCGCGACATCTCGTCGGACGAAGTGCGCGATGTGCTGGCGACCCAGATCGTCAAGGTCCTCGATCCAGTGGCGCAGCCGCTGGTGATCGATGCCACGAAGAAACCCTACGTGATCCTGATGGTCGGGGTGAACGGCACCGGCAAGACCACCACCATCGGCAAGCTCGCGAGCCTCTATCGGGCCGAGGGCAAGAAGGTGATGCTTGCAGCGGGCGACACCTTCCGTGCCGCCGCCATCGAGCAGTTGCAGGTCTGGGGCGACCGCACCGGCGCTCCGGTGGTGAAGAAGCCTGCCGGCTCCGACGCCTCCGGTCTTGCTTATGAAGCGGTGGAGCGCGCCCAGGCGGAGGGCGCCGACATCCTGATCATCGACACGGCCGGCCGACTGCAGAACCGCGACGAGCTGATGAGCGAGCTCGAAAAGATCATCCGCGTGATTAAGAAGGTCGAGCCGTCGGCGCCGCATGCGACATTGCTGACGCTCGACGCCACCACCGGGCAGAACGCCCTTAATCAGGTCGAAATCTTCGGCAAACGTGCCGGCGTCACCGGCCTGGTGATGACCAAACTCGACGGCACCGCGCGCGGCGGCATCCTCGTCGCCATTGCGCGCAAGTTCGCCATGCCGGTGCACTTCATCGGGGTGGGCGAGGGTGTCGACAATCTCGAGCCGTTCGCCGCGCGTGACTTTGCCGCCGCGATCGCAAGGACCGCAGAATGACCGAAGAAACCAAAGACGCCGAGGTGAACTGGGCGGAACTCAGGCCCCAGCTGATCCGCATCGGCCTCGAGCTCGGCCCGCTGCTGGTGTTTTTCCTGTGCACCACGTTCGGCGAGAGCTGGCTCGACGCCAGCCCGATGCTGCGTTCGATGTTCGCCAGCCCGATCATCTTCGCCACCGCGCCCTTCATGGTCGCCATGGTGATCTCGCTCGGCATCTCCTGGCTGGTCTTCAAGCGCGTCGCGGTGATGCCGCTGGTGACCCTGATCGTCGTGCTGATCTTCGGCACGCTGACCCTGCTGCTGCAGGATTCGCTGTTCATCAAGATCAAGCCGACGATCGTCAACTCGCTGTTCGGGGCCACCCTGCTCGGCGGATTGGTGTTCGGCCAGTCGCTGCTGAAATACGTTTTCGGCGAGGTGTATCACCTGCAGCCCAAGGGCTGGCAGGTGATGACCATGCGCTGGGGGCTGTTCTTCTTCCTCCTGGCGTTCCTCAATGAAGTCGCCTGGCGCGGTTCGAGCCTGTTCTTCACCGACCCCGACGCGGCCGACAAGTTCTATGCCGGCTTCAAGCTCTGGGCGGTGATGCCGATCACCATCGTCTTCTCGATGCTGCAGCTGCCGCTGCTCACCAAATACGCCGCCGATCCGAAAGAGCCCATCGAGGTCATCCCCCCGATGGACCCGCTGCCGTAGTCGTTCTTTACCCGGGAAGGCCCCCTCACCCGGCTTTCGGCCGACCTCTGCCCCTCGGAGAGGTGACGGTGAGGCGAGATCGTGCCTCAGCACCACCTCTCCCTTGGGGGAGAGGTCGCCGCGAAGCGGCGGGTGAGGGGGCCTTTTCCCAGCTTAGTGCTTGAGCAGCTCGTCCTTGCTGACGTTCAGCATCAGCCCGTCGCTCGACACCGAGTCGATCTGCTCCGGCATCACATAGCGATCGGCGGCGAACAGCCCATCGGCATCGATGCGGACGAAGCCCTGGTGTGCCAGCCGGTCGCGCACTTCTTCGGGAACATTGTCGTCGCTGAAGGCGCGGGCGAGCACATCGACCAGCGTGTCGTCCTCGCGTCCGGCCGAGGGGCCGCTGGCTTCCACTTCCGGCGTTTCGGGGTCGTCTTCGCCGAACTGCACCCACTCGACCTTGCCGATCTCGTGGTGCTCGCGGTCGAATACGCGCATGCCCTGTTCGACGAAGCGCAGGCTGGAGCTGGTTTGCATGATGTCTCTCCTCATCTTGTGATGAAGACAGAATGTGCGGCGCTTGGCGGAAGTTCCCGGCCTCAGCCGGCTTTGGCCTTCTCGATCGCCGGGATCACTTCCTTTTCCAGCGACTCGGGCGAGATCGGCCCGACATGCTTGAAGGTGATCACCCCGGCGGCATTGACGATGAAGGTCTCCGGCACGCCATAGACGCCCCAGTCGATCGACACCCGGTTGTCGGTGTCGCCGCCGATCCGCTGATAGGGGTTGCCCAGCTCGGTGAGGAACGCCACGGCATTCTCGGGCGCATCCTTCTGGTTGATGCCGAAAATCCGCACCCCGGTCTCGGCCCGCAGCCGCTCGAGCAGCGGGTGCTCCTCGCGGCATGGGATGCACCAGCTGGCGAACACGTTGACCACCGTCACCTCGCCCTTGAGCGAAGCGGTGTCGAACCCCTCGACGCCGGAGCCGGGCACGGCGGGCAGGGTGAAGGACGGCGCCGGCTTGTTGATCAGCACCGAGCGCACGAGGCTGGGGTCGCGGTCCATGTTCAGCGCGAACACGGCCACCAGCCCGACCAGCAGCAGCAGCGGCAGAACGGCGAGCAGGACACGCTTCAACTGTTCGATCCTGCCGACCGCCGACGAATCCCGGCCTTGTCGAGCTCGGCCAGCCGCTGCTTCACCCGCCGGGCGTCCCAGGCGACGTAGCCGCAGAGCGCCAGCGTCAGCACGGCGACCCCGGCATAGGCCCAGACGATGAACTCGAGATGTGCGCCTTCGGCGATCATTTGGCGGCTCCTGATCCTGAGGGGGCGCTGAAGGCGGCCTGGCGGCTCAGCGTTTCGGCCCGCCGGCGCAGGATCTCGGTGCGCATTCGCACCACCTGCAGCAGCGCGAACAGCAGCGTGAAGGCCAGCATCATCACGAGAAGCGGCGTGAGAATCGAAGCCGGCATTTTCGGCCCCGAGGCGGTGAACACGCTCGCCGGCTGGTGCAGCGTATTCCACCAGTCGACCGAGAACTTGATCACCGGGATGTTGAGCGCCCCGACCAGGGTGACGATGGCGATGATCCGCCCCGCCTTCAGCTGGTCGTCGAAGGCTCGCCACAGCGCGATGATGCCCAGATAGATCAGCAGCAGTACCAGCGTCGAGGTCATCCGCCCGTCCCATTCCCAGAACGTGCCCCAGGTCGGCCGGCCCCAGAGCGCCCCGGTATAGAGCGCCAGCGCGGTGAACACGGCGCCGAGCGGCGCCGCCGCCTTGTTGGCGACGTCGGCCAGCGGGTGTCGCCAGACCAGCGTGCCGAGCGCCGAAACCGCCATCACCCCATAGACCAGCTGGCTCAGCCAGGCGTTCGGCACGTGCACGTACATGACGCGCACCATGTCGCCCATCTGGTAGTCCTCGGGCGAGTTGAAGAAGGCGAACCACAACCCGATGGCAAAGCTCAGCAGGGTGGCGATGGCCAGCGGCCAGACCAGATAGCGCGACCAGGCGAGGAACTGCCCCGGATGCGCCAGGCGGCTGAACCAGTGGGGTTGTTTAACGGTATCGACGGACATGGCACTCGCTTTTCAGGCTTGGCTCTATTCCCCGGCCACGCGCAAGGCAAGCGCGGCCGCGAAGGGTGAGAAGGCCGTCACCACGAGGCTCAAGGCAATGAGGAACAATGTCGCGCCACCCCCGGCGAGCGGATCGGTCATGCCGACCCCGAAGATCATCACCGGAATCGACAGCGGCAGGATCAGCACCGGGGCGATCAGCCCGCCCCTGCGCAACCCCACGGTCACCGCGGCGCCCAGCGCGCCGAAGCTCACCAGCGCCGGCGTGCCGATGGCGAGCGCCAGCACCGTCTGCCCCCACTGCGTCCACGACATCGACAGCAGCAGCGCCAATACCGGCGTCGCCAGCAGCAGCGGCAGCGCCGTCACCAGCCAGTGGGCCATCACTTTTGCGGCAACCACGGCTTCGAGCGGCAGGTCGGCATGCCGCAGCAGGGTCAGCGCGCCATCCTCGTCGTCATTGCGGAACAGCCGGTCGAGCCCCAGCAGCATCGACAGGAATGCCGCGATCCAGACGATGCCCGGTGCCAGCCGGCTGAGCTGCGGCCGGTCCGGCCCGATGGCGAACGGCACGATCACCGCCACCATGACGAAGAACAGCACCAGCGTCAGCGCCTCGCCGCCGGCCCGGAACGCCAGCTTCAGGTCGCGCCCGATCAGGGCCAGGAAGGCGCTCATCTCGCGCCCCCCAGGGTCAGCGTCTCGATCCCCGCGGGGTCGGCCAGCGACAGGTCCTGGTGAGTGGCGATCACCGCGATGCCGCCCTGCGCCCGATGCGCATCGATCAGTCGGCCGAGCAGCGCCTCGCCCGCGGCATCCAGTGCGGCGCTCGGCTCGTCCAGCAGCCAGATCGGCCGCGCACTCACCAGGAGCCGCGCCAGCGACAGCCGCCGGAGCTGTCCGGAGGAGAGGTAGCCGGCCTCCAGCCCGCCGAGGCCGCCGATCCCCACCATGTCCAGCGCCGCCTCCACGGCGAGCCCGTTCGCCCCGTTCATCGCCTGCCAGAATTTCAGGTTCTCGCCGACCGTCAGCCGGCCCTTCAGCCCGCTCTGGTAGTTGACGAGGTGCAGCTCGGTCGGCTCGGCCCCCTCGATGCTCCCGGCATCGGGCCGCACGATCCCGGCGAGCGCCAGCAGCAATGTCGACTTGCCCACCCCGTTGGGCCCGCGCAGCAGCAGAACGCCGCCCGGGCCCAGCGCAAAATCGAGATCGGTGAACAACCATCGCTCGCCGCGCCGCACGCTGAGGCCGCGAACACTGAGATGCGGTTGAAAGGCCTCGGAAACGGGCATCGGCTGGTTCATGGCCGCCATGCCTAATGAACCCAAGTCACCACTGGCAAGCGTCATGTAGTTTCTCTATAAGCCAGCCCTAGATTGGAATGCTTCCAGTCAGACGTCCTCTGCCCCCGGTCTCCCGGGCCTTTTTCGGTCCGGCGTCAGGACCGGGCGGCGCCTGCAACACCAGCGCGTGAAGGCGACACCCGTGACCTCGAAATCCCTCGACAGCTTCAAGTCCAGAACCACGATCACCGTCGGGGACAGGACCTACAGCTACTTCTCCATTCCGCTGGCGGAACAGAACGGGCTGAAGGGCGTCTCGCAGCTGCCGCACTCGATGAAGGTGGTGCTGGAAAACCTGCTGCGCTTCGAGGACGGCGTTACCGTCACCCGCGCCGATATCGAAGCCGTCGCCGACTGGCTGCGCACCCGCATTTCCGAGCACGAGATTTCCTACCGTCCGGCCCGCGTGCTGATGCAGGATTTCACCGGCGTCCCCGCCGTGGTCGATCTCGCCGCCATGCGCGACGCCACCGCCAAGCTCGGCGCCGACCCGCAGAAGATCAACCCGCTGGTGCCGGTCGACCTGGTCATCGACCACTCGGTGATGGTCGATAGCTTCGGCACGCCGCTGAGCTTCCTGCAGAACGTCGATCTCGAATATGAGCGCAACGGCGAGCGCTACGAGTTCCTGCGCTGGGGCCAGAAGGCCTTCGACAACTTCCGCGTCGTGCCGCCCGGCACCGGCATCTGCCACCAGGTGAACCTCGAATACCTGGCCCAGACCGTCTGGACCCGCAAGGACGAGACCACCGGCGAGTTCTACGCCTACCCCGACACGCTGGTCGGCACCGACAGCCACACCACCATGGTCAACGGCCTCGCCGTGCTCGGCTGGGGCGTCGGCGGCATCGAGGCCGAAGCGGCGATGCTCGGCCAGCCCATTACCATGCTGATCCCCGAGGTCATCGGCTTCAAGCTGACCGGCAAGATCAACGAGGGCATCACCGCCACCGACCTGGTGCTGACCGTCACCGAGATGCTGCGCAAGAAAGGCGTGGTCGGCAAGTTCGTCGAATTCTACGGCCCCGGCCTCGACTACCTGAGCCTCGAAGACCAGGCGACGATCGCCAACATGGCCCCGGAATACGGCGCCACCTGCGGCTTCTTCCCGGTCGACAGCGACACCCTCGCCTATCTCGAGACCTCCGGCCGCGACGCCGACCGGGTGGCCCTGGTGAAGGCCTATTCGGAGGCGCAGGGCATGTTCCGCACCACCGACAGCCCCGATCCGTTGTTCACCGACACGCTGTCGCTCGACCTCGCCACCGTCGTTCCCTCGCTCTCGGGCCCCAAGCGCCCGCAGGACCGCGTTTCGCTGGTCGATGCGGCGCCGAAATTCGCCGAGGCGATGAAGGATCTGGCCGGTGGCCGCAAGGAGCGCACCGCGCTGCCGGAGTCGAAGGCCGAGAGCCGCTTCGTCGATGAAGGCGCGACCGGCGTCGACGATATCCCCGAAGAGGCGACGCTGCCGGTCCGGGGCGAGAAATACGGCCTCAACGACGGCCATGTGGTGATCGCCGCGATCACCTCGTGCACCAACACCTCGAACCCCAACGTGCTGATCGCGGCCGGGCTTCTCGCCCGCAAGGCGCGCGCCAAGGGGCTGACGTCGAAGCCGTGGGTCAAGACCTCGCTGGCGCCCGGCTCGCAGGTGGTGACCGACTACCTCAATGCCGCTGGCCTCTCGGCCGATCTCGACGCGCTCGGCTTCAACCTCGTCGGCTATGGCTGCACCACCTGCATCGGCAATTCCGGCCCGCTGCCGGAAGCCATCTCGGAGTGCATCAACGCCAACGACCTGGTCGCCGCCTCGGTGCTCTCGGGCAACCGCAACTTCGAAGGCCGGGTCAACCCCGACGTGCGCGCCAACTACCTGGCCTCGCCGCCGCTGGTCGTCGCCTATGCCATCGCCGGCACCATGAACAAGAACCTCGCCACCGACCCGCTCGGCACGGGTTCCGACGGCAAGCCCGTCTATCTCAAGGACATCTGGCCGACCAACCAGGAGATCGCCGACATCGTTCGCACGGTGATCACCCCCAAGATGTTCCTCGGCCGCTACTCCGACGTGTTCAAGGGCGACGAGAACTGGCAGGCCATCGCCGTCGACGGCGGCGAGACCTATCGCTGGAACTCGAGCTCCACCTATGTGCAGAACCCGCCCTATTTCGAGGGTCTGACCATGGAGCCGGCGCCGGTCACCGACATCCAGGAAGCGCGCGTGCTGAGCCTCTTCCTCGACTCGATCACCACCGATCACATCTCGCCCGCCGGCTCGTTCAAGGCCGGCACGCCGGCCGGCAAATACCTGGTCGAGCGCCAGGTGGCGCCCAAGGATTTCAACTCCTATGGCGCCCGTCGCGGCAACCACGAGGTGATGATGCGCGGCACCTTCGCCAATATCCGCATCAAGAACCAGATGGTGCCGGGCGTCGAAGGCGGCTTCACCAAGGGCCCGACCGGCGAGGTGATGCCGATGTACGACGCCGCCATGGCCTACCAGAAGTCGAACACGCCGCTGGTGATCTTCGCCGGCAAGGAGTACGGCACCGGCTCGTCGCGTGACTGGGCCGCCAAGGGCACCCGCCTGCTCGGCGTCCGCGCCGTCATCGCCCAGAGCTTCGAGCGCATCCACCGCTCGAACCTGATCGGCATGGGCGTCCTGCCGCTGCAGTTCGCCGACGGCGAGAGCTGGCAGACCCTGCATCTCGACGGCAGCGAGACGGTGACGATCGAGGGCCTCACCACGCTGACCCCGCGCTCCACCGTCAAGGTGAAGATCGTGCGCGCCGACGGCCGCATCGAGGAAGTCTCGACCCGCTGCCGCATCGATACGGTGAACGAGCTCGAGTACTACCAGCACGGCGGCATCCTGCACTACGTACTGCGCAACCTGGTCGCGGCCTAGGCGCACGGTCCACGACTCCATCGTCCCCTCTCCCCGCTGGGGAGAGGGTCAGGGTGAGGGGTAGCCAAGCACGCGGGCTTATCCTCCAGCGTTCCCACAACCTTCCTCGCGCTTGGCGCCCCTCACCCCGCGGACGAGGCCTTCGGCCTCATCCGCCGCCCTCTCCCCAAGGGGGCGAGGGGGCGATTGAGGCACAGCCGGTGCATCGGCACGCTCGGAAGCTTCAGCTCGCAGTCTGCCGCTCCATCCCCCTTTTTCCCCATCACGGCAGGTCGCGCCGATTTGACTCGCGCGGGACAACCCGCCTGCCTACAAACGTCGCCATGCTTTTTCGTTCGATCCTTTGCGGCGTCTCCCTTTCGCTTGCCCTGCTCTCCCCCACCCTTGCGGGCGAGATCAAGCTTGCGCCCAAGGCCGTGCTGGAGCTGTTCACCTCGCAGGGCTGCGCCTCCTGCCCCAAGGCCGACGCCATGCTCACCGAGATGAGCAAGCGCCCCGACGTGCTCGCTCTCGCCTATCACGTCGACTACTGGGACTATATCGGCTGGGAAGACACCTTCGGCACCAAGGAGAACTCCGACCGCCAGCGTGACTATGCCGAGAGCTGGGGCTCCTCCCGGATCTTCACGCCGCAGCTGGTGGTCAATGGCAAGGGCGGTCTCGTCGGCTCCAAGCGCGACGCCGTGACCAAGGCTCTGGGCGGCGCCTCGCTGCCGCTTGACGTCAAGCTGGTGGAAGCCGCCGACGACATGCTGCAGATCTCGGTTCCCGGCAAGCCAGGCGAGACCGATGCAATGATCTGGCTCGTCACCTTCCTCGACCACGCCGACGTCACCATCGAACGCGGCGAGAACGAGGGCAAGAAAGTCGGTTATACGCAGATCGTCACCGGTCGCCAGGTGCTGGGCATGTGGAAGGCCGATGCCGGCGCCGAACTGACCCTGCCGCTTTCCGAAGTGCTGACCGGCCGCTCCAACGGTGCCGTCATCCTGATCCAGGCGGATCGCGCCGGCCTGCCGGGCCCGATCCTCGGCGCCGCAAGCTTTACCCGCTGAAGCGTTTGGCGATTTAGGTTCCACCGGGCATAACCGCCGGGATCGGCCTCTGACCCACCCACCGGCTGGGTTTGGGGGCAAGTGAAGTGCTCTGAACCAAACCTCGCTTCGGCCTTTCGCACCCCGCAAAACAAAACTCCCGCCAGCTTGCGCAGGCGGGAGGAGAATGACTGTGCATGTAAGAGGCGGCCGGCAAACGAGCATCGTGGTTTGGGGGCTCGGTCAGCCCGCTTGCCGGCCACTGGAGGCAATGCTGATAAGATGCCGGGCCAATCTGGCGTCAACGGGGAGGGATTGTGACCGAAATGGGATTTCTGCGTTAACCCTTGCGGCACGAACCTCGGCCCTCCGCACAGATCTGTCGCACCGGCTTGCCAAGCGGTGCGAATGACGCGATCATGACAGGGAGGTGACGAGGCCAAGGTATGGTGGACGAACCCGAGCAGTCTGGATCAGGGTTACTCATCGACTTCGCGGCGGCGGCGAGCCCTGCTGCTGCCGGGTCCCAGCCGGCCAATCCCAACCGTTTCACACCGGCGGTCACCTTCGACCGCAGGGAATTGCAGACCATCCTCAACCTCTACGGCCGCAAGGTCGTCGACGGCGAGTGGCGCGACTACGCCATCGATTTCCTGCGCGACCGGGCCTTGTTCTCGATCTACAAGCGCGCCTCCGAGCGGCCGCTCTATGTGGTCGAGAAGAACCCCAGGCTGCGCCTCAAGCAGGGCCAGTACATGGTGCTGAGCCAGGAGGGCCGCATTCTGAAACGCGGCCATGACCTCTCCACCGTGCTCCGCGTCCTGGAACTCGCCCTGGTCAAATGATCGCCATTCGTCCGGCCGTGCCGGCCGATGCGCCGGCGATGAGCGCCGTGCTCATCGCTTCGATCCGCGAGTTGTGCGATGCCGACCACCGCGACGATGCTGAGATCTTGAGCGGCTGGCTGCGCAACAAGACCCCACAGATGGTGCTGAGGATGCTGGAGCGACCGGGCGCCTTGCTGCTGGTCGCCGAACGCGACGGCGAGCTCGCTGCCGTCGGCTGCCTCAATGGGTCCGACGAGATCGCCCTCAACTACGTCGCGCCGGCCCACCGCTTCCAGGGGGTCAGCAAGGCCCTGCTCGCCGCGCTGGAGGACCGCATTCGCGCCTCGGGTGCCGACCGTGCGAGGCTCACCAGCACCGGCACCGCCCACCGCTTCTACCTCGCCAATGGCTGGCAGGATGCCGGCCCGGCCGAGGCCGATCGCGGCATGCTGTGTTACCCGATGGAGAAGCGGTTCTAGAAACGGCAGCGCTGGCCGAGACGGGAACGCAACAGCGGCGATGCTGGGCCGGCGCCGGCGCGGCGACGGCCTCGATGCGTCTCAGACGTCGACGACGGCTCGCTTCGCGGCCTCGGCGACGATGAGGTCCGCAGTTTCATCGGGCGTCAGATCGCCTGAGTCCAACCACCATCCGTCACCCCCGATCTCCCGACGCATGTTGGCGGCGGTGTGGGAGAAGTCGTAGCTCACCCGCTGGCGCTCCGGACGGGTTGCGTTGCGGTATTGAGCCACTTGGAGCGGCGGCGCGAGAACCACGAGCATAACGGGGCGGGCCGTCAATCGGTTGACCAGGAACTCCAACTCCTCACGTACTTCCACAACTGTGTCGATGACCGGCGTGAAGCCCGCCTCCGAGAAGTTGTTCGCTACCGAGCACGCGTTGATCATTCGCAGTTGCAACTGCCTTTTGCCTTCGGGGCCGGGGTTCCAGTTACCGTGCTCATCGAGATTGTTGGCACGGCCATTGACCATGAGCTGCGCCATGACGTCTCCGTCGATGCGGGCCGACCGCTCCAGGCGCTCGGCCACGAGCCGCGACACGGTGGTCTTTCCAGCACCAGGCGTCCCTGTGATGATGAAGCATCCATTCATGCAGATAGACCTCCAGCCCGGGGGGACGCGCTCACAGCGCCTTCTGCAGGTGGACGATATCCAGCCAGCGGTCGAACTTGTAACCCACCGCTTCATAGCGGCCGACGTGGCGGAAACCTGCCTTCTCGTGCAGCCGCACCGAGTTGGCGCGCTCGGCGGTGATCACCGCGATCATCTGCTTGAACCCGGCGGCGCGGCTCTGCGCCATCAGCTCGTCGAGCAACCGCCCGCCGATCCCCTGCCCCACCGCGTCCTGGCGCAGGTAGATCGAATCCTCGCAGGTGAAACGATAGGCGGCGCGCGGCCGGTAGAACGAGGCATAGGCGTAGCCCATCACCTCGCCCGACCGTTCGGCGACGATCAGCGGATGGCCGAGCGCCTTGAGCTTGCCGAACCGCTCGGCCATTTCGGTCTCGGGCGGCACCTCGGTCTCGAAGGTGATGACCGTCTCCTCGACATAGGGACGGTAGATCGCGGTGATCGCGGGCACGTCGGACCAGGTGAAGGGACGGAAGACGACGTCGGACATCGGGAGCTCGCAAAACGAAGGGGCCGCGATCTCTGGTAGATCGCGGCCCCCGAAATTTCCAATCAGACTTGCTGATTCCTTCCATCAGTCCCGCTTTCGAGGCGGAAGAGTCTCACGACTCTTCCTGAAAGCGCCGGGCGATTACTCCCGGTTGCCGAACAGGCGGAGCAGCATCAGGAACAGGTTGATGAAGTCGAGGTAGAGCGACAGCGCGCCCATCACCGCCGACTTCTGCAGCACCTCGGTCCCAAGGCCCTCGTCGTAGCTCTCCTTGACCTTCTGCGTATCGTAGGCGGTGAGGCCGACGAAGATCAGCACGCCGATCGCCGAGATGGCGAAGTCGAGCATGCTCGAGGCAAGGAAGATGTTGACGATCGAGGCGATGATCAGGCCGATCAGGCCCATGATCAGGAAGTTGCCGATGCTCGTGAGGTCACGCTTGGTGGTGTAGCCGTAGAGGCTCATCGCACCGAACGTCGCCGCCGAGATGAAGAACACCTTGGCGATCGAGGCATCGGTATAGACCATGAAGATCGACGAGAGGCTGAGGCCCATGACGGCCGCAAACACCCAGAACAGCAGCTGCGCGGTGGCGCCGGACAGCCGGTTGATGCCGAAGCTCAGCACCAGGACGAAAGCGAGCGGCGCGAACATGATCACCCACTGCAGGGGCGAGGCGTAGATGAGCGAGCCCCACTGGGTGACCAGCGTGCCGTTGGCCAGCTGGCCCACCGCCTGCGCGGGGTCGGTGGTGGTGGACCAGGCATTGGCGAAGTAGGCGACCACGCCGGTCACCACGAGCCCGATGCCCATATAATTGTAGACCTTCAGCATATAGCTGCGCAGGCCCTCATCGATGGCCGCGGCGGTTCCGGCCCGCTGAGCGGCGATAGTCGGACGGTCGAATTCAGCCATGACGAATAAATCCCTTTCCTGGCGACGTGACGGGGCGCTCCTCCGAGCCTCTGCCGTCGATCACACAATATGAGGGCACACCCCGGACAATACAAGACCGCGGGGCCGCCCCTCGGCGGTCGCTAATGTCGCAGTTCTTCAACGGCTTATCCGGGGCTGCTCTCCTCACGAGGCAGCCGCTCGGCTGAACTGTGCGGCTTGTCTTGCAGCGGCCATGCTGCCTCGCTACGTTCCAGATGGAGATGAGCCCGAATCATCCGGGCTTACCGCGGCAAAGGGAGGGTCGAATGCCCAGGCTCTTTACCGGAATCGAGGTCCCGCCCGAGGTGGGGCTGGCGCTCTCGCTGAAGCGCGGCGGCCTGTTCGGGGCGCGCTGGATCGACACCGAGAACTATCACATTACCTTGCGCTTCATCGGCGACGTCGATCACCATGTGGCGAGCGAAGTGACCGATATGCTGGATCGGCTGGCCGACAGCGAAGCCTTCACCGTCAAGCTCGATCATCTGGGCTCGTTCGGCGGCAACACCCCCCGGGCCCTGTTCGCCGGGTGCTCCACCAATGCCGCCCTGCTGCGCCTGCAGGCCGCCCAGGAACGGGTACTGCAGCGGTGCGGGCTTGCCCCCGAGGGGCGCAAGTTCGTCCCGCACGTGGCGCTCGCTCGCCTCCGCGGCGTCTCCGCCGAGGAGGTGGCGCGCTTCATTGCCTTCTCCGGCCGTTTCGAACCGCTGGAGTTCAAGGTCGGACGCTTCGTGCTGTTTTCCTCGCGCGACTCCGTCGGGGGCGGCCCCTACCTGGTCGAGCAGAGCTATCCCCTGGCGGCGTGAGGTCGGAAGCGGCCGTTAACGCTTCCTTCACCATGCAGGCCCAAACAGAATTTTCGGCGATTTGCCGCGTCAAATTGCCGACACGATTGCCGCTAAGGTCACGACTTAATTCAAATTCGCGGCCGGTTTGAGACCTTGGTAACCATACCATGGCAGGATGCTCAGGTGCTGGTTGCGCAACTTCGGACAAGGATGTTCGGGCGATGACATCATCTCGTTTGGCGCTGGCTGGTCTGCTGGCTGCGGGCCTTTGCCTCGGCTTGGCGACCGCGCCGGTTTCAGCGCAGGAAATCAAGCAGTTGGGAACGTTCAAGGCGTGGACGGCCTGGACCGGCAGCGACGCCAACGGCCCCATGTGCTACATCTCCGCCACGCCGGACGACTGGAGCCCCAAGGAAGTGAACGGCAGCCCGGTGCGGCGCAGCCCGATCCATTTCCTGGTGATCAACCGCAAGGGCCTGGGCACCAAGAACGAAGTGCAGACCCAGGTCGGCTATCCGTTCCACCCCACCAATTCCAGCGTCACCGCCACCATCGACGGCAAGACCTTCCCGATGGTGACCGAAGGTGAGGCCGCCTGGCTGGCGGTCGAGGCCGACGAAGCGAACTTCGTCGAGGCGCTGAAGGCCGGCAGCAAGTTGACGGTCAACGGCACCTCGCAGAAGGGCAACAAGATGGTGGACAATTACAGCCTGTCCGGCGTCACTGCCGCGCTTGGCGAAATCAACAAGGCCTGCAGCTGACGCCCGGTTTCACGCTCGGCGTGAAACTGTCCGCCGTGGCAGCGCGTTCGGCGATTGAACCGGGCAGGCATTGCCTGCTACCAACCGCCGAACCCTCGAGGCCCAATCCATGAACCTCCGCGCTCTTGCAGCTCTCGCCACGGTGCTCGTACCGGCATTGTCGGGGGGCGCCATGGCGCAATCGGTCAAGCTGCTCGGCGAGTTTCGCGATTGGACCGCCTATACCGCGACCGAGTCGACGGGGCCGGTGTGCTTTGCGCTCAGCAAGCCCACCGAGGTGACCCCCAGCCCCGACGAGTTCACCGAAGCCTGGCTGTATCTCACCAATCGGCCGTCCGAAAGCGTCCGCAACGAGCTGAACTTGGTTGCCGGGTTCACCTTCGCGCCCGACACCACGGCGACGGCGACGATCAGCGGCCAGAGCTTCGAGCTGTTCACCGACAAGGACGCTGCCTGGCTGCTCGACCCCAACCAGAACGACAACCTCGCCGGAGCGCTGCGCGCCGGCTCGACCGTCGTCATCGAGGGCACCAGCGACAAGGGCATTCGCATCACCGAGACCTTCTCGCTCTCGGGCGCCACCGCCGCGAGCCGCGCCATCGAGAGCTGCACCGGCTGAGCGATCGGCTCGGCCTGAGCACGCCGCCGCTCATCCTGCGCAAGCCAGCCTCCCGCCCCCGTGTTTTGCGCAAACTTTGCGACTATGTTACAGGCCGCGCCCTGAAGGAGCGTGGTCGAACTTTGCCGGTCGACCCGCCATCATCAATTTGCGCACGCTGAGAGAGCCGCCCGCACCATGAGTATCGCCCTCGACCTCGATCATCATGCCCACCCCGACCGCCCCAGATCCGGGCGGACGTCGCTGGTCGGCCTGATGAAGCCCGAGCTGCGCGATACGCTGATGGGCATCGGCCTCGACGAGCGCGAGGCGAAGATGCGCGCCAGCCAGCTGTGGAACTGGATCTACCATAACGGCGTCACCGACTTCGATCGGATGACCAACATCCAGAAGGGCTTCCGGCAGAAGCTCGCCGACAGCTTCCTGCTCGATCGGCCCGAAATCGTCAGCGAGCAGATCTCGATCGACGGCACCCGCAAATGGCTGTTCCGCTTCCGCGACCCCAGGAACCCGCTGTTGCCGCCGGTAGAGGTCGAAACCGTCTACATTCCCGAGGAAGACCGCGGCACGCTCTGCGTCTCCTCGCAGGTCGGCTGCACCCTCACCTGCTCGTTCTGCCACACCGGCACGCAGAAGCTGGTGCGCAACCTCACGGCCGGCGAGATTCTCGGCCAGATCCTGATGGCCCGCGAGCGGCTGGGCGATTTCCCCGGCGGCGTGCGCCCCAACGACGGCGGCCTGGTGCCGGCGCCGCGCGGTTCGGGCGGCTCGGAAGGCGACAGCCGCGCCATCACCAATGTGGTGATGATGGGCATGGGCGAGCCGCTCTACAACTACGACAACGTCAAGCAGGCGCTACTGATCGCTTCGGACGAAGCCGGCATTTCGCTGTCGAAGCGCCGCATTACGCTTTCGACCTCTGGCGTCGTGCCGTTCATCGAGCCGACCGGCCGCGAGATCGGCGTGATGCTGGCCATCTCCCTGCACGCGGTGCGCGACGAGCTGCGCGACATGCTGGTGCCGATCAACAAGAAGTATCCGCTCAAGGAGCTGATCCAGGCCTGCCGCGATTACCCCGGTCTCTCCAATGCCCGCCGCATCACCTTCGAATACGTGATGCTCAAGGACATCAACGATTCCGACGCCGACGCGCGTGAACTGGTCCGGCTGCTCGCCGGCATTCCGGCCAAGATCAACCTGATCCCGTTCAACCCCTGGCCCGGCACCAACTACGATTGCTCGAGCTCGTCGCGCATCGAGCGCTTCGCCGACATCGTCAACAATGCCGGCTATGCGAGCCCGGTCCGCACTCCGCGCGGCCGCGATATCTTCGCCGCCTGCGGGCAGCTGAAGAGCGAGACCGAGCGGCTGACCAAGAAGGAGCGCGACGCGCTCACCGCCTGACGCGCCTTGTGAGCTTGCCTGAGCCCCCGCGTTCAGGCGGCCTCGGTGCTCTGCCTGGACGGCACGAAAAGCACCGCCGCGCCCACGAGGCAGAGGGCGGCGCAGACCGAAAAGATCGACCAGTAGCCGAAGGCTTCGGCGAACAGGCCCGTCCCGAGGCCCGAAAGCAGGCCGCCGGCGCTCATGGTATTGCCGAACAGCGCCGAAGCGACGCCAGCCCGGCCGGGCAGCAATTCCTGTACGTAAGCCATTCCGACGACGCTGAGGATGCCGATTCCCGCGGCGCGCAGGATCTGGCCCAGATAGAGCGACAGCAAGGTCGGCCAGAAGATTGCCATGATGAAGTAGCCTGCAAACAGCAGGAAGCCGAACGCCAGGAGGCCAGTGCTGGCCTTGCGCATCGGGCGAACGACGAACAACCCCATCACCACCACTTCGAGTGCCGCGCAGAGGCTGAACAGCAGTCCCACATCGGTCTCGCTGCCCAGTTCCCGGGCGACCACGATCGACATGGCGTTCGAGCCCATGAACATCGAGGTGTGAAAAGCCGTCATGGCAATAACCGCCGGCGCTGCGGCCAAGACCACGCCGGGCGTGATCCTTTGCCGCTCCTCGGTCGCGGCCGGCACCACCTTGATCCGGGACGTGAACACCACCACCAGCGCCAGCGCAGACAGCAGCGCCGCACCCACAAAGACGCCGGTAAAGCTCCAGCCCGCCACCAGTGCCGCGCCGAGCGCCGGCCCGATGGCCCAGCTCAGCGATGAAGCCACCCTGAGGCTCGCCATACCGCGCGACACCGTTTCCCCGCCGACCCGATCGAGAAAGCCCTTGGCCATGGCGAACATCAGCGCAAACGAGGCCGAGCTCGGCCCGAACAGCGCGACGGCCACGGCGATCAACATCCAGCCCTGGGTGAGCACGGCGCACAGGCCGAAGGCGAGGACCTTGGCGCCCAGTGAAACGAACAGCGGCCAGAGCACCGGCCGCCTGTCATGCAGGTGCCCGAATACGGTGGTCACCGCAATGCCGGAGATCGCCGACAGCGTCAGGAAGGCGCTGAGCTCCAGCGGACTCATGCCGATCTTTTCGACCGCCAGCAGCGCCATGTAGCTGAACCCGACCGCTTCGGCGAGCACCGAGCAGAGGATCGCCAGCAGTGCCGGCGTGAACGATGGCACCTTGAACAACGCAAGGCTGGAACTGAACGACACGGGAGAACCTCGTCACGCCACCGGCGTGAGTTGAAGGGCGAGACGGCGGAGTGTTACACCTAGCTGGCCCGCTCCGGCGCGGCAACCACGGCGCGGTGCCCTTCGGCACGTCTGATCCGGCCTCTGCTGGTGACGCCTCCCTTCATCGGAGACCGGCCATGCCCATCCAGATCAGACGCATGCAACCCGGCAACGACCTCGACTTTGCCGAGATCGCGCCCGAGGTGTTCGACGAACCCATCCATCCCGAGCGGCTCGAGGCCTATCTGCGTGGGCCCGGCCACCTGATGCTGCTGGCCTTCGACGGCGGGCTGGTGGTCGGCCAATGCGCCGCGGTGGTCCACTATCACCCCGACAAGCCCACCGAACTCTATATCGACGAGGTCGGCACCGCCGCGACCCACCGCCGCCAGGGGATCGCCAGCCGCCTGGTCGAAGCGATGTTCGCCTGGGGCCGTGAACTGGGCTGCCGCGAGGCCTGGCTCGGCACCGAACTCGACAACCTCGAGGCCAACGGGCTCTACCTCAAGGTCGGCGGCAAGGGCGAAAAGATGGTGTACTACGAGTTCCAGCTCTAGGTGGGGAACGACTTCCGCCGGTGCGGGCTGACCCCCACCCTTAATCCCTCCCCGCAAGGGGGAGGGAGACGCAGACTGAGAGGCCAGTGTTATGGTCTCCCTCCCCCTTGCGGGGAGGGGACAGGGGTGGGGGGCGGCTCCCACCGGATCCGCAATGGCGCTACTCCTCGCCGCGCAACCACTCCAGCTTGTGCCGGCCCTGGCCGGGATCGCCCAGGAGCTGCGCCAGCGCCGGCAGCAGCACGCGCAGCTCTCCCTCGAGCGTGAATGGCGGGTTGACGAGGATCATCCCCGAGCCGTGCAGCCGCGGCGGGTTCGAGGCCGGCCGGACGCTGAGCTCGGCCCGGAGCATCTTGGGGATGCCGGTATCGCGCAAAGCCGAGATGAAATCGTGCACCGCGCGGGTGTCCTTCAGCGGATACCACAGCGCATAGACGCCGGTGGCGAATTTGCCATGCGCCTTCACCAGGCCGTCGACCAGCCGCTCGAACTCGCCGCGCTCCTCAAACGGCGGATCGACCAGCACCAGGCCGCGCTTCTCCTTGGGCGGCACATGGGCGTTCAGCGACAGCCAGCCATCGAGGTGGATCACCCGCACCTGCACGTCGCCCTCGAACAGCGTGCCCAGGCGCTTGGCATATTCGGGATGCAGCTCCAGCGCCGAGAGGCGATCCTGCGGCCGGAACAGTTTTCGCACCAGGAGGGGCGAACCCGGATAGGTTTCGAGCTTTTCGCCGGGGTTCAGCTCGGCAATCACCTTGAGATAAGGCTCGGCCAGCGCCTGCGCCTTCTGTGGCAGCCCGCCCTGCAACAGCTTGCCGATGCCGTCCACCCATTCCGGCGAACGCTTCGCAATCTCCCCGGTGAGATCGTACTTGCCGATCCCGGCATGGGTATCGATCACCCGGAACGCTGCGTCTTTCTTCTTGAGGTACTCGACCAGCCGGGTGACGATCAGATGCTTCATCACGTCGGCGAAGTTTCCGGCGTGGAAGGCGTGAGAGTAGTTCATGCGGAACGCTTCATTTGTTAGTGCCGCGCCTGAGCGGTGAGGATGGTGGCGGCGAAGGCGGTGAAGATCGCGGCAAAGCTCCAGTTGAGCGCCCGCTCGACCCATTTCGAACGCCGGAACGCGGCGGCCAGCTTTTCGGCCGCGAAGACGATCAGGAAACCCAGCGGGATCGACAGCACCACGAACTGCGCCCCGAGGAACAACAGTTTTCCGGCCGCCGCCGGGTCATGCGCTTCGACGAATTGCGGCAGGAACGTCACGAAGAACAGGACCACCTTGGGGTTGAGGAGGTTGATGCCAAGGCCGGTGGCAAAGCTCTGCCAAAGCGTCGGGGGCCGTTTCGCCGCCTCGGCGAGCCGCAGCCCGCCACCATGCATGATGGCCTGCCAGGCCAGCCAGATCAGGTAGACGGCACCGGCGATCTTCAGGGCCATGAACAGCGGCGGCGCGGCGAGGATCAGCACCGAGATGCCGAACGCCACCAGCGTGGTGTGCACCATGATGCCGGTCATCGCCCCGAACATCGCCGCCAGTCCATGCGCCCGCCCATAGTTGATGGCGCGGCTCATCTGCAGCGCCATGTCTGGCCCGGGCGTGATCATCAGCACGAAGGTCGCGACGGCAAAGCCGAGGATCACCGGCAGGTCGGGGACGAAGCTTGGCATGGCGCGGCACCGTTTGGGTTCAATCCGTCTTTGACACGGTGCCGAGCCGCTTGCCAGCCCCATCCTCGGCGCGCCACAACGGGGCATGTCCAACTCGCTGATTTTCCCGATCGACGCCGACGCCCTGCCGCGGGTTGCCGATCTCGCCTGGCGCATCTGGCCCGAGGCCTTTGCCGGCATCCTGCCGGCCGACCGCATTCCGGGCATGCTGGCCGAGATCTACGCGCTGGAGACCCTCGAGGCCGACATCGCCGAACGCGGCCACCAGTACTGGCTGGCGACCCATGTGGGTCGCGATGTCGGCTACGCCTCGGCCTATCGCGCCGATGGCCGGGTCTGGATCAAGAAACTCTACCTGCTCGCCGAAACCCGCGGCCTCGGCCTCGGCAAGGCGCTGATCGCGGCGGCCCGCGCCCATTTCGGCGCCGAGCTGCCGGTGGCGCTCTATGTCAACGACGGCAACGCCGCCGCCATCGCCTTCTACCGCGCGCAGGGGTTCGAAGTTGAAAAGCACGTCCCGGTGCAGATGGGGCCCTACCAGTTCACCGATTACGTGATGGTGAAGCCGGCGTGAGCCAACCGCTGCATCGGTGCCGCCGGAAGACTTCAGCCCCCTGAGGTTCAAGCTTGCCAGCAGCCGCGCTCTCGCACGTAGGTAGATGCGTATTATCGCGTGCCTGACCGCTAGGCCTTTCTTGCCGGTCGACGCGCCTGCTCCCGGTTGATTTGCGCACTAACGCCTAGCCGGCAGCAATATTTAGCATTCATTAACCATGAAATACTGACACTTCAGGGCAAGTTCATCGCGTACCTGGAGTAAAAGTCATGCGTGTACTGTTCGTCGCGACCACCCTCTGCCTGTTGGCCGGCAGCATG
Source organism: Devosia sp. A16 (assembly GCF_001402915.1). GTDB lineage: Bacteria > Pseudomonadota > Alphaproteobacteria > Rhizobiales > Devosiaceae > Devosia_A. The sequence goes on from NZ_CP012945.1 coordinate 2,136,758, forward strand.
CCCGCCATGGCAGTCAACGTGGATTTCTCCGGCACCGTGGTTGCCGGCTGCACGCTGAGCGCCAGCACCAACGGCACCCTCGGGCTCAACTACACCAGCGGCACGACCCTGGGTTCGGAAGAGGCCGGCGGCGCGCCTGGCAGCATCACCATCCTGTCGATCGGGGCGACGACGCTCACCGTCGGAGCCCCGACCCGCACCAATCAGCCAGCCGGATATGTTTCCGCCGGCGAGGCCATCGAAGTGCGCTACCAGGGGGCCAGCGGATTGTCGTCCGTCAGCCAGGCCTATACCACCAGCCAGACCACACGGTCGCTCGGCACCATCGCCGCCTCGGTGCTGACCATCCACAACCGCATCACCAATCCCAACGGCTTCCCCGATGGAGCCTATACCACCCGGACGGTCGTCACATGCGCGCCGTGATCCACGCCAGTGCGGGCATCGTGATGCTTGCGGCGCTGGCGGCGCCGTTACCGGCGCTCGCCTGCACGCTCAACGTGGTATCTTCCGGCACGCTCAGGAACTCGCTCGACAACACGGTTCTCGGCTCGCAGGTCAACGGCAACACCCCCGCAACCGTCAATATCCTGCTCAGCCTGCTGGAGGGACCGACCATAACGGTCGACCCTCCCACCCTCGTCCAGTCGCCCGGCGGCTACAATGCCGGCCTCGAAACCCGCGCCGTTTCCTACACCGCCGCAGGCCTCGGGCTCTTCCCCGGCGCCAGCCAGCCTTACACCAGCTCGAGCACCAGCTTCAGCACCGGGGTCCTCGGCGCCGTCACGCTCACCATGACGCTGCACAACCGCGTCAGCAACGCCAGCGGCTTCCCACCCGGCACCTACACCACGAGGACCATCGTCACATGCCATCCCTGAAACTTGTCATCGCACCGCTGATCGCCGTGGTCGGCCTTGCAGTTGCGTCACCGGTGCTGGCCCAATCCCTGTCGCCGCTGGAAAAGTCGGGCCTGACCCCCTCCGACAAGAAGGCCTTTCGTCTTCAGGTGGGCAATCCCTACGACCACAAGATGACGTTCGTGCTGGTCCCCCTTAAGCCGGACTACCAGACGCCGATCGACGGCGTCGTCGTCAAACCGGCCAAGCTCACCATGGCGCCCGGCTTCACCCGTCCGGTGATCGTCACCTTCGATATCGACCCAACCAAGAAGGAGCGGACAATTGCGCTCTGTGTCATGCCTGCCGCGCTCGATGGCCCGATTCTGCCGCGTGTTTGTGGTCGCTACACTGGCCGCATGGCCGGCGCTGGCGGCTGACGGGCTGATGCTGCCGCCCCCGCCGGTTGGCCCTGGCGGCGAGGATTCCATCACCACATCCGAAGGCGTGCGCTGCAGCCAGTCGATCAATTCGTCGGGCGGCTATCTCGATCTCGGCATTGCCGGCGGCGACCTCTCGAGCGCCTACAATAACGACTCCGGCTATCCCGACAGCAACAACGATGGCCGCCAGAGCGCCGTCGGCTACGCCCGCGTCATCATTCCGCTCGGCGAAGCCCCGACCCGGCTCAATTGCGCGCGGCTCTACGAACTCGAAATCCAGAAGCTCAAAGCCGAAATAGAGATGCTCAAGGTCGGCCTCGAATAGTAGGCGCCCCGCTTAAAACCATGTTAACTGCCGTTCGCTAGCGTTCGCGGTTGGTTGTGGGGATTTGAGGGGCCTGACCAGAAGTGACGGCGCTGTCAGCTGATTCCGCGAAAAAGGCCGCCGATGCTTTGCTGCTCGATGCAGCGCTGCAATCGGTTCCCTACGGCTTCTGCGTCTGGTCGCCCGAGTTCCGGCTGGTGATGTTCAACCAGCATTATCTCGACATTTACGGCTTTTCGGCGCGGCGCGTGCGCAAGGGCATGACGCTGGAAGCGGTGGTGAAACTCTCGGCCGAGATGGGCAACCATCCCGACCAATCGCCCGCCGAGTTCCTCGCCGGCTACAAGGCCGAGCTGCTCGCCAATCGCGGCGGCGCTCGCTCCAAGGTGCGCGAGCGCGTTGCCGGCGATCGCTGGCTGGAGACCGCCCACGTCTATTCGCCGGGGCTGGGCTGGGTCGTCACCCACGAGGATGTCACCGAGGAGATCGCCTCCTCCGAGATCATCCAGAAGCGCAAGCGCGAGCTGGAACGCCAGAACATCCGGCTCGACGCGGCGGTCAACAACATCTCGCAGGGCCTGTGCATGTACGACCCCAAGGGTCGCCTGGTGATCTGCAACCAGCCCTACCAGCGCATCTACAACCTGCCCGAGCAGCTATTGCGCCCCGGCACGCAGCTCGACGATATCCTCGGCCACCTGTTCGACGAAGGCATGCAGGCCGGCGCCAATCGCGAGGACTATATCCGCTGGCGCCGCGACGTGATTGCCCGCGGCGAGTACGGCAAGAACATCCACGAGCTCAACGGCCGCACCATCATGATGCAGCACCATCCGATGAAGGACGGCGGCTGGGTCACCACACACGAGGACATCACCGAGCAGCGCCAGCAGGAAGAGCGGATCCGCCACCTCGCCCGGCATGACGCGCTGACCCAGTTGCCCAACCGGGTGCAGTTCCTCGAGGAGATGGCGGCGGCCGAACCCGGCCTCAGCCGCGGCGAGCACATCGCCGTGCTCTGTATCGACCTCGATCACTTCAAGGCGGTCAACGACACGCTCGGCCACTCGCTCGGCGACAAGCTGCTGCAGCAGGTATCGGCGCGCCTGTGGGGCGCCACCCGCGAGAGCGACCTGCTGGCCCGCCTCGGCGGCGACGAGTTCGCCCTGCTGCTGCGCACCACCGACACGGCGGCCGAAGCCGCCGCCATTGCCGAGCGCATCGTCAAGGCGATGGCCAACCCGTTCAGCATCGACGGCCACCAGCTGGTCATCGGCGCCTCGGTCGGCATCGCCATGGCGCCGCAGGATGGCGAGACCTCGGAAATCCTGATGAAGAACGCCGACCTGGCGCTCTACAAGGCCAAGAACGAGGGCCGCTCGACCTATCACTTCTTCGAGCCGGGCATGGACGCGGCGATCCAGAAGCGCCGCACCATCGAAGCCGGCCTCCGCCTGGCCCTGGCCAAGGGCGAGCTGCGGCTGATGTTCCAGCCCCTGGTCGGCCTCAAGGAAAACCGCATCACCTGCCTCGAGGCGCTGCTGCGCTGGGATGCACCCGACCGCGGCACCATCTCGCCGGCCGAATTCATCCCCATCGCCGAGGAGACCGGCCTGATCGTCCAGATCGGCGAGTGGGTGCTGCGTGAAGCCTGCCGCACCGCCATGAGCTGGCCGAACGATGTGCGGGTGGCGGTGAACCTGTCCCCGGTGCAGTTCAAGAACAAGCGGCTCTACGAAACGGTCGAGGCGGCGCTCAGGGATTCGGGGCTGCCGCCGACCCGGCTGGAACTCGAGATCACCGAGTCGCTGCTGCTGTCGGACAATGAACCGACACTGAGGACGCTGCACCAGCTGCGCGCACTCGGGGTCAGGATCTCGATGGACGATTTCGGCACCGGCTACTCGTCGCTGAGCTACCTGCGCAGCTTCCCCTTCGACAAGATCAAGATCGACCGCTCCTTCATGCGCGACCTCAAGTCGAAGGGCGACAGCATCGCCATCATCAAGGCGGTGATCGGGCTGGGCCAATCGCTGGGCATGTCGACCACCGCCGAGGGGATCGAGACCGAAGAGCAGCTGAGCGCAGTGCGTGACCAGGGCTGCAACGAGGTGCAGGGCTTTCTGTTCTCGCCGCCGGTCGGCGCGCAGGCGGTCACCGAGATGCTGGCCGAGGAAGGCCGGCAGCGCCCGCGGCTGCGCCGCGCCTCCTGAGTTTCTTGCGGGGACGTCAAGGGCGGCGGCTAGGCCGCCATCGTCGCCTCGGTCCGCTTCGGCCGGCCGATGCTCAGCACCAGGAGCGCCGCAAGGAGGCAGAGCACCCCCGCCAGCAGCAGCGCCGGCGTGTAGGTGTCGAGTTCGGTGCGTGCGATCCCTGCGACGGCAGCCGCGGACGCTGCTCCCAGCTGGTGGCCGGCAAACACCCAGCCGAACACCAGGCTGGCCTTTTCCGCCCCGAACTGCTGCGCCGTGAGTTTGACCGTGGGCGGCACCGTTGCCACCCAGTCGAGCCCGTAGAACACCGCGAACACCGTCAGCATGGCGAGCGAGAAACCCGAATAGGGCAGGAACAACAGGCTGATGCCGCGCAAGCCATAATAGGCGAGCAGCAGCCAGCGATTGTCGTAGCGATCCGAAAGCCAGCCCGAGACGATGGTGCCGACGAAATCGAAGATGCCGATCAGCGCCAGGTAGCCGGCCGCCCCGGTCGGAGTGATGCCGACATCGCCGCAGATCGAGATCCAGTGCTGCTGGATCAGCCCGTTGGTCGAAAACCCGCAGACGAAGAAGGTCGCGAACAGCACCCAGAAGACCTGCGTCCGCGCGGCCTCTCGCAACGCGCGGATCGGCGATGCCACCAGTTCGCTGAGCTTGCGCGAACGCACCACCCTGGGCTGCGGCGAGCCGCCGAAGGGCGCGAGGCCCACATCGGCAGGATAGTCCTTGAGCAGTAGCGCCAGCGCGAAGGCGATCGCCAGCACCACGACGATGAAACCGAGCGCCGCCCGCCAGCCGACGGTCTCGGCGAGGTTGGCGAGCAACGGCAGAAAGATCAGTTGCCCGGTGGCATTGCTGGCCGTCATCAACCCGACCACCAGCCCGCGCCGCTTCTCGAACCAGCGCGACGCCACGGTGGCGCCCAGTACCAGCGCCGTCATACCGGTGCCGACCCCGATGACGATGCCCCACAGCGCCAGCAGCTGCCACAGCTCGCGCATGAACAGCGAGCCGACAATGCCGGCGCCGATCAGCCCCAGGGCCGTCATCACGACCCGGCGGATGCCGAAATGGTTCATGAAGGCGGCAGCGAATGGCCCGAGCACCCCGAAGAACAGCAGTCGGACCGCGAGCGCCGACGAGATTTCCGCCGTGGTCCAGCCGAACTCCTGCTGCAGTGGCTGGATCAGCACTCCGGCCGAGCCCATCGCCCCCGCGGTCGCCAGCATGACGAGAAACGTCGTGCCGGCGACGACCCAGCCGTAGTGAATGTTGCGCGCTGCGAGAAACACCGCCAGGCGGTCGGAAAGCATCGTCGATGATCCTCTAGAGTGCCCCGAGCAGGGCTTCGAGCTGGGCTGCGCCGGCGGCGCCCAGCCGCCGCTGAATCTCGTCCTGCGTGCCTTCCCAGATCGGCACGGACCGCTGCAGGGTCTGCTGCCCCGCCGCGCTGAGGCTGAGCGCCGCCTCGCGCAGGTCCTCTCCCGGCGTGATGGCCGCCAGCCCCATACGCTGCAGCACCCGCACGTTGCGCCCCAATGTCGAGCGGTCGAGCTCGACGATTTCGGCCAGTCGCGTCAGCGAGACGGGCTCGTGCCGTGAGATGTTCCGCAACAGCGAAAACTGGGCCAGGTTGATCCCGACCGGTTCGAGCGCCGCGTCATAGCGGGCCGTCAGTTTGCGGCTCGCCTTGCGAACCGCGATGCAGATACAGGGGTCGGACATGGATGCGGGTATATACCCATAATTGCAGGCGAGGCAATCCCATGCCCGACGCGGCGGCTTTGGTCGTCGCCGCAAACCAGCCATTCGGCGAATTGTCTTGAGAATGTGACCCTTGTCCGATATGGGGCGCGGCTAATCTCCCAAAAGTCCGATCGGCCGCCCCTCATGTCTTTGCGTAATATCGCAATCATTGCTCACGTTGACCATGGCAAGACCACCATGATCGACGTCCTGCTCAAGCAGTCCGGCTCGTTCCGCGAGAACCAGCGCGTCGAAGAGCGCGCCATGGACAGCAATGATCTCGAACGCGAGCGCGGCATCACCATCCTTGCCAAGGTGACGTCGCTGGTCTGGAAGGACACCCGCATCAACATCGTCGACACGCCCGGCCACGCCGATTTCGGCGGCGAGGTCGAGCGCATCCTCTCGATGGTCGATGGCGTGGTGATCCTCGTCGACGCCGCCGAGGGCCCGATGCCGCAGACCAAGTTCGTGCTCGGCAAGGCTTTGGCGCAGGGCCTTCGTCCGATCGTTGCCATCAACAAGATCGACCGCCCCGACGAGCGCCACCTCGAAGTGCTGGAAGAGATCTTCGATCTGTTCATCGCGCTCGACGCTACGCCCGAGCAGCTGGATTTCCCGGTGCTCTACGGCGCCGCCAAGCTCGGCTGGATGTCGGAAAAGCCCGAAGGCCCCAAGGACTCGCTCGCCCCGCTGCTCGACAAGGTGCTCGAATACGTGCCCGAGCCGAAGGTGGAAGAGGGCCCGTTCCGCATGCTGGTCACCACCATCGAGCGCAACCCGTTCCTCGGGCGCATCCTCACCGGCCGCATCACCTCCGGTACGGTCAAGGCCGGTGACCCGATCCACTCGCTCGGCCGCGACGGCAAGATCGTCGAAAAGGGCCGTGTCAGCAAAGTGCTGGCCTTCCGTGGCCTCGAGCGCACCCCGATCGATCTCGCCGAAGCCGGCGACATCGTCGCCATCGCCGGCCTCGAAACCTCGACCGTCGCCGACACGCTGGTGAACCCCTCGGTCACCGAGCCGCTGCCGTCGAAACCGATCGATCCGCCGACCCTGTCGGTCACCTTCCGCATCAATGACGGCCCCTTGGCCGGCCGCGAAGGCGACAAGGTGCAGTCGCGCGTCATCCGCGAGCGCCTGCTGCGCGAAGCGGAAGGCAACGTCGCCATCCGCGTCACCGAAGGCGAGGACAACGATTCGTTCGATGTCGCCGGCCGCGGCGAATTGCAGCTCGCCGTGCTGATCGAGAACATGCGCCGCGAAGGGTTCGAGCTCACCATCGGCCGCCCCAAGGTGGTGATCCGCGAAGAGAACGGCGAAAAGCTCGAGCCGATCGAGGAAGTGATCATCGACGTCGACGACGAGCATACCGGCGTCGTGGTGCAGAAGCTCACCGAGCGCAAGGGCGACCTGGTCGACATGCGTCCTTCGGGCGTCGGCCGCTCGCGGCTGCGCTTCTATGTGCCGACCCGCTCGCTGATCGGCTACCAGCCCGAGCTGCTGTCGGACACCCGCGGCACCGCCATCTTCAACCGGCTGTTCCACGGCTACCAGCCGTTCAAGGGCGCCCTGCCCGGCCGCCGTACCGGCGTGCTGATTTCCAACGGCACCGGCCAGGCCGTGACTTATGCGCTGTGGAACCTCGAAGAGCGCGGTCCGATCATGATCGATGCCGGCGTCGACATCTACGAAGGCATGATCATCGGCGAGCACTCCCGCGAGAACGATCTCGAAGTGAATGCGCTCAAGGGCAAGCAGCTGACCAACATCCGCACCACCTCGAAGGATGAAGCGGTCCGCCTGACCCCGCCCAAGAAGCTCACCCTCGAACAGTCGCTGGGCTACATCGCCGACGACGAATACGTGGAAGTGACGCCCAAGAGCATCCGCCTGCGCAAGATCTGGCTCGACCCCAACGACCGCAAGCGCATGATGCGCGCCGCCAAGGCGAGTTAGGCGGCCTTCTTGGCCGCCAACCGCTCTTCTACGATTGTCCTGATACCGTTGACGACGTCCACGCAGGCATCATCAAGGTCGGTCCATGAGATCATGGCCTTCAATCCCTGAGGCAATGCCTGCAATTCGCCGAGCGGTGACGTCTTCCAAAGGCAGTTTCTTGCCAGTACAGGAATGATCACGGCGGAATTATCCCGGTGCTTCCCTAAGGCAGTTTCGACCTCGATGTCAGAGATGTAGGAGGAGTTGATGAAATCGACACTGATCAACATCACGATCACCTCCGATTGACTGAGCTCGGTTTTGATTTTTTTGTCCCACTCATCGCCGGGCTTTAGTTCACGGAAGTTCCATGACTCAAGAATGCCCATGCGCCTAAGTGGCTCAAGATGTTGAAGTAGCCGCTCGGCTATCGCGATGTCTTTATGTGAGTAGGAAAGAAATAACTTGATCTTCTGCTGAATAGCAGTCGGCTTGATTCCTACGGATCCGCCACGACCGCGACCACGTGTTAGGACACCCTCCTGCCACAGTTCATCCCAAACTCTGTTATATTTCTCTTCGGACCAACCAAGCTTCGTCCGAAGGGCAATGTTTGAGACTAATTTATCGGCGCCGCCGGCCAGTTCTTTGAGGGAGTCAATGAATAGTTCGCGATCTGTCCTGCGACGGCCTTTCGGCAATTGTTTTCCTCCCAGGAATCACTTCGCCTACGCAGTATTTAGCTCATATGGGCAGATCGCGTTAAGTGCTTTGAACGGAGATTGCTAGTGGCCAGCTGGATCACTCAGATCATCACCGACCTCGGCTATGTCGGGATCGCCCTGCTGATGCTGCTCGAGGCAGTGTTCCCGCCGATCCCCTCCGAACTGATCGTGCCGTTCGCCGGCTTTGCCGCCGGCCAGGGTCAGCTCAACGTCTTCGGCGTGATCATCGCCGCCACCATCGGCTCGCTGGTCGGCATGCTGCCCTGGTATTTCGCCGGTCGGCTGTTCGGTCTTCAGCGGGTCAAATGGCTCGCCGACCGCATCGGGCGCTGGTTCGCCTTCAATGCCGACGAGATCGACTATGCCGCCCGCATCTTCGAGCGCTGGGGCAAGCCGATCGTCCTCGTGGGGCGGCTGTTCCCGATCCTGAGGACGCTGATTTCGGTGCCCGCGGGCCTCGCCAGGATGAACTTCGCCACCTTCGCGCTGTTCTCGGCCATCGGCATGCTGATCTGGAACAGCGTGCTGGTCGGTGCCGGCTACCTGCTGCATGAGCATTATCACCTGGTCGAAGCCTGGCTCGACCCGCTGAGCTGGGTGGTGCTGATCGCGGTGGTCGGCCTCTACGTGTTCCGCCTGTTCACCTGGCGGCCGAGCAGCGCCAACCAAAAAATCTGAGGCCCATGTCACACCGGCGGGGGGCCCGCTCGTCTTGTTGTCGTGAGTAACAAAACGACATGGAGACAATGATGACCAAGCGCATCAACCCCTACGCCCGGATGGACCTGATTCAGCCGCTGATCGACTACAGCCACGCCGTTCCGCATGTCGGGCTCGAGACCGCCCTTGTGCACCTCGTGAAGATCCGCGCCAGCCAGATCAACGGCTGCGCCGTCTGCCTCGTCATGCATAGCCAGGAAGCGCGCCAGGACGGTGAGACCGAGATGCGCATCTACCTGCTCGACGCCTGGCGCGAAGCGCCGCACTTCACCGCGCGGGAGCGCGCTGCACTTGCCTGGACCGAGGCGCTGACCAGGCTCGATCACACTGCCGATGCCGCCTATGAGCTGGTGGCTGCCGCGTTCAACGAGGCCGAACAGGTCGCCCTGACCCTCTTGATCGGCAACATCAATACCTGGAACCGCATCAATGCCGGCTTCCAGGTCAGCCCGCCGCGTTCGTCGGCCATCAAGGTGGCGGCGTAACCATGGACGCCGGGCGGGCCGATGCGGCCATCAGTTTCGAACCCCATCGGCCCCGCCTCACCCGGGTAGCCTACCGCATGCTCGGCTCCGTCGCCGATGCCGAGGATGTGGTGCAGGACGCGTTCCTGCGCTGGCACACCACCGACCGCTCCGAAATCCACAACACGGAAGCCTTCCTCGTCCGCGTCGTCACCCGGCTCTGCCTCGACGTGCTGAAATCCTCACGCCGCAAGCGCGAGACCTATATCGGCCCCTGGCTCCCCGAGCCGGTGGTCGAAACCGAAGCCGAGTTCGCCGAGGACGTCACCCTGCCGCTGCTGCTGGCGTTGGAACGGCTGTCACCGCTCGAGCGGGCTGCCTTCCTGCTGCACGACGTGTTCGGCATGGAGTTCGACGAGGTTGCCGGCGCCATCGGCCGCGATGCGGCGGCGACACGCCAGCTGGCGAGCCGCGCCCGCCAACATGTGCACGAGGCCCGGCCGCGCTTCGCGGTCGATCAGCGACGCGGCATGGAGCTCGCCGAGGCGTTCTTCAACGCCTCGCAGACCGGCGACATGGCCCTGCTCAAGACCATGCTCGCAGCCGACATCACCGTCACCGCCGATGGCGGCGGCAAGCGTCCGGCCGGCCCAGTGCCGATCGTTGGCTTCGATGCGGTGGTGGCGCTGATGGAGCGCATGGCGCGCTTCTTTGCCCGGTCTCCGTCGCAGCTGGTCCGCGTCGCCATGATCAATGGCCTGCCCGGCTACGTCACGCTCGAAGCCGACGGCGTGCTGCAAACCACGGCGCTCGAGATCGCCGACGGCAAGATCGTCGGACTCTACATCGTTCGCAATCCCGACAAGCTCGGACATCTCGACGGCGCGCCGCTCCACTGAGCGCCGACCCCTCTCTAAGTCGCGCTGGACGAGCTGGCGCGGATGCTGCTCACTGCCGCGACTGGTGCCCGACAAACGGCGCCTATGGTCGAGGAGAAGCCTATGAACAAGTTCGTATCGGCGATGCTGTTCGCCGCCCTGACGCTGCCCACCGCCGTCGAGGCCGCTGAGACGGTGGTGATGATCGAGGGAAGCCAGCGCACCATTCCGGCCACCATCACCTTGCCGGACGGCCCGGGGCCGTTCCCCTTCGTGGTGATGTATCACGGCACCGGATCGAACCGGCACGAAGCCGGCAATGGCTATGACCTGCTGGCGCCCAAGCTGGCGGAGGCCGGCATCGCCAGCGCCCGCTTCGACTTTGCCGGCAACGGCGACAGCACCGCCGACTACAGGGACTATACCTTCTCGAGCGGCATCGCCGACGGCGAGGCCGTCATCGCCCATATGCGCGGGCTGCCCGAGATCGACGATGCGCGCCTGGGCCTGCTAGGCTGGAGCCAGGGCGGCACCATCGCCATGTTGGCCGCTGCCCGCGAAGGCGACGTCAAGAGCGTCGTGACCTGGGCCGGCGCGCTCGACATGCGCAACGCCTTCAGCGAACTCTATCCGGAGGCCGAGAAGAACGGCTTTGCCGTCATGACCTTCGACTGGCGCCCTTCGCTCAACCTCTCGCTCGAATGGTTCAACGAGGCGCGCAGCACCGACGTCGCCGCCGAGCTCGCCAATTACAAGGGCGCCGTGCTGGCGATTGCCGGCGACAAGGATACCGTGGTGCCGCCCGAGACGACCGATGCGATCGTCGCCGCAGCGGGCGGCGCCGACAAGCTCAAAAGCATCATCAGGGGTGCCGACCACACCTTCAATATCTTCTCGGGCGACATGGCCGCCTTCGACCAGCTGATCGCCGAGACGGTCGAGCGGTTCAAGGCAACCCTCTGATCGAGTCAGTACGCAGGCGGGTAACTGGCCACCCGCCTGCGCCAACTAACGATCCTTGCAATACAAAATGCCGCGGCCGCTTGCCGCTTCGTACGCCGCCCCCTAAATAGGGCGCGAACCCGAGGGCCCGACGATGACCTTTGCCATTCTGCAGACGCTCAGCTTCATCCTGAACATCGTCTGGTGGATCTTCCTGATCATGATCATCATGAGCTGGCTGATCAGCTTCAACGTGATCAACACCCGCAACCAGTTCGTCGCCTCGGTATGGCGCGTGCTGAACCAGATCACCGAACCGATCCTGAAGCCGATCCGCCGCGTCATCCCGCCGATGGGCGGCCTCGACCTGTCACCGCTGATCGTCTTCGTGATCATCTTCTTCCTGCAGAACCTGCTCGCCTCCTGGGCCGTCGGCCGCGTCATCTGATCGAGATGGCGCTGCCCGCGGGCTACGAGGTTTCGACCGATCCGGCGCGCATCGACCTGGACTATGTCCACCGCTACCTGAGCCAGGAGAGCTACTGGGCCGGCGCCATCCCGCGTGAGGTCGTCGCCCGCTCGGTGGCCAACGCCCTGAGCTTCGGGCTCTATGCGCCCGATGGCGCGCAGGTCGGCTTTGCGCGCGTCATCACCGACAAGGCGACCTTCGCCTGGCTCGCCGATGTCTTCATCGATCCCGACCGCCAGGGCCTCGGGCTCGGCAAGGGCCTGATGGATACGGTCGTCGCCCACCCGGACCTGCAGGGCCTGCGCCGCTTCATGCTGGCGACCGCCGACGCGCACGGCCTCTATGAGCGCTACGGCTTCAGGACCATCGACAACCCCGAGCGGCTGATGGCCAAAATCCACCCCGATCTCTATCCGCGCTCGTGAAGTCCGCCTTCACCCTGCTGCCCGACGGCGTCCGGCTCCACCTCCGCGTCACCCCCAATGCCGGGCTCGACCGCATCGACGGCTTCGAAACACGTGACGACGGCGCCACGGTCCTCCGTGTCCGCGTCAGCGCCGTGCCGGACAAGGGCAAGGCCAATGCCGCGGTGATCGCCGTCCTCGCCAAAGCGCTGGGTGTGCCGAAATCGACGATCACCCTGGTCACCGGCGACACCGCCCGGCTCAAGACCCTGCATGTTTCCGGCGACCCGGATGACCTGGCAGCCGCCCTCGCCAAGCTTGGCTAGAGCACTTACATTACGGTCAGCATCAAACCGGAGCGTGCGATGAAGGTTTCCCGCGAGCAGGCGACGAAGAACCGTGCCCACGTGGTCGAGACCGCCGGCGCCGAGTTCCGGAAGCACGGCTTCGACGGCATCGGCGTTGCCGACCTGATGCGTGCCGCCGGTCTGACCCATGGCGGCTTCTACAACAGCTTTGCTTCGAAGGACGCGCTGGCTGCGGAGGCGGTGGGCCGCGTGTTTGCGGAGACCACCGAGCGTTTGCGCCGTCACGCGCTGGCCGCCGCCGATCCCTACGCCGCCATGGTCCGCTTCTATCTGTCGCCCCAGCATCGGGACGCGGTCGAATCCGGCTGCGCCATTGCAGCCCTGTCGCAGGAGGCGGCGCGCGGCAGCTCGGAGCTCCGCACCGCCTTCGAGGCCGGCATCGCCGCCTACCTCGAGCTGATCGTCGAGCTGGGCGGCGTCTCGCGATCCGAGGCGATGGGAATCTACGCCACCATGGTCGGCGCTCTTTCGCTCGCCCGGACCGTCCTCGACCCGGCATTGAGCACCGCCATCCTTGTCGCCGCAGCAGACAATCTCCTTGCCCGCAAAAATCCTCAGGCCGCTCCCTTGCGCAGTTAAATTATGATCATCATGTAACGGGCGTCACGCCATTGCAGGAGATCGATCATGGCCGCACAAACCGCCCTCATCACCGGCGCCTCCTCGGGCATCGGCGAGATCTACGCCGACCGCCTCGCCCGTCGCGGCTACGACCTGGTGCTGGTCGGCCGCAACGCCGGCAAGCTGCAGGAGCTGGCCAGCAGCCTCGCCGCGACCCACGGCATCAAGGTCGAGCGCATCGTCGCCGATCTCGGCGAGGCGGCGGGGCTCGCGCGGGTCGAGCGCCGCCTCGAGGCCGAGCCGGCCATCACCCTCCTGATCAATTCGGCGGGACTGATCGGCGGCGGTCCGCTCAGCGCCGGCAATCTCGAGGCGCTCAGCAGCATGCTGAACATCAACGTCGTCGCCCTCACCCGCCTCGCTGCGGTCGCCGCCAAGGTCTTCGCCGCCCGCGGCACGGGCGCCATCGTCAACCTTGCCTCGGCCATGGCCTTCATCGACACGCCGGCCGCGGCGGCCTATGCCGCCTCCAAGGCCTATGTGCTGAACCTCACCCTGTCGCTCGATCTCGACGTGAAGCCCAAAGGCGTGCAGGTACAGGCCGTACTCCCCGGCTATACCCGCACCCCGATGATATCAGACGGCGCGGGCCTCCCGGCCGAGATCGTCATGGACGCCGAGGCCATGGTCGACGCGGCGCTCGCCGGCTTCGATGCCGGCGAACTGGTCACCATCCCCTCGCTCGAATCCGCCGCCGCTTATGACGACTGGGCGGCGCGGCGTGTGGCGCTCCGGCCGCATCTGTCGCTGTCGAAACCGGCGTCGCGCTACCTGGCGGCCTGACGGCCTTTCTTCCCTCTCCCCTTGAGGGAGAGGGTGCCCGAAGGGCGGGTGAGGGGCAGTTTGCGATAGCCGTCCCCACCGCCTAACCCCATTGCGCCCCCTGCGGCGATTTGGCACAAGTTTGGCACGCGATCGTCGGGGGGCGAGGAGGAGCGGTTCGCCGCTGCAACTACGGAGCGTTCCCCGGTGACGTCACACCGAGGGAACATTCGTTATGACTCTATTGCTATGGGCGATCGTCGTCTGCGGTCTGCTCTCCATCGTTTACGGCGTCGTCACGACGCAGGGCCTGCTCAGGGCCGATGCGGGTTCGGCCCGCATGCAGGAGATTTCCGCCGCCGTGCGTGAGGGCGCCTCCGCCTATCTCCGCCGCCAGTACACCACCATCGGCATCGTCGGCGTGGTCATCTTCATCCTCGCCTTCATCCTGCTCGGCGCCTATGCCGCCGTGGGCTTCGCCATCGGCGCCATCCTGTCGGGCGCCGCGGGCTTCATCGGCATGAACGTCTCGGTCCGCGCCAACGTGCGCGTCGCCCAGGCGGCGACCAAGTCGCTGGCCGGCGGCCTCGACCTCGCCTTCAAATCCGGCGCGGTCACCGGCCTCCTAGTCGCGGGCCTCGGCCTCCTCGGCGTCACGCTCTATTTCATCATCCTTACCCAGATGCTCGGCCTCGCGCCGACCAGCCGCACCGTCATCGACTCGCTGGTGGCGCTCGGCTTCGGTGCTTCGCTGATCTCGATCTTCGCCCGTCTGGGCGGCGGCATCTTCACCAAGGGCGCCGACGTCGGCGGCGACATGGTGGGCAAAGTGGAAGCCGGCATCCCCGAGGATGATCCGCGCAACCCGGCCACCATCGCCGACAACGTCGGCGACAATGTCGGCGATTGCGCCGGCATGGCCGCCGACCTGTTCGAGACCTATGTGGTGACCGCGGTCGCCACCATGGTGCTGGCGGCGATCGTCCTGCCCGATGCGTTCAAACTGGCCGGCATGGTGCTGCCGCTGGCCATCGGCGGCGCCTGCGTCGTCACCTCGATCATCGGCACCTATTTCGTCAAGCTGGGTGGCGACAACAACATCATGAATGCCCTCTACAAGGGCCTCATCGCCACGGGCGTTCTGTCGCTGATCGTGCTGCTGCCGACCCTGATGTGGGTGTTCGGCGGGCTCGATGCGCAGCTCGGCGTCGAAGGCGGCAAGCAGTTCACGCCTTGGAGCCTGTTCTGGTGCGGCGTCGCCGGCCTCGTCATCACCGGCCTGATCATCGTCATCACCGAGTATTACACCGGCACCAACAAGCGCCCGGTCAACTCGATCGCCGAGGCATCGGTGACCGGCCACGGCACCAACGTCATCCAGGGCCTCGCGGTCTCCCTGGAATCCACCGCCCTGCCGGCCATCGTCATCATCGTCGGCATCATCGTCACCTATAACCTCGCGGGCCTGTTCGGCATCGCCTTCGCCGTCACCACCATGCTGGCGCTGGCCGGCATGATCGTCGCGCTCGACGCGTTTGGTCCGGTGACGGATAACGCGGGCGGCATTGCCGAGATGGCCGGCCTCGACAAGGAAGTGCGCCACAACACCGACGCGCTCGATGCCGTCGGCAACACCACCAAGGCCGTCACCAAGGGCTATGCCATCGGTTCGGCCGGCCTCGGCGCCCTGGTGCTGTTCGCCGCCTATACCCAGGACCTGCAATACTTCTCCGCCAACGCGCCGGCCGGCTCGTTCTTCGCCGGTCTCGGGCCGCTCACCTTCTCGCTCGCCGACCCCTATGTGGTGGTGGGCCTCTTGTTCGGTGGCCTGTTGCCGTTCCTGTTCGGCGGCATGTCGATGACTGCTGTGGGCCGCGCCGCCCAGTCGGTGGTGGTGGAAGTCCGCCGCCAGTTCAAGGAAAAGCCGGGCATCATGGCCGGCACCGAGAAGCCCGACTACGGCAAGGCGGTGGATATGCTGACCCGCGCCGCAATCAAGGAAATGATCGTCCCCTCGCTGCTGCCGGTGCTGTCACCGATCATCGTGTTCGTCGCCATCTACTGGATCGGCGGCACCGCCGCGGCCTTCTCGGCCCTTGGCGCCATGCTGATGGGTGTGATCGTCACGGGCCTCTTCGTCGCCATCTCGATGACGGCGGGCGGCGGCGCCTGGGACAACGCCAAGAAGAGCTTTGAAGACGGCTTCACCGACAGCCACGGCGTCAAGCACTACAAGGGTTCTGACGCCCACAAGGCCTCGGTCACCGGCGACACCGTCGGCGACCCCTACAAGGACACCGCCGGCCCGGCGGTCAACCCGATGATCAAGATCACCAACATCGTGGCCCTGCTGCTGTTGGCGGTGTTGGCGCACATGACCGGCGGGGCGTAAGCGGCGCTGGCTACCGCTAAGAACTAAGAGGCCCGGGAGCGATCCCGGGCCTCTTTCTTGTTCTGCTATCGGTAGGCGCGGTGCCTACACCACCCCCGGCCGCCCTCGCCCCGTCACGCTATCCACCTGTTCCAGCGCCGGCCGCACTTCGATGCTCGCCACCCGCATGATCGGGCTGGTTTTCGTCACTGCGATCGCTTCGTTGATATCCTCGGCCTCGATCAGGAAGAACCCACCCAGGTGCTCCTTGGCTTCGGCGAACGGTCCATCGGTACTGGAGAATTTTCCCGCCCGCTGCCGCACCGTCACCGCCGCCTGCGGGTCTTGCAGCGGTTGGGCCAGGATCAGCTTGCCGCTGTCGCGGAGCCCCCAGTCGAAGGCGATCGAATCGTCGACCAGCTGTCGACCTTCGGCCTCGCTGAGCGAGCCGATGGCAGCGCTGTCGATATAGACCAGACACACGAACTTCATGGCGAGGGACCTCCTGTTGCGAGGCTAGTCGAATTGTCGCTGGGGGATTCGACATCACTGAGAAACGGCGGCTCTAGCGTCCCCTCTCCCTCCGGGGGAAAGGGTTAGGGTGAGGGGGCCTTGCCGCAAACTCCGAACGTGGAGAAGGCCCCCTCACCCGGCCCTCCGGGCCGACCTCTCCCCCAAGGGAGAGGTGTCGAGAACAGCACCATCGTGCAGGCCGAGGGAGAGGTGCTAGCGCCGCATCTGCTCGCGGAAGCAGCGCATCCCCACCAGCTCCAACCCGAGCTCGGCATATATCGGCTCCACCGCACCCGAGCGGAACAGCTCGTACTCGGCGAGCCGCAGCGGTGCATCGTCGGAGATCATCGCGATGTCGCCCGGCCTCGTGAAATGGAAGGCGCCCCAGGTGAGCCCCGGCTTCGACCAGTCGAGGATGCCGCGATAGTCCTCCGCCGTCGGGCTGAGATTGCCGAACGGCGTCGAGATCACGCCTGAAAATACCGGGTTGCCCCGACTTTCGGCCCGTGCCCGTGCCCGTTCCAGCGCCGCCGACGGCTCGACCCAGCTGTCGGCGCGCCCCGGCAGGAAGATCGGCAGCGCGTAGTCGGCCCCGAGCCGCTCGTAGATCTCGACGAATTCGGGCAGCCACACCGTCCCCATATGCGCGTCGAGATGTGTCACGTCGATGCCGGCGGCGAGCGCCGCATCGATCTGCGCCCTGAGTTCGGCCTCCACCGCCTCGACATCGGCGCCCCGTGTATCCGCCACCCGGCGGGGCATGAAGCCCTCGGCGTCGCACATGCCGTTGTCGGTCGTGCCGGTGATCGGGCGCCAGCGGAAGCGGTCGAACTCCGCGGTCAGCGTCAGATGGACGCCGATGTCGAGCTCGGGGTTGTCGCGGGCCAGTTGCGCCATATGCGGAAACCACGGACACGGCACCATGACCGAACCGCAGGTCACCACGCCCTGCTCGCAGAGCTCGAGGAACGCCATATTGGCGCTCCAGCTCGCCCCCAGATCGTCGTGGTGCACCACCACCTGTCGCGCCGCCTGCATCGAATCGTCTCCCTCAATCTCCGCGCGCTATGTAGCAGCCCGCGGCAGGAGCCAGTGAGTCCCTCAGGCGTCCGCCTGCATCGGCTCGCCCTGCCGGTAGAGGTTCTGGATCTTGTTGCCGGCGCTCTGCCCGCCATCGATCGGCAACACCGCGCCGGTGACGAAGCTCGCGCCGTCCGAGCAGAGCCAGCTCACCACGCTCGCCACCTCCTCGGCCCGCCCGATCCGCCGCATCGGCGTCGAGAGCCCGGCCTGCCGTTGCGCTTCGGGTCCGGCCGCTTCGAGATGATGGGTGAGGATCGGGCCCGGCGCCACCACGTTCACCCGGATGCCGCGATCGGCATAATCGAGCGCCGCAACCTTGCTCAGCCCGATGATCCCGGCCTTGCCCGACACGTAGGCGCCGAGCCCCGAGACGCCGATCACCCCGGCCAGCGACGCCATGTTGACGATCGCCCCGCCGCCGCTCGCCAGCATCGCCGGGATTTCGTGCCGCATGCCGATAAACGTGCCGCGCACATTGGTGCGGATGCCGCGATCGAAACCGTCGAGATCGAGCTCGGCCAACGGCGCCGGCCGCGGCCCGTCGGTGGCATTGTTGAAGGCGATGTCGAGCCGCCCGAACGCCTTGAGCCCCACGGCCACCGCCTGCTGCATCGCCGCGTCGTCGGCCACGTCCGCTTGAACCGCCAGCGCCCGGCCACCCCTTTGCCGGATGGCCTCGGCCAGCGCCTCGGTCGGTTCCACTGACCGGGCCACCAGCACCACCGCCGCCCCCTCGCCCGCCAGCAGTTCCGCTGTAGCCGCACCGATCCCCTTGCTGGCCCCGGCGATCAGCGCCACCTTGCCGTCATGTCGTCCGCTCATCGTCACGCTCCGTTACTTGTTGAGCGACAAATGTGGTACTAATCTAAATATATGCAAGGGACCAGCGCGTGCTAGGCTGCACTCCATGAAACCGCCCACCGATGAGCTGGCCGCCGAGACCTGGCGGCTGATGTTCGATTTCTTCATCAGCTCCAACCCGCAGCGCTCCGAGAGCCTGCAGCGGCGCGGGCTGACGCCCAACGACTCCCGCATCCTCAACAGCCTCGACACCGCGGGCCGCCCGATCGGCGAGCTGGCGCGGCAGTTCAACAGCGACCCCTCCAACACCACCTGGGTGGTCGACCGACTGGAAAAGGCCGGCCTGGTCGAGCGCCGCCCCTCGCCCACCGACCGGCGGGTGAAGCTCGTGGCGCTCACCCCGCTCGGCCTCGAGACGCAGACGGCGCTGATGACCGAATTCCGCGTCCCGCCACCGGGCCTCGCCGCCCTCAGCCCCGACGAACTCGAAACCCTGCACCGCATCTTCTCAAAGCTCAGCCCAGCACCCGACAGGTGACCTCATGCGCATCATCGTCATCGGCGGCAGCGGCCGCACCGGCATCCTGATCGTCGAGCAACTGGTGGCCGCCGGCCATTCCGTCGTCGCCACCATCCGCAACCCCCGGCACATGGCCGAGACGGTGAAGCGCGGCGCCGAGACCATCGTGCTCGATCTGGAGAAATCGCCGCTGGCCGAGTTCACTGCCACCATGCAGGGCGCCGATGCCGTGGTGTTTGCCGCCGGCTCGGCCGCCGGCGAGGGCAGCGCGCTCGACCGCATCGGCACCCGCCGCACCGTGCATGCCGCCGAGAATGCCGGGGTCAGGCGCTATGTCGCGATCTCAGCCCTCGGTGCCAGCACCGGGCTTTCCACCCGCTCGCTGGACGACGAGATGAAGGATTACTACCGGCAGAAGCGCGCCGCGGCGAAGTTCATCCACGCCTCGAGCCTCGGCTGGACCATTCTGGAGCCGGGCGAACTCACCGATGGCGGCGGCACCGGCAAGGTGCTGCTGAGCCTTGCGGCGATCAACGAAGAATCGGTGCCGCGCGCCGACGTTGCGGCCGTCGTCGTGGCGCTGCTCGAGGAGCCGCGCTCCATCGGCAAGGCGTTGCAGCTCACCCGCGGCACGCACAGCATCGCCGCGGCCCTCAAGGCGGCGCTCGGCTGATGGCGCCCCAGATCGGCCCGCTGCTCGGCTCAGGCAAGATGGCCGAAGCCTTCACCTATGGCGAGCATGTCCTGAAGCTCTATCGCGACCCCACCAGCCGCTCGGTTGCCTTCGGCGAAGCCGCCATTCTTGGCATTGTCGGCGAGCACGGGCTGCCGACCCCGGCCGTGCATGAGGCCGGCAACTATGCCGGCCGCTGGGGTCTGGTCATGAACCGGGCTCCTGGCGAGCCGCTGGCCGCCCTGGCCAGCGCCGACCCGGCGATGCTCCCGACGGCGCTCGCGGTGATGGTCGAACTCCACCGCGCCATCCATGCCCGCACCGAAGTCCGGCTGTCGCCGCTGAAACCGCGCCTTGCCGAGCGGCTCAATCGCGCGCCGGTGCTCGCGGCGGAGCTGCGGGAAACCCTGCTTGCCCGCCTCGCTGCATTGCCGGAGGGCACGCGCCTTTGCCATGGCGATTTCCACCCTTTCAACATCATCGGCCCGCCCGGCGCGGCGATGATCGTCGATTGGCCCGACGCCACCTCCGGCCCTCCCGCCGCCGACATCGCCCGCTCCTACCTGTTGATGCGCCACGGCGCCGGCGACGCTCTGGCTGACGCCTATCTCCAGCGCTACCTCGCGGCCAGCGAGCTGACCGACGCTGACGTCCGGGCCTGGCTGCCGGTTATCGCCGCAGCGCGGCTGGCGGAGAACGTGCCGGAGGAGAATGACCGACTACTGGAGTTGGCGCGGGGATAGTTCCTGGCGCACGACGCCGCCACGCCCCCTCTCCCCTGAGGGAAGAGGGCAAGTGCAGCTGGGACCGAAGGTCCGTGGCGGAACTGGGGTGAGGGGTTCAGCCTTTCAACGAGCGCGTATGGCGCCCTCCCGCCTCGCCGACACTTTCGGCTGCCGACGCGCCGCTTGACAAGCTCTCACACCGTTCTCTTTATGTTCTCCTGTCTGCCAGGGAGACTCCGGATGGAGCCCGCCGCCACCATCCTCCACGCCGACCTCGACGCCTTCTACGCCTCGGTCGAACAACTGCTGAACCCGGAGCTCCGGGGCAAGCCGATTGCAGTGGGCGGCGGCGTGGTGCTGGCTGCCTCCTACGAAGCCAAGGCCTTCGGCGTGCATGGCGGCATGTCCGGCTGGGCCGCCAAGGAGCTCTGCCCCGAGCTGATCTTTACCGGCGGCCATTTCGAGGAGTATCAGCGGCTGGGCGACGCGGCGATCGGCATCCTCGACGACTACACCCCGCTGGTCGAGCGCATCTCGATCGATGAAGCCTTCGCCGATGTCGCCGGCTGCGAGCATCTGTTCGGCAGTGCGGAGGCCATCGCCCGAACTATTCGGGCGCGCGTCCGCGCCGAACTGGGGCTGCCGATCTCGATCGGCGTGGCGCGCACCAAGCACCTCGCCAAGATCGCCTCGCAGGTGGCAAAACCCGACGGCCTAGTGGTCGTCGACCCGGCGCGTGAGCTCGAATTCCTGCATCCGCTGCCGGTGGGATTGATGTGGGGCGTCGGCCCGGTCACCGAGAGCAAGCTCGAGGACGAGGGCATCCTCACCATCGGCCAGCTGGCCGAACGGCGCACCGAATGGGTGCAGCGCCTCCTCGGCCACGCCGCGGGCGAGAAACTCAGCGCCCTCAGCTGGAACCGCGATCCGCGCGGCATCGTCACCAACCAGCGCGCCCGCTCTGCCGGGGCGCAGTCGGCGCTCGGCAGAAAGCCGTTCATCGAACGCATCTACCGCCCGACCCTGCACCATCTCGCCGATCGCATCGCCTCGCGGCTCAGGGTGAAATCCTGGCACGGCCACACCATTACGGCGCGCGTCCGCTTTCGCGACATGCGCGCCGTCACCCGTTCGATCACCATCGACCAGCCGATCTCCGCCACCGTGACCCTGGCCCAGATCGCCGAGGATCTGGTGCGTGTGGTGCAGGCCGATCACCCCGACGAGCGCACCATCACGCTGCTCGCCATCTCGGTGGCGCAACTCGAGCGCGATCCACTGCTGCAGCTCGAGCTGCCGCTCGGCCTCGCCGACGAACCCCGCCGCCCGGGCAGCCGCCGCGGCGCGTCGCGGCTGGTTGCCGATCGCGCCATGGATGCGGTCCGCAGCCGCTTCGGCCGCGAAGCCATCGGCTATGCCTCGGCGACGCTGGAGCTCGACCGCTCCGTTCCCGACGCCTTCCGCGGGTTGGCGGAAAAGCCGCTGTAGCGAGGCTGCGGAGCGCTGACCTCCCCGTCCGCCGTGTCACCCCGTGAAAGTCCTTCCGTATTCGGTGTCATCCCCGCGAAAGCGGGCACCTCCGTTTGCGATCGTGCGAGGGCCAAGAGAACAGAGGTTCCCGCTTTCGCGGGAATGACCCGGTGGGTGGGGCACGATCCGGCGGTTGGGCAAGTTCGGGTGTGCCGGGGTGATCTACTAAACCCGGCGATAGATCAGCTTCATCACCCCGCTGTTGAACCGTTCGCTGTCCACCAGCTCGATATCGAAGCGCCGCTCGAGGTTGTCGAGGAGCCGCCGGCCCTTGCCCAGGACGATCGGGTGGATCAGCCAGTGGTACTCGTCGACGAGGCCGAGATTGGTGAGCTGCTGCACGATCGTGGCGCTGCCATAGGTGAGAATGTCGCCGCCGGCCCGCGCCTTGAAGGCGTTGACCTTGTCGGCATCGAGCTCGCGCCAGAGCTCCGAACTCGGCCAGTTCGCCGCCTGCAGGTTGTGCGAGATCACCACCTTGTGGAGCTGGTTGATCCGCGCGGCATAGGTCTTCTCCCACGCCGCCGCATTGGGGTTGGCGGGGATGGTCGGCCAGTACTGCGCGAAATCCTGATACGTGCCCTTGCCCAGCAACAGGCTGCTGGCGCCGTTGACCAGCCCGATTTCGTAGTTGGCCAGCTGGTCGTCCTCACGGATCCAATCCATCTCGCCCATCGGTCCGGCGATGAAGCCGTCGAGGCTGATCCAGTGGGTGCTGATGAGCTTGTTCATGCGTTGTCTCCTCTTAATCAACAATATTGTTAATTAACATATCTGTTGATTACGGGAAGAGAGCGATGCTGTCAAGCGGCATCGCGTGGTGGCTTTCCCGCCGTGGGGGAAGCTGTTTGGAACAGGATCGCGGTAGTGGCGCTGCGGATCGCCGCATGCACGCGGCCGTACCTTGCGGTTCTGCACTAAGACGAACCCTACGGTGTCATCTTGGCGAAGGCCGGGGCCCATCCTGAGATGCTGCCGTGGGTCACTGGTCGCCAGTCGCCTCTGGCTATGGATCGCGCCAATCCGGATTCCGTGCCTCGATGAGCCGGATCTTCCATGCGCGATGCCACGCCTTCAGCTGCTTCTCGCGCCGAATGGCCGCCACACCAGGGCCACCAGCTCGGCATCGCTCAGGCCAACCAGTTCGCGTCGGGGTTTCAGGACGGTCGGCATTGCCATCGATCGTTCGACGGTTTCGGCGGATAGGTTCCCGAGCCTAGCACAAACGACAAAGGACCGGAGCGCGGCTCCAGCCCTTGGAAATTGTCCGGCCCGCGCGCATGTAGCGCAACGCCTCAGTTTCTACATATGGGTTTGAAGGGGCTTGCTTCAAGCCCCCAACCCTGAGTTAACACCGCCGGCACGCGCTCACGACCTGGTCCCTCGTCGCGCCCCGACATTGACTTTTACCTCATCAACGCTTAATCCGCCGCTTAACTATTTTTGCGGCGAACGCTGTCGATTTCGCCACCGGTCGCTCGTCGTATCGGTGACAGCTCAGGAGATTTCTCGATGACCCCGCCGGTAACTGCCGCCCCGTTGCAGGGGCGCTATGCGCCCCGCGGGCTGGCCACCGCGACCCCGTCCGTGCCATTGACGCACCCCGTTTTTGAACCCCTCCAGCGTAAGGCAGGCCACAAATGACCTCCGAAACGATGACCGACATGCCGTCGACGGCCGCCACCGCGCCGCCCGACACCTCCAATTCCGCCCGCAACCGGCTGGTGATCGCGCTGCTGCTCGTCTCCACCTTCGTGGTGTTTCTCAACGAAACCATCATGAGCGTGGCGATCCAGCCGCTGATGACCGATCTGGGCGTCACCGCCAGTGCGGCGCAGTGGCTGACCACGGCGTTCCTCCTCACCATGGCGGTGGTGATTCCGATCACCGGCTTCCTCTTGCAGCGCATCAACACCCGGCCGATCTACATGCTGGCCATGGCGATCTTCTCGGTCGGCACGCTGATCTGCGCCGTCTCGCCGGGCCTCGAGCTGCTGGTGTTCGGCCGCGTCATCCAGGCGGTGGGCACGGCCATCATGATGCCGCTGCTGATGACCACGGTGATGACGCTGGTGCCGCCCGAATCGCGCGGCAAGACCATGGGCAACATCTCGATCGTCATGTCGGTGGCCCCCGCCATCGGCCCGACCATCGGCGGCTTCATCCTCACCCATTTCGAGTGGCGCTTCATGTTCATCCTGGTGCTGCCGATCGCTTTGGCCGCACTGGCGCTGGGCGCCTGGCGGATGAAGAATGTCTCGACCCCGCGCTCGACCCCGCTCGACCTGATCTCGGTCGTCCTGTCGGTGCTCGCCTTCGGCGGCATCGTCTATGGGCTCTCGAGCTTCGGCGAAGCGGCGTCCGCCGTCGGCGAGCACGGCATGTCGCCGTGGATTCCGCTCGGCGTCGGCCTCGTCACAATGGTGCTGTTCGTGTGGCGCCAGCTGACGCTGCAGGACAAGGCGCTGCTCGATCTGCGCACCTTCGCCATCCGCAACTACACCTTGTCGGTGGTGATGATGGCGATCGCCATGATGGCGCTGTTCGGCGTCATCATCCTGTTGCCGCTGTTCCTGCAGAATGTCCTGAAGCTCGATCCGCTGCAGATCGGCATGATGCTGCTGCCCGGCAGCCTGATGATGGGCCTGCTCGGCCCGGTGGTCGGCCGGCTCTACGACAAGTGGGGCACCACCCGCCTGCTGGTGCCGGGCTCGATCGTCGTCAGCGCCGTGCTCTGGGGCCTGACCCTGGTCGATCAGTCGACCTCGGTCTGGGTGATTCTCGCCGGCCATATCGCGCTCTGCATCGGCCTCGCCATCATGTTCACCCCGCTGTTCACCGCCTCGCTGAGCTCGCTCCCCATGCAGCTCTATTCGCATGGTTCGGCCATTCTCGGCTCGGTGCAGCAGGTGGCGGGCGCCGCCGGCGTGGCGCTGTTCATCGCGCTGATGACCATCCAGTCAGCCGCCCTGACGGCGGCCGGTACCGAGCCGGTGGCCGCGCTCGCCGCCGGCATCCGCACCGGCTTCATGACCGGGGCGATCATCTCGCTGTTCGCCATCGTCGCCGCCTTCTTCGTCAAGAAGCCGCCGGCGAACCCGGAAATGGCCGGTATGGGCGGCCACTGAACATTTAGTGCTTCACGTGAATCACTGACTGCCTCGGGCGCCGGATTCTCTCCGGCGCCCGATTTGTTTTCACCGCCTGTCGAAATGGCCGCAGCTCGCCCGACATTGTCTTGAGAGCAATGAGGGATTGACGATGACCAAGATCACCCAGCTGATGGACGGAATCCTGCTCGGGGAATGCCCGCGCTGGCATGATAACAAGCTCTGGTTCGCCGACTGGGTCGGCCAGAAACTCTATACGATCGACGCCGAGGGACGCCCGGCCGTCGAGGCGGAAGTGGCGTCGCTCCCCTTCTCGTTCGACTGGCTGCCCGATGGCCGCATGCTGCTGGTCCACGCCGCCGACCGCGAGCTGAAACTGCGCCAGCCCGATGGCAGCTTTACCCGTTTCGCCGATCTCTCCAGCCTGTCGGAGCGCGGCTGCAACGAGATCACCGTGCACCCGAGCGGCCACATCTACGTCAACAATGTCGATTTCGACTTTCCCGGCGGCGAGTTCCGTCCCGGCTTCATCGCCCTGGTTTCGCCCGACGGCAGCAGCCGCAAGGTCGCCGAAGGCCTCGCCTTCCCGAACGGCATGGCGATCCTCGCCGATGGCAAAACCCTGGTCTGCGCTGAATCGTTCAACGGCAACCTCACCGCCTTCGACATTGCCGCGGACGGCAGCCTTTCCAACCGGCGGCTCTGGGCCAATGTCGGGCAATACGGCAATGACGGCATCTGCACCGATGCCGAAGGCGCCATCTGGACCTCGACCGGCGCCACCGTGTTGCGTGTCCGCGACGGTGGTGAGATCGTCGAGAAGTTCGAGCTCGACCGCATGGGCTTTGCCGTGATGCTAGGCGGCCCTGACGGCCGGACGCTCTACATGGTCGCCAATGAGTGGACCGGCACGGTCGACGTCAGCCAGCCGACCGGTCGGGTGTTCAGCACCCGCGTTGCGGTGCGGCATGCCGGGTATCCGTAGGCGTTGGTGGCTGTGGACCCCCACCCTTGATCCCTCCCCGCAAGGGGGAGGGAGACGCAAACTGAGATGTCGGTGTGAGGGTCTCCCTCCCCCTTGCGGGGAGGAGACAGGGGTGGGGGTCAGCTCGCTCCGGCGTTAGTTTGGGGCAACGCCAGCCGCTCGAACGCAGTTGGTCGCACCGGCGCAACCAGCGCCGTGGCAATGGCCACCGCGCACTGCTCCGGCGCCATCATCGCGCTGTCCACCTCGAGATCGTAGATCCCCGGCTGATGCACCGCCTCCTGCCAGCGCCCCACCGGTGCCGGGACAGCGTCGCCGCCCAGATAGAACCCGCCTCGTGGATCGGCGTTGCGGCGCGCCATGATCGTCCCGATCGGGCAGCGCACCCCGACGAACAGCACCGGGAGGCCACTGAGCCGGCGCGCCGAGGAGGCGAGTATGCCGAGCGGCCGTGAATAACCGTCATGGTGCCCGACATCGACCACCACATCCTCGCCCGCCTCGGCGCGGGCCGCGATTTCGTCGTAGAGTTCGGCGTAGAGCCGCACCACCACAGGCTCGAGATCGGGCCGCTCGCCACCTGGGCGGAGCCCGATGCCCGGCAGCAGCTCTTTCGGCAGCGCCGCGTTCATCCGGTCGACGCCGAGATTGATCCACTGCCCGGGCAGATCGGCCATCACTGCCCTCGCGATCGAACTTTTGCCGGCTCGCGGTGCCCCATTGAGAATGACGATCCGTCCGCTCATGGCTTGTCCCTGTGCCCCGAAAACAGAAAGGCGCTCAACCCGTTAGGGGAGCGCCTTTCATTGGCTGGGACCAGGTCGCCGGGAGGGACAGCGCCCCGATCCAACCGTTGACCGATATATGTGAACCCGGTTTCAGGGTTTCAAGGGGTCGACTTTCGCTTATCCGTCGATCCGCTTTGCCGGCTGGCTTAAGCCATTCTGGTGCAGCGTCAGGCTCGTCGTCCGGCCGTCCGGGCCCAGCTCGAAGCTCAGTTGCGCGTCGACCGCCTTGTAGAAGAACGTCGTCTCGGTCTCGGCAAACACCGGCAGCTTCTGCTGCCCCGTCGCCTGCACGAACAGCGCGTCGCCTTCGCGCGTCACCTCGAGGACGAAGGCGGGCGTCAGCGCATACCTGCCGACATAACGGTCGAGCAGCGCCGGATCGAGCGCCACCGGCTGGCGCAGCTTCGGCATCGCGGCGAGCGGCAGGTTATCGGCGAGGATGTGAAAGCCGATATCCTCGATCCCCACCGTACTCGCCATGTTGGAGAGCACCACCACGCCCTTGCGGCTCTGCCGATCGTAGCCGACGAAGGCGTTGTAGCCGCCGGTCATGCCGTTGTGCCAGGCGATCTCGCCCTTGGGATGGGCGAGCGTGAACCAGCCCAGCCCGACCTTGCCGCCGTTCGCATCGGACGGCCGGGTGCGCTCCAGCATGAGCGCAAAGGCCGGATCGAGCGGGGTGGAAACCGCTCCGCTGGCCGCGGCAATGAATTTGCTGACATCGGCAACGGTCGAGCGCAACGCGCCGGCGCCGGCAAACACCTCGAGATCCCAGTTGCTCACCGGGTTGCGCGCCGCATCGTGGCCGCTCGCCAGCCGCTGCCTGAGTTCGGGCGTCGTGGTCAACGCCGTTTCGGTCATCTTCAGCGGTGTGAAGATCCGCTCTTCGAGCAGGCTGGCGTAGTCCTTGCCGGTGACCTGCTCGACCGCCTCTGCCACCAACGCGAGGCCGATATTGGAGTATTCGAACTCTGTGCCGATATCGCGCGGCACCTGGTAGCTCTCGAGGAAGGCCCGGAGCGGCTCGGCGCCATAGCCGGCATACGGGTTGGCGGGGTTGCCGACCCCCAGATCGGGCGGCACCGGCGGCAGGCCGGACGAATGCGTCACGAGGTCGAAGGCGGTGATCTGCCGGCCGCCGCG